>NZ_OEPW01000004.1:0-297808 GCF_900240235.1 Alistipes sp. cv1
CGTGAATGTCATCACGATAGACATATTTTAGTTGCTCCGTCAGTTTCCGAATAAAACTTTCTTCTATCTGTTTTTCCCGATTCATAACAGTTTTAAAAGTGTGTATATTACACCTAAGTTGTTACAACTTATAGCGATTAATTCGGGTTTTTACGATTTTTAAAGTATAAGAAAGAGCAGTATCGGATTATTTTGTTTTGCTGGGTTATTTTTTATTCGATATTCAATAATCACATTCGCCACTGTTAGATGATTATACTATCTCCAGAAATAAATCTTCAAGATTGCAGATAGAATAACAGCATTCCTGCTGAAATAGATGGTTTTTCGAGCCAGGCGCTTCAGATGTGTCCGAATCGTTAAGTTATGTTGTTCGATATGATTAGTTCCGTACAATGACGTCCGATGGATTTTTGTCACAATTAGAGAGCGATAGTTTTTTAATCTATCGGTATGACCCCGTTTTGTATCGGATAGATGGAGTGTTTTGAGGACAACGTTAAGGGTGGCGTTTGTCCGTGGGCCGATATTGTAACTGACGACCTGTTTGGATTTTCTATCCAAGACATATGCTATCCAGATGTGTTCGGACTTTCTTCGTATAAAGCTCTTTATTTCATCTACTTTATAGGTGCTTTGAGTAATGACTGTCGGACGCGAGATTGTATGAACAATCTGTACAATTCTGCTAAGTAGTGTTGTGGGAGAGATATTCAGTATTCGTGCTGTACTTCGTATGCCGCTCCCTCTTTTCTGGTAGGCGTCGTAACTATATAGTGTCTGTTGTTTTCGATGACACGACTTGCATTGGTAGCGTTGCCTGCCGTTACTCTGCGTTCCGTCTTTTACGCATGTGCCTCCGCAATATTTGTTTCCATTTTTACGATCATATAGATTTAAACATTGCCCTATATTTTGTAATCGCAAAAGTATTGAGTAAATTTACACAAGTCGTTGAGTAATTTATTTATTATGTACGAACGCCCTTATATAAAGGAGATTCAAGCAAGGATCGAAGAGCCACGAAAGTTCATACAGGTAATCCTCGGGCCTCGTCAGGTGGGGAAAACCACGATGGTAAATCAATTGCTGCAGAAACTTTCGTTACCTTAATGTATATGAATCTGCGGATGCCGTGTCGGCGACTAACTCGGCATGGTTGACTCAGGTTTGGGAGACAGCTAGGCTTAGAATGAAGGCTGCAAATGTGTCGGAATATCTGCTCGTGGAAGATTGAAAATTGGAGTGAGATCGTCAAGCAGCAATGGGATAAGGATACGCGAGAAAATATCAATATTAAAGTAATTTTACTGGGATCTTCCCGATTATTGATTCAGAAAGGACTCACAGAGTCATTGGCAGGACGTTTCGAAACATTTTATCTCGGCCATTGGTCTTTTGCTGAAATGAAAGCTGCGTTCGAATGGTCGATTGAGCAATATGTTTATTTCGGGGGATATCCGGGTGCTGCCTCGCTTATTACCGACGAAGAACGTTGGAAAAACTATATGAAGGATGCTTTGATCGAAACAAGCATTTCAAAAGATATCCTGATGTTGACTCGCGTGGATAAACCGGCATTGTTAAAGAGATTGTTTGAACTCGGTTGTTTATATTCTGGCCAGATTCTTTCTTTCACTAAAATATTGGCCAGCTACAAGATGCCGGTAACACGACGACGTTGGCAAATTATCTTAAATTGCTGTCTGACTGCGGCCTCTTGGGTGGTTTGGAGAAATATGCAGGAAATGTGATTCGATAGCGATCGTCGAGTCCTAAGTTTCAGGTCTACAATAATGCACTGCTGATTTCACAAAGCGATGAAACTTTTGAGGACACAGTAGTCAATCCGAAATTATGGGGACGACTGGTTGAGTCTTCTGTGGGAGCACATTTAATGAATCACTCCATATCTGATAGATATAATCTGTATTACTGGCATGAAGGTAATTTCGAAGTAGATTTTGTTCTTGAAAAAGGAGGTAAGGTTGTTGGTTTGGAGGTGAAAAGCGGAGCTCATGCAGACAATGAGGGGATGGGTGTATTTGCTGAGAAATTTCAACCGGACAAAGTGTTGCTTGTTGGAACAGGAGGAATTCCTTACGACGAGCTTTTGAAGATAAGTCCCAAAGAGTTGTTTTAAAATTAGGTATTATTAATCTAATAAACAGGTTAATAAGGCATGAATATTAGACTTGTATAGTCTTTAGGCTCCGTAATATTTCTGCTCTAATTACTGGGATTATTTCTAATTGTATTGACAAATTTGACACAAAAACAGTCATTGTACTGACGTTTTTCAATTAAGATTTTGGCAGGTAAGAATATTTCAATTGTCAAAATTGCTACGTCACTTCTGGATGCAATTATTTGTATATTAAATATTTACAATCAATTTATTGGCTGGGTTTGCCACTATTCCGCATTAATACAGATGGAATATCCGTTGTTTTCCTATATTGCAATTTGCGCCTAACTCAATAAAACTTGATTGTTTTTGCATGTCGTAGATAATCTTATCCTCAGAAATAAATCTTTAACACCGCATAAAGCATTATCGCTTTCCGGCTGAAGCAGATCGTGCGGCGGGTCAGACGCTTGATATGTGTACGGATGGTCAGGTTATGACGTTCGATGTGGTTGGTGCCGCGGTGAGCAGTCCTGTGGATTTCCGGTGAGATGAGTGTTTTATATTGCCGGAGTTTATCCGTATAGATCAATCTGGCATTGGTCAGTTTATCGGTAACCTTACTCAGCGTTTCATTGGTACGAGGTACAACAGAGAAACAGACGACGGATTTGTCAGCGCAGTTCAGAGCATAGGCTACCCAGATATGATCTTTTTTACGGCCGACAAAGGTTTTGATTTCATCGACTTCATATTCTATATTGGCTGTTACATGCGGAGCTGTTATATTTTTGGAGATGGAGATGATTCTTCTAATGAGAGTAGTCGTCGATATTTCCAGTAACCTTGCGATGCCTCTGATCCTGACGCCCTCTTTGGTATATTCCGAGATCGTCCGGTTTAATTCCGGGATATAGGCTTGGTAAGAATAATCCGCCTGTTGTTTCCTGTGGCAGTGTTTGCATTTATAGCGTTGTTTCCCATTCTCTTGATAGCCTTTTTGATACAAGTTCCTCCGCAAAATTTGCAAGTCATTTTTTTCGTGCCCTAATCTGATACATGAAGGTTCCTATCCGGAACCCTCGGCCGGTTTTCAGCCGATTTGCGGGCGCAAAAATACAAAAGACGACCCGAAAGTCGTCTTCTTTTTATGTTTTTCTTTAAGTCATGATAATGATTTTCAGCTAGTTGCAATCCTATGCCCTAATCTGATACATTACCATTGCGGAGAGTTAGGCTCTCGAACCTACATATTCAAGAAATATCATAAAATTGCAAATCATTAATAATCAAGCACTATTTGGAGTACATAGTAAATCTAAATCTTTCTGAATATCTTTTGCTATTCCAAATATTGGGTGTATATTTGGGTGTAGAATTTCAAACACACCCAATTATGAATATCAAACGAAACATCATTTTTGCATTGGAAAGCCGGAAGAAGAACGGTGTGCCAATCGTGGAGAACGTGCCTATCCGTATGCGTGTCATATACGCAAGTCAGCGCATTGAGTTTACAACGGGTTACCGCATTGATGTAGCCAAGTGGGATGCTGACAAGCAGCGAGTGAAGAACGGGTGTACCAACAAACTAAAGCAAAGTGCATCTGAAATCAATGCCGATCTGCTGAAATACTATACCGAAATTCAAAACGTGTTCAAGGAATTTGAGGTACGGGAAGCCATGCCCACTACCCAACAGCTAAAGGACGCATTCAACCTGCGGATGAAAGATACAAGTGAAGACCAGGAAGACGTAAAGATAAGTTTTTGGGAGGTATTCGATGAATTTGTAAAAGAATGCGGCAACCAGAATAACTGGACTGAATCCACATACGAAAAGTTTGCAGCCGTTAAAAATCACCTCAAGGAGTTCAAGGAAGATTTAACCTTTGAATATTTCAATGAATTCGGACTGAACGAATATGTCAATTTCCTGCGCGACAAAAAGGATATGAGGAACAGTACCATCGGTAAACAAATGGGATTCCTCAAATGGTTCCTGCGGTGGAGCTTCAAGAAAGACTATCACCAGAATATAGCATACGATACGTTCAAACCGAAATTGAAAACCACCCCCAAGAAGGTAATCTTCCTGACATGGGAAGAACTGAACAGACTTAAAGACTATCAGATACCCAAAGACAAACAGTATCTGGAACGTGTCCGGGATGTTTTCCTGTTCTGTTGCTTTACCAGTCTGCGTTATTCAGATGTTCGCAACCTAAAGAGAAGTGATGTCAAGTCCGACCATATAGAAGTCACCACCGTTAAAACGGCAGATAGTCTGAGTATTGAACTGAACAAGTACAGTAAAGCCATACTTGAAAAATACAAGGACATCCATTTTGAAAACCACATGGTATTGCCTGTTATCAGCAATCAGAAAATGAATGATTATCTGAAAGAACTGGGAGAACTGGCAGAAATTAACGAACCTATACGTGAAACCTACTATAAAGGGAATGAGCGCATAGATGAAGTTACCCCGAAATACGCATTGCTCAGTACTCATGCAGGAAGAAGAACATTCATCTGTAATGCGCTGGCTCTAGGTATTCCGGCACAGGTTGTAATGAAATGGACAGGACACAGTGATTATAAAGCCATGAAGCCCTACATTGACATAGCCGATGATATTAAGGCTAATGCAATGAACAAGTTTAACCAACTATAAAAGTATCAGTCTGTTTCACAGATTATCCATTATTAGAGTTATCTTTGTTAAGTAATAGTTAGTAATATGGAAAATAACAACGAACATAATATAAAGAAAGGTCATTTTGATGCCTTTGTCCATGCTGTCGGTTCGGAAATAGAACAGGCACAAGTCCGGCTCATTACCGCAGCCAATGCCCAGATGTTGTTCCATTACTGGAAAATGGGCAATTATATACTGTACCACCAAAACCTGCATGGCTGGGGTGGTAAAATTATCAAGAAGTTGGCACAGGCAATCAGATTCAATTATCCTGAAAAGAAGGGATATTCGGAGCGTAATCTTACTTATATGTGCCAGTTTGCCCGTTTATATCCGTTAAATGTACTTCGTAGTTTTATTGAAACAGATTCAATACTGTCAGTCCCTAATATTCAAAACATTACTAATGAAGTCCTTAAACTCAACAGCGGGCAATTTACGCAGGAGCTTACTGCGCAAATACAATCAGCTGATAATCAATCTTTAGAAATTACGCAGGAGGTTCCTGCGCAATTTCAGAATGTAGAAAAAACAGTAGCAACCATCTATAAAATAAAAATAGAGGATATAGAAGATTTATTCTTGGCGTCACCGATTGCAAGAATAAATTGGGCAAGCCATATGGTCATACTCAATAATCCGCTACCATTAGGTGTAAGGTATTGGTATATGAAACAATCTGTAGAAATGGGTTGGAGCAGTAATGTGCTGAAAATGCAGATTGAAAGTAATCTGTATGACAGACAAATCAAGAGTAACAAGGTAAACAACTTCACTGCCACACTTCCGGCACCTCAAAGCGATCTTGCCAATTATCTGTTAAAAGACCCGTATATCTTTGACTTGGCAGGAGCAAAGGAAAAGGCTGACGAAAGGGATATAGAAGAACAGTTGGTAAAGCATGTAACCCATTACTTGCTGGAAATGGGTAACGGCTTTGCTTTTGTTGCCAGACAAAAACATTTCCAGATTGGGGACAGTGACTTTTTCGCCGACCTGATTCTATATAATATCAAGCTCCACGCCTATGTCGTCGTGGAATTGAAAGCAACGCCATTCAAACCGGAATATGCAGGGCAGTTAAATTTCTATATCAATGTTGTAGATGATAAACTGAGGGGAGAAAATGATAACAAGACCATCGGTCTTTTGCTGTGCAGGGGTAAGGATGAGGTCGTGGCACAATATGCCTTGGCTGGATATGACCAGCCGATAGGTATCAGCGACTATCAATTGAGCAAGGCAGTACCCGAAAATCTGAAATCTGCCCTACCGAGTATAGAAGAAGTGGAAGAAGAACTGACCTTATTCCTTGACAAGGACAAGAACCCATAATATAAAGTATATGGCAGGAAAGATACAGACGATGATTCCCCAATATGGAGAACTTAACAGAATATACAGAGACTATATAGATAATTACGCTTTTTCTTTTGACAGGCAGAAATTCATATCGGATTTCTATCAGGAGTATAATGACATGAAATCCTTTGAAGCCGCTATCCTTGAACTGGTGCTTGACAAGCAAAAAGAGCAATACACCTTGATACTCAACAGTCTGAAAACTGAAATAGAAAAGAGCATACAGGCTTATGAGATACGCCCGTTAAGTGACAGAGCCATAGAACGTGCTTGCTATCAGCACATGGAAAGGTATTCTCAGGAAATTGAAGCCCAGCTGGATGTTACAAGAAGTCTGAGCAAGCCGCTGAATGAAGCCAACAACAGGTATGATTCCATTGGTTACAGGGAGCATACAGCCGAAGAGGAAAAACAGGCAGAGAAAGAATATGAACGCTGCAAGGCTGAATATGACAGGGAAAAAGCCAAACTGAACAAACTCTATGACCAGCAAAAGGCTACAAGAACAGAGGCATTCCAATATATGAAGAACTGTTGTGCGGACATATACCGTCAAAGCTGCCTTTTTCTGGATATATTGAAGAAATACATTCCTGACGGAAAGCAAGAGAATAAATCAAGCGAGCCAATCAGTCAGCAGGAAACGACAGAAGAACAACAGGAATATTTCAGCATGAAATTACTTTCGCTCATTCATGAGGTGTGCAAAGGAGAACAGTTCGAAGAAATTTCCGCACCAGATTTCTATGCCAATATGAATCTTCACCCCTGCAACTGTAAGCTGAAAATAAAACCGAGAGAGAAAATACGTGTATGCTATCTGATATTCCTGATGAGCGAGAAACTCTCCAAACAGGACAGGGACAAATGGAAAGACAGAATACTGAAACTGCTGGATATTGACGACAGCTACTACAAATCCAAGTACAAGGAGCCTGTTTCAGATTTCCCCAGTGACAGCAACCAAAATTTCGCCAAGGAAATGGAACATATATTCAGATAATCCGTGATATATCCTGATACTTTACGAAAGTTCCACTTTTACCACTCAAAATAATTTTTGAGTGGTATTTTTGTTTTCTGATATTCAATAAGATACAATGATATTCAGTTTGTACCGTCCCCATCCTTACCACTCATAACCCTACCTAATTTTGCATCGTTCGAGAACAGAAATAACAGCCAGTGCGCAGGGCTGATTGTTTAACGACTAAATAGATTGGACGATGACAAATATCCAAGAATTATTATCAAAACCCGTCTGGCAAATGACAGGCGAAGAATTCATATTCCTGAGTAAGCACGCTTCAGGTCAGGCCGAAGCATTGCCGCAACCCGTTACAGACACGGAAAAGAAGTATGTGTACGGAATACTCGGTATAGCCAAACTGTTCGGGTGCAGTCTGCCCACTGCCAACCGCATAAAGAAAAGCGGTAAGATAGACAAGGCGATTACCCAGATAGGGCGCAAGATTATAGTTGATGCAGAACTGGCTCTTGAACTTGCCGGAAAGAAAACAGGAGGACGGAAATAATGGGAGGTATGCTTATGGACTATATGAGAGAAATAAAGGAAATATCTGCAGAACAGGCGATAATCCTTTGGCAAGCCTCACGTCTGAGCCTATCGAAAATCTATGAGAAAGCACCTGAGATTTTAAAAGTGCAAGGTTCGGTCATTGGCACACTGGGCAATTTCAGTGCATCCATAGGCAAAGCCAAAAGTAAAAAGACTTTCAATGTGTCGGCTATTGTAGCCGCCTCATTGAAAAACGGTACGGTACTACGGTATGTGGCAGAACTTCCGGAGAACAAAAGGAAAGTCCTTTATGTGGACACGGAACAAAGCCATTATCACTGCCTGAAAGTCATGAAACGTATTTTACGGCTGGCCGGTCTTCCTGATGACAGGGACAATGAACATCTGGAGTTTCTCGCTTTGAGGAAATACACGCCCGAACAGCGCATCAGGATTGTCGAACAGGCTATCTATAATACACCGGACATAGGGCTTGTAATCATAGACGGCATCCGTGATATGGTATATGACATCAACAGTCCGGGAGAATCGACACGCATCATATCCAAGTTGATGCAGTGGACGGATGACAGGCAAATACACATCCATACGATACTCCACCAGAACAAAGGCGATGAAAACGCAAGAGGGCATATCGGTACGGAGCTGAACAACAAGGCGGAAACCGTTCTTCTCGTGGAAAAGGACAAGAGCAACGGGGATATAAGCAATGTTTCGGCCATGCACATACGTGCAATGGATTTCGAGCCTTTCGCTTTCCGTATCAACGACAATGCATTGCCTGAACTCATAGAGGGGTACAGACCCGAAGCGAAGAAACCTGGAAGACCGGAAGAGGAAAAGTTCGACCCTTACAGGCATATTACCGAACAACAGCACCGCATAGCACTAGAAGCGGCTTTCGGACTGAAAGAGGAATACGGCTACAAGGATCTGGAAACCGCCTTAATCAAGTCTTATATGTCAGTAGGTGTAAAACTGAACCATCAAAAGGCGGTATCACTTATCACCATGCTCCGGAACAAACGGATGATAGTACAGGAGAACGGCAGGAAATACACGTTCAAGCCAGACTTTCACTATTAGACCGTCTAACCTGTAATCACTTCACTTTATTCGGCAGGTCTATATATTAAGGATAAAGCGAAGCGATTGCAGAGAATGTAAAACCGCTTCACTTTATTACCGTATCCTATATATACGAAAATAAAGTGAAGTGATTATACAGACCGTACTTCATAAAAAGGTACGGGCGAAAAGAGAAATAAATATTCCAACCATTATTCAAACACTCATCTTATTATGGATATACAAACAGCAAAACAAATCAGGATAGCGGATTTTCTGTACAGTTTGGGACATTCTCCCGTCAAGCAGCAAGGTATCAACCTGTGGTATAAATCCCCGTTACGGGAAGAGACAGAGCCCTCGTTCAAAATAAATACCGAACGCAACCAATGGTATGATTTTGCAATTGGTAAAGGTGGAAATATCATTGCACTGGCACAGGAACTCTACTATTCCGACTATGTACCTTATCTTCTACAGAAAATCGAGGAACAGACTCCGCACATCCGTCCCGTATCTTTCTCTTTTGGCAAGCAGTCATTTTCCGAACCGAGTTTTCAGGAGTTGGACATTGTACAGCTGACTTCTCCTGCCCTGCTTGCCTATCTACAGGAAAGAGGGATAAACACGGCACTGGCGAAAAGAGAATGTAAGGAAGCCCGTTTCACCCACAACGGCAAACGTTATTTCGCCATTGCTTTTCCGAACATATCGGGTGGATATGAAATCCGCAACCGATATTTCAAGGGATGTATCGCACCAAAAGAAATATCCCATATCAGACAGTCAGGAAAGCCAAGGAGTGCATGTTACGTTTTTGAGGGATTTATGGATTACCTTTCCTTTCTGACCTTAAGACTGGAAAGCTGTCCGCAATCACCCGACTTCGACAGACAGGATTACATAGTTCTTAATTCCGTAGCCAATGTTCCCAAGGCACTCTATCCGTTGGGAAGCTATGAGCGCATCCACTGTTTCTTTGACAATGACCGTGCAGGAATGGAAGCAATACAGCAAATCAGAAAGGAGTATGATGCTACCCGGTATATACGTGACGCCTCGCAAATCTACAGTGGATGTAAAGATCTGAACGAATATTTACAGAAACGAATAGCCGATAGGAAAGAGCAAGCGCAATCTGTCAAAAAGAGGAATGATACACTATCCAAGAAACCGAAAGGCTTCCGGTTATAGCCCACTATAACTACACGCTTCGCTTTCGTAGTTGTGGGCTCTCCCGAGGGGATTAGGGCTTTGCCCTAATGACCCACTCAGGGCGTTTCACCCCTGAGAACCCCGAGCAAAGAGTGACCCTCTCTTTGCAATCTCCGCTTATGGGTTACCCCTAAGAACCCCTCTGCGAAAGCGAGCAAAGTAAATCAATTGTAAACAAAGGAAAGAAGCTATGGCAACAAAATCAAGCATACATATCAAGCCTTGCAACATCGCATCGAGCGAGGCACACAACCGAAGGACTGCCGAGTATATGCGTAATATCGGGGAGTCCAGAATCTATGTCGTTCCCGAACTTTCCACCGATAACGAACAGTGGATAAATCCCGACTTCGGCACTCCCGAACTGCGAACTCATTATGACAATATCAAGCAAATGGTCAAGGAAAAGACCGGACGTGCCATGCAGGAAAAGGAAAGGGAACGCAAGGGAAAGAATGGAAAGATTATCAAGGTGGCGGGATGCTCACCCATCCGTGAAGGAGTATTGCTTATCAGACCGGACACCACACTGGCTGATGTACGCAAATTCGGTGAAGAGTGCCAAAGACGCTGGGGCATCACTCCGCTACAGATTTTCCTGCATAAAGACGAAGGGCATTGGCTGAACGGTCAGCCGGAAGCAGAAGACAAGGAGAGCTTCCAAGTCGGTAACAGATGGTTCAAACCAAATTATCATGCTCATGTCGTATTCGACTGGATGAACCATGAAACTGGAAAGAGCCGAAAGCTCAATGACGAGGATATGGCAACCATGCAGACCCTTGCTTCCGATATTCTCCTGATGGAACGTGGACAGGCAAAAGCTGTCACAGGTAAAGAGCATCTGGAACGAAATGATTTCATCATTGAGAAGCAGAAAGCCGAACTGCAACGTATAGAGGAAACCAAGCGACACAAGGAACAACAAGTAAGCCTTGCCGAACAGGAACTCAAACAGGTAAAAGCAGAGATACGCACGGACAAACTAAAGAAAACAGCCACCAATGCTGCTACCGCCATAGCAAGCGGTGTAGGTTCTCTTTTCGGAAGCGGTAAGCTGAAAGAACTGGAACATCACATCGAGCAGCTACATCAGGAAATTACCAAACGGGACAAAGCTACTGATGAATTAAAAATTCAGATACAACAAATACAGGAACAGCATAGCAGACAAATTCGTAATCTTCAAAGAATACATAATCAAGAACTTGAAGCCAAAGACAAGGAAATATCACGATTGAGCACCTTGCTTGAAAAAGCCCACAAATGGTTTCCCATGTTCAAAGAGATGTTGAGAATGGAAAAATTATGCGCTGTTATCGGGTTTACCAAAGACATGATAGAAAACCTCTTGACAAAGAAAGAATCCATACAATGTAGTGGCAAAATTTATTCCGAAGAACACAGGTGGAAATTTGACATCAAGAATGATATTTTTAGGGTTGAGAAACATCCGATGGATAGTGGTAAGCTTATGCTGACCATAAACCGACAACCCATAGTACAATGGTTTAAGGAACAATGGGAAAAGTTACAGCAGAATCTACGTAACTCGGTGCAGAGAGAGCAAAAATCCAGAGGATTTAGAATATAGAATAGCCTATTATTAATAAAATCAAGTATCTATGCATCCAAACAGATTGTTTTTATTACAGAATCAAAATCCTAAGAATTTATAAAAAATGAAGCCTAAAGAAGTTTTGGAAAAATGGATAGATTGCTTTAACAAAGCAGATGCTTATCATATAGCAGAGCTGTATGCTACTAATGCAGTAAATCATCAAGTCGCAAACGAACCAATAATTGGTAAAGAATCAATCTACAAAATGTTTGTGAATGAATTTGCCACTGCTAAAATGGTTTGTATGGTGGAAAATATTTTTGAAGATGGCGAATGGGCTATCATGGAATGGAAAGACTCTCTTGGACTTCGTGGATGCGGATTTTTTCATGTAAAAGATAACAAAATCGTCTTTCAAAGAGGGTATTGGGATAAACTTTCATTCTTGAAGCAACACAATCTTCCAATTGAATAAGTACTATCAGAATACGGACTGGGAAATTGAAATACCCAGTCCGAGTTATATAATGAATTTTACTTGTTAAACTATTTAAAGTCAGTTGGATAACAAACCATACCTTTCACATTCTCAGTAGCTCCAGGTATTAATTCAGCCACCATGCAATATTCATGAGAGACTTCGAAAGGAAATTCAATTCCTAAATCGATAGCCTTGCGATAGCCAAATCGAGGATAATACTCTTTATGCCCCAATACGACTGCTGTGCCGTAACCCAAAAGTGCTGCCCTCTGATGGGCTTACTGAATCAACATCCCCCCCCAATTCCCTTACGCTGGAATTCCGGCAAGACTGCCAATGGAGCTACACTCAGGGATGTGACAGACTGGGTGTCACTATCTATCTTTACTTCTGTAAGTAAGATATACCAGACAATTTGTTTTTCTGTCATTTTCTTGTTCTTATCTAATTGTTAGGCTCATTGTTGTTATACATTGTTTAATTATAGATAAATCGTGAATATCCTTCTCTCTTAAATCGTAGCCCGAATGGAATACTTGTTGCCCTTTTGCAGAAATGCAAGGGATGCTTCTGCCTTCAAAGACTGCTGTTCCAAAATAGTCCGGTTGAAATTCATACCAGCCTCCATCCAAGTCGGCTTGTTTGGAAGTGCCGTCCGCATTCAAGACAAAAGGATGGATATCAATATAGCCTAATTCTTTGCTATACAGTTCCACACGGGTGGGCAACCAATTTGTTTCAATTTGATATCCTCTCTCCTGCAAAAGATCAAGGAGTTGGTCTGTATAATTGGCATCAAAATCAATGTCAATATCTCTATGCAAGCGGGTTTGCTGTCCGTACAAGACATCCACTCCCCAGCCTCCATCCAACCAAAACTGCATGTCCAGGCTTTCCAACAAGTCCAAAACTTGAAATAACTCTGTAATCGTAGTGTGTTCTTTCTTTGTCATATAATAATTCTTTAATAAATAATACTATGCGTAATTATCCAACTGCTTGATTGAAGAAATAAAATTTGCACCCACTCCAATCAGAAAGATAACCCATCCGCTGATCATAAAGACGGATGTGATACCCCATGCTTCCACCCAATATCCTGAAGCTACGATACCCAGCATTGATGGAAAGGTACTCAAACTAAAGATGAGAGAAAAAGTCCGTCCAAGCATGTCCGAAGCCAAGTTCTGCTGAATAATAGCGATGAAAAGCGCATGGTAAATGGAATAGGCTATGCCTCCTGTAAATGTTAGGCAAACAAAACCTATAAATGCGCTTGATGGTAAATAACTGGCGCTAATCAGATACAATCCCAATATCACATAAGCCGTATGCATCACTAATGTTTGCTTGCTTTTCAAAGCCTTACAGGCAAGTACTAAACCGCCCAACAATGCCCCTGAGCCCCAACCCATTTCCACAACTCCCATTTGCAAAATGTTTCCGTTGAAATGCAGAAGCGTCATAAAAGGAAATAACGTAAAAACAGGCATAAGGACAAAAGTCACCAGCGTAAAGCATACGAATAAAGGCAAAATGCCCATTGTACGCCGCAAGGTATGCCAACATTCCGTCAGTTCTTTTTTGAAATCTGGAAGAACTTTCGTTTTTTGAAGAGAAGGAATCTGGACACAAAGTAAGGTCAGACAAGCAGCAACAGCTCCGATCACATCTATGAGCAGAATATACTGTATGGGAAGCCAAACAACGAGGCTTGCCCCTACAACGGGGGCTATCACCTCACTGAAGGATTGAATGGAATGGTACAAACCTGATACCCTGACAAGATGGTGCTTGGGAACCAGTAGAGGGATGCTTGCCTGTAAAGCAGGTGCATGAAACGTACTGCCTATTGAACGACAAGCAGTCAATAGATAAAAAAAAGAAAGGTCTTTATAACCCTTGGTTATCACAATAAAAAGACATAGGGTACAGAACGCGATGAACAAGTCCGAATAAAACATCGTTTTCTTTCGATTCCATCTGTCAACATAGACCCCGGCAAACAAGCCTAATACAAATTGTGGTAAAAATCCAGCTAAAATAGCCAGAGATAAAGCTGTCGGGGATTTAAATTCGTTGCTAATCCAAAAAATAATGGAGAAGCCAACAATCGTACTTGTTAAAATAGATATGAGTTGGCCTATTCCTATCACGGCCAAAGTTGATTTCCAATGATTCATTGTGCTAATATTTCATGCGTTTATAGATAAGTACTTTCGTACATTAAGCAAAACGAAATTCTATCCACACAAAAAACTTGTATTATAATCCACTCCTGACGTTGGAATACAATAACAAATACTTTCAGGACGATGTAAAGTCCTGAAAAATCAAAGTGAATGGATAGATAAATATTAGTCTTTTCTCATCGGATTCTTTTAATATCGCTACTCTTTTATTATGTAGTGGTTGTATTATCTTAAATAAAACAAAAACACCCGACTTTACATTCTTGGGTGCAAAACTGGGTGTTTGTTTTGCAATCTGCTGATTTTCAGCGTTTGTTGCGGAGAGAGAGGGATTCGAACCCCCGGAGCCTCGCAGCTCAACGGTTTTCAAGACCGCCGCGATCGACCACTCTGCCATCTCTCCGGGGGACAAAAATATAACGGAAATTTTACTTTTCCAACTTGTAGTGCGCTTTCTCCCGTTTGTTTTCCGGCGGCGGGACGTTTGTTTTGCGTTTCGGACGGTTGGCGAATTTTCCATTTTAAGTTTTTCGTTTTTACGAGATAAATGACTATATTTGTAAACGTGCTGAAATTCAGCGTGTTTACCTAAACTTAAGAGTCATGAATAAATCTCAACTCGTTGACGCCATTGCGCGAAATGCAAAAATTACGAAAGTCGATGCCAAAAAAGCGCTCGACGCGTTCATTGAAGTGACCGGCGAAACGTTGCGGTCGGGCGACAAGATCGTACTGGTCGGTTTCGGATCGTTCTCGGTGGCTAAAAAGCCGGAACGTACGGGACGCAATCCCCGAACGGGGGCGGCTATCCGGATCGCCCCGCGGAATGTGGTCAAATTCAGAGCCGGTGCAGAATTGAGCGATATGCTGAAATAACGGGGAGGTCGGAACGAAAGCGGGCGGTTTGCGGAAACGGGCTGTCTGCTTTTTGTTTGCGGGTTTGTCTTTTCCAAAAAAATAGACAATCTTTGCAGATCTTAAATGAGCCCCTTCACGATGAGTAAAAAGAAGATTATCCTGTTGATCGTCGCTTTGCTGGTATTCGACCAGATCGTTAAGATTTGGATCAAGACGCATTTCATGTTGGATCAGAGTGTGACGGTTTTTCCGAATTGGTTTTTCATCCGGTTTATCGAAAATCCGGGAGCCGCGTTCGGATTCGAGTTGGGGGGTAATTACGGGAAGTTGATACTCAGTGTTTTCCGTCTGCTGGCGATCGGTGCTTTGGGGTATTATATTTTTTATTTATACCGGAAAAAGGCGCCGGCCGGCGTTCTGGCGGGTTTCTCGCTAATCTTTGCCGGAGCGCTCGGCAACGTGCTCGACAGCGCGTTCTACGGGCTGTTGTTTTCCGAATCGACCTTTACGAGCGTCGCCACTTTCCTGCCCGAAGGCGGCGGTTATGCCGGATTTCTGCACGGCAAAGTCGTGGATATGCTGTTTTTCCCGATCGTGGAGGGCGTTTTCCCGTCGTGGATTCCCGGGGTGGGAGGGGAGCCGTTCCTGTTTTTCAGCCCGATCTTCAACTTCGCCGACAGTTACATCACCGTCGGCGTCATTTACTTGTTGCTGTTCCAGCGTAAATATTTCAAATAATTCGCGGCGGAGTGTCTTTTTGTGTCGCAAAGCGGTTTTTTTGGTGTATTTTGCTATATTTGTGATACGTCGGCATGTGCCGGTGCCCGAACCTAAAACTGCTCTGTCATGAAAAAGAATCTGCTGGCAGGTCTCCTGTTGCTGTGGGCTTGTAGCGTTTACGGACAGAAACGGATCGTCGATCCCGTCCGGAGCGATTTCTCCTATGTGGCGAAATTCGACCGCGTCGAAATCACCGGTAAACGGACGGTGGCCGAAGTGACGCTGCGCTACCTCCCGAATTACTGGATCCGGTACGATTCGCTGACGACGTATCTGCAAGATTGCGGCAGCGACCGGCGGTACCGGTTGTTGGCCGCGGAAGGCTTCGAACTCAATAAGGAAGTGTACATGCCCGAATCGGGCGAGATGAAAGCCCGTTTCATTTTCGATCCGGTCGATGCCGATGTGCGTTGCGTCGATTTCATCGATCCGAGCTGGAAAAAATCGCATAATACGTACGGAATTTTTCTAGAGAAATCGGAGAAACCTTCGGTACTGCCGGATTGGGCGTCGGGAAACTGGTTGACGACGGACGGTTCGAACCGGTGGGTCTGCGGTTTTCTGCCGCAGACGGCGGTGTGGTGGAACGATTTCTGGGATTACGGAACGGTGACCCGTAAAGGAAAAACGCTGTGGGTGCAGCTTAAGAACGGCGATCGCGATACGACGCTCTGCCTGAAGGAAGGGCGCGACGGCGCGCTGTTGCTCGGCTCCGACGGCCGTACGTTCGCGACGCTGGGCCGCGACTTGGTGCGCCGCACTGCGCCGGCGGCGGAGTGGAAATACGACCCGGAAAAATACAGGGACGTCCTGTACGGTAAAAAGAAAGCGGTGATCCGCGGCGTGATCGACGGCTATACCCCGAAGCTGGGCTATACGACCGGTTCGTTGGGCGTGACCGACCATGTCCTGCGCCGGGATTCTTATTCTCTGATCGAAATCCGGCCCGACGGACGGTTCGACGTGGAAGTGGAGGTGGAAGCTCCGCAGGCATTGTATATGCAGATCGGAGAAGACGTCTCCGGTTATGTATTCGTGGCGCCGGGCGATACGCTGATGTGTTATTACAGTATAACCGATTTGCAGAATCCCCGGCGACATGGATATGAACAGATATGGGATTGTTCCCGGTTCATGGGAGGTTCGGCGCCGCATAACCAGTTTTATTTAATCGCCCAACGGATGATGCCCAATCCGTGGGGCGTTTACGACCGGATGAGCAAATGCATCGAGAAGGACGCCTCGGACGAATTCAGGGTGTGGATCGACGGGCGGCTCCGTCAGGTGGACGATTCGTTGGCGGCGCTGTCCGCCCGCTATGAATTTTCCGCCCGGACGCGGGATCTGCTGTACGCGAATTTCCGGACGGCCGAATACCGGAACCTGCTCAATTACCAGATGCGGCATTCCGATCGCCGGTATACCTACTCGCAACGGCCCGACGGAACCTATAAGGCGACGCCGAATCCCGATTACCGGCCGCTGCCGAAGTCGTTCTGTGATTTTATGACGATGGATTTCGTCGACGATCCGCTGATGATCGCGACAACCTGCTTTGCCGAGGTGATCAACCGGCTCGAATACGGCCCGGCCATGTTCGTAGGCGCCGCATACAACGGGTTTAATAAACGATACGACTCCCTCGGGATGAAAGCGGTCGCCGATGTCGGCAAGCGGATGAAAGCGTCGATGCCGGAGCCGACCCCGCATCAGATGGCTACGCTGGATTCGTTGATCGCCGGGAAAAGGGATTCCGCCGGATTGGCCGGGCTCGATACTATCGTCATCCGCCGTTTCCGGGCTTTGGAGCAGGATTTTTTGAAACGGGAGATCGCTCGGATCAGGTCGGAACAAGAACGGTCGCTTTACCGGGCCGCTTTCGACACTTTGCGCAGTTACGGATTGGATCGCTGCGTGGCTTACGATTATACGCTCGCACGCTGGTATGCCGGTCAAGGTGACAGACTGGAGAATGACAGCGCCCGACTGGAGGAGGTAGCCCGGCTGCTGCCCTATGTCAAAACCCCGTACGTGACCGGTAAGATCGTGCAGTCGTATGCTTCGGGTTGCGAAACCCGCCGGACGCAGGAGCGGCAGAAGCCGCGGACGAAGGCCGACGAATATTTCGACGAACTGATCGCGCCCTACAAGGAAAACGTACTATTCCTCGATTTCTGGTCGACGGGTTGCGGGCCGTGTCGCAGCGGCATGATCGCGGCGAAACCGGTCGTCGAAGAGTTGAAAGATTTGAAAATCAAGTTCCTTTATATTACCGACGAATCGCAGTCGCCGGTCGAGGTTTACGACCGTTTTTTGACGGAGAACGGGATCGGGGGAGAGCATATCCGGGTTACCCGCGATCAGTGGAACCTGCTGAAAGCGAAATTCGACATCGGCGGAATCCCGCATTACGCCGTAGTCGATAAACAGGGGCGCATCGTCGATAATAACGGGTGGTGCAGGATAGGGCCGAAACACTGTAAAAGTAAATTGCTGAAGCTGGAGAAAGAGCCTTGACGACGATCCGGATCGGGTGGCGGGGGAGCGGCGTAGCAGTAGAAACCGACGTCCCGCGGCATCGATAGCGGCCCGGTTGTTCGCTGTATTTGTTGTGCAGAAAGAGAAATGTTTTAAAAGACAATCCGAAAGGGTTGTCTTTTTGTGTTATGAAATAGCTTTTTCAGGATGTTTTTATTAAATTTGTTTAGCGTCCGGATTCCGGACGGAAACCTGCAAATCTAAAACGATGCGATATGAAAAAGAGTTTGTTGTCGGGATTGTTTTTGTTGCTATGCTGTGCGGCTTGGGGACAGAAACGTACGGTCGATCCGGTGCGGAACGATTATGTTTACGTCGTGCGCTTCGACCGGATCGAAACCACAAAAGAGCGGACGGTGGCCGAGGTGACGTTACGCAACGATCCCGCTTCGTGGATCCGTTACGATACGGGATGTTATCTGCGGGAACGCGGCGGCGACCGGCGGTACAGGCTGCTGGCGGCCGAAGGGTTCGAACTGGGCAAGGAGGTTTTTCTACCCGCTCCCGGCGTGTCGAAAGCGCGGTTCGTTTTCGAACCGCTGGATGCGGATGTGCGTTGCGTCGATTTTCTCGGCAGACAGAAACCGCTCGAAAATACGTACGGCATTTGGCTGAAAGATGCGCCGTCGCCGCTTCCGGCGTGGGCTGCGGGCCATTGGATGACTTCCGACGGTTCGAACCGGTGGGTCTGCGGTTTTCTGCCGCAGACGGCGGTGTGGCGGAACGATTTCTGGGATTACGGAACGGTGACCCGCAAAGGAAAAACGCTGTGGGTGCAGCTTAAGAATGGCGATCGCGATACGACGCTCTGCTTGAAGGAAGGGCGCGACGGCGCGCTGCTGCTCGGCTCCGACGGCCGTACGTTCGCGACGCTGGGCCGCGACCTGGTGCGCCGCACTACGCCGGCGGCGGAGTGGAAATACGATCCGGAGAAGTACCGGAACGAGCTGTATCGTCCGGGCACGGCCGTGATCCGGGGTATTCTGGAAGGGTATACGCCGCAGTTCGGCTTTACGTCGGGAACCCTGATGTCGTACGATCCGATAACGGGCCGGGATTGCGCGGCGCTGATCGAGGTGCTTCCGGACGGCCGTTTTTCCGCCGAAATCGAAACGGAACATCCGAAGACCTTGGTGATGAGCCTGGGGCCCGGAACGATCAGGAATTTGTACGTCGAGCCGGGCGATACGCTGATGTGCCGTTTCGTGATGTCGGATCTGCAGAATCCTCAGTGCAGATCGGGAATGAAAGACTGGAGCCGGTCGCGGTTTATGGGCCGCGCGGCCGAATACAATATGTACCGGATGATCGCCGACCGAATCGTGCCGGCGCAAGACAGCGTTTACGGCCGGACTCAGGAGTGCGTCGGAAGAGGGGCTGCCGACGAATACAAGGCGTGGATCGCCGAACGTTTTCGCCGGACGGAAGATTCGTTGTCGGCTCTGGCGGCCCGTTACGAAATAAGCGGCCGGACGCGGGATCTGCTCTACGCGGAGCATAGTCAGCGGGCATTTTGTAATTTGTTGGACTATGCGTCGGCGAATCAAAATTCGAAAATCATAAACGGTCGGTTGCGCGACGACGGCGTTTACGAGGCCGAGAGGAATCCCGATTACCGGCCGCTTCCGGCGTCCTTTTACGATTTCGTTACGATGGAGCGGGTCGACGATCCGCTGATGACTACTACGTCCGATGCGAATTCGGTAATCAGCCGGCTTGTCGTCTGCAGTCCGGTGATGAATATAGGCCGTATCGCAGACGCATTTTCCGCATTCAGCGGTCTGTTCGGGCCGGGGCTGATCGCGCATATCGCCGGAAAGGTGCGGGAAGGATGTCCCGACCTGACTCCCGGGCAGCGGGCCGAGTTGGACAGCCTGCCGTTCAAGAGCCGGGGAGAGTCCGTCTCGATCCGGGATACGATGATCAGTCGTCGCTTCGGGGCTTGTCTCAAAGAGTTCAACGCGCAGCGGGCGAAAGAGCAGGCGCGGCTGGATACGCTGCGCGAAAAATACATGTATGCGAATGCGTTCGATACGCTGCGCCGTTACGGATTGGACCGTTGCCTGGCTTACGATTACGCATTGACCGGTTATTTTTACAGCCTCGTGTCGCAGCAACAGCAAAACGAGAATTTTCGGTTGGATCTTTTCGCGGAAATGACCCGGTTGCTGCCGTATGTCGGGACGCCGTACCTGACCGGCCGGATCGTGCGGGCGTACGAAGAAGCCTCGTCGGTCGTAATCCGGCCGGTCGAAAAAGACGAGCCGCGAACCAAAGCCGACGACTATTTCGACGAGCTGATCGCTCCGTACAGGGGATACGTGCTATACATCGATTTCTGGGGCACCGGATGCGCTCCGTGCAGGCAGGGGATGGTTGAGGCCCGCCAAACGGTCGAAGAGCTGAAAGATTCGAAAATCAAGTTCCTATATATCACGTCCGAAGGAATATCCCCGCTTGCGGCTTACGATCGGTTCCTTTCCGAACGCCGGATTCAGGGCGAGCGCCTGAGGCTGTCCGACGATCAGTGGAACTTGCTTTGTACTAAATTCGACATTTACGGGATTCCGCACTGCGTTGTGGTCGATAAGCAGGGACGGGTGGTCGATAACAATCGATGGAGCCGTTCCGGTCCCGCGCTTTGTAAAAGCAAGTTGCTGGAACTCGAAAAGCAGTGATCGTTTCGGGCGGGATTGCCGTTTTCCGGCGACCGTGCCGGTTCCGGCGAAAGTAATAAAAGCCCCCGGTTTAAACTAAAACAACCGGGGGACTTTTTACATTTTTACCGTTTTTTTTCTTCCGTCCGGCATACCTGTTTCGTTCGGCGTTTCGGGTTGGCCGGGAACCAGCCTTTGCGGACGCGCTCTTGCTGTTCGAACAGTTCCTTGATCGTCCAGAACGACGAGAACGCGAACACGCCGGCCAGCGCGGCGATCAGTACGTTGTCGGTCAGCAGCGACCAGGCGATCCCGCCGATTCCGAGCATGAGGAAAATCCACCAGCATCCGGTTCCCCAGTAATATTCGGCTTTGACGACTACCGGGTGAAACAGTCCGATAATCAAAAAGGTGGCGATCCCGATGACCAGTCCCAGCAAATGATATTCCGTTAAAAATTCCATATTGTTTTGTTTTACAAGTATTTTTGTTCTACGTAAGTTTCGATCGCCTGTTCCGTTTTTTGTTCCAAGACGTCGAGTTCTTCGCGTAGCAGCATGATTTTTGCGTCCGCGTTGATGTCGAGGTACCGGGCAAGCTGGGTGACTTCCCCTTCCGGCAACAGTTTCCGCTGCCGCCGGAAGTCGGTCGCTATCGTTTTCAGCAGCCGGAGCTGGAATTCGAACGATCCGATCTGTTCCGGAACCGTTTTTCCCTTCCTGCAAAGCTGCGCCCGATAGCGGGCTACGGGGATGGAACCGCATCTTTCGAGCGACTCCATCGGGAAAGGCCGCCCGGTACGGATTACCTCGCGGATAATCAAATCGTATACCCTTTTGTTGATCTGCAGTTTTTTGCGCTCCGTCGCGCGGCAGAGCGAATCGACCGATCGGAGCCGTATCCGTGCGAGCAGCGAATCGTTCGCCGTCGGGATCGGCTGCACGTAGCGACTCCATTGCGGAGTCCAGAGCGCGGCCGCTGCGATCTGTTTTTTATCCAGCAGCCGACACAGGGCGCCCAGTTCCAGCGCGAGTCTCCGACGTTCGTGGCTTTTTTCCACGACCCGGTTCGTGTTCTCCGGCCCCAGGATGTATTCCGTGTTTATCGGCCGCCCGTGCGCCCGAAAATCTGCATACAACGTCCGGAGCACGGCTTTTTTGAATACGAGTTCCAGCGAGTCCGTTTCGTCCGGAACGGCCCGGTAACGGCAGGAGAGGGAAAGGAGACTGTCCCTGCGTCGCTGGGCGGCCGGATAATAGCTCCGGTCGAACGTCTGCAACGAATCGACGGCCCGGACGTAATCGTCCAGATCGTCGTATCCGAGGCACGGGAACGGAAGCCGGATGTAAGGCTGGTCGGCAACCGTGAGCTCCGCGATCCCCTCGGTGAACAGGATCGCGTTGATCCGCAGCCTTTTGCTGTCTATGTCTTTTTGGAGTGAGTCCCTGACCGATCTCAGGTGCAGAATGCATGCCTTGCGTTCCGGCGAAAAATCGTCCGGATTTTCGGCTCGGGCGTGCGGGAACAGCAATACGAACGGGAAGATCAGGCAAATCGGGATTTTCATGGCTGCGGCGGATTATTATTTTCGCTCGTCCTGCAGGCGGTACAGATCCTGCCGGGTCAGCCACAGGGCTTCGCGAGCTTCTTCCAGCGAGGCGATGGCCTGCCGCAGTTCGTCGCTGTATTTCATTTCCATCTCTTTGTCGGGAGACAGGTCTGTGGCGAGATCCGATCCGATGGCTTCCGCGTCTTTCTGTATTTTGTTCTGTAAGTGAGGAACCGGAAACGGCGGAACCTCCCGGTTTTGCCTGCGGCAGACCGCAGCGACGGTGCGCAGCAGCGCGGTGTTCGATTCGAGCAGCCTGCGTTCGCGGATCTCCCGCTTCCAGCGGTATTCCTCGGAGGTGTGCGACAGGCGGGTGAATATCAGTTCCTGTCCGGCCTTCAGGCGTTCGTAGTCCGGTTTCCCGTCCTTTTCCGGAAGGTGCCGCATCAGCGACAGGTAAGCCGAGTCCTGCATCAGCACTTGGCGCAGTTGTTCCTCCGCATCGTCGAAAGCCCGGCGATAGGCCTTGCAGGAGTCGATTTTCAGGTTGTAGGATGCGATGTCGAAACGATAGTCGGCCAGCGAATAGACTGGGGCGATGATCCCCTTGCGGTAAGCGATTTCGGTGGCTTCTTCGAACACGGCCCAGCCCAGTTCTTTTTCCATCTGACGCACCGTGTCTTCGAAACGGCGGACTTCCCTTTGCAGAGAATCCGTTTTTGCGGAAACGGATGAAGATGCCGTCTCTCCGGCTGCGGGAGAATCCGTGATTCGCGGGCTGAACGACAAGCACAGGCAACCCAGAGCGATCAATCCGGCAACGGCTGCATTTGTTTTCATGCTTTGCAGGGGTTAGGTTATCTTCCTGCAAGGTAACGAGTTTTTGCCGCATCGCCAAACGGCCGGGGCGTTTTTTTACAGATTTTCTTTTACGAATTCGATGCACCGTTCCAGCAGGTGGTGCCGCGCATTGCCCATGCTGTGGTTTTTGTCCGGATAGATCCGCATTTCGAACGGTTTGCCGTGCGCCGTCAGTTGGGCGGCCATTTCGTAGGTGTTCTGAATGTGTACGTTGTCATCGGCCGTGCCGTGCGCGATCAGCAGTTTTCCTTCGAGCCGGTCGGCGAAACGTACCGGCGAGTTGTCGTCGTAGCCGGACGGGTTGTCCTGCGGCATGCCGTTATAAATTTCGGTGTAAACCGTGTCGTAGAAACGCCATGAGGTGACCGGCGCTACGGCGATCGCTATGCGGAACACGTCGTTGCCTTTCAGAATGCAGTTCAACGCCATGAACCCGCCGTAACTCCAGCCGTAAATGCCGATCCGCGACCCGTCCACGTAAGGCAGCGACCCCAGGTAGCGGGCCGCTTCGATCTGGTCTTCGGTTTCGTAGCGTCCCAGTTGCCGGTACGTGCATTTGCGGAACGATTCGCCGCGGAACCCGGTTCCCCGGCCGTCGACGCAGGCGACGATATAGCCTTGCTGCGCCAGCACGTCCGTCCATTCCATCGTCCAGCGGTCGGCGACCTGCTGCGATCCGGGACCGCTGTACTGGGTCATCAGCACCGGGTATTTTTTCGCCGGGTCGAAATCGCCGGGCCGCAGCAGATAGCCGTTCAGTTCGATGCCTTCCGAATTCCGGAACGTGAAAAATTCTTTGACCGGTACGCCCCGCTCCGCCAGCGTATCCCGTAGCGCGGCGTTGTCTTCGAGCGTGCGGATCAGCCGGCCGTCGGCGGCGTGCAGCGTGATCCGCTCCGGCGTCTCGACGTTCGAAAAGTAACTGATGTAGTAGCGAAACCCTTCGGACGGCAGGATGTTGTAAGTGCCGTCGCCCCCGGTCAGCCGTTTCTTATCCTTGCCGTCCAGTCGGACCGCATACAGGTCGCGTCTGAGCGGCGAGGTTTCGGTGGACAAGTAGTAAACCCGGTCGTCGGAGACGCCCAGCATCGCCGTGACTTCCCACTGTCCGTCGGTCAGTTGTTTCAGAAAGCCTTTGCGGATGCTGTGCAAGTACAGGTGCATGTAGCCGTTCCGTTCGCTGCGGACGACGAAACGGTCGCCGTCGGGCAGGAACGTGACGGTCGACCGGTCGGCGTGTTCGACGTAGCGTTCGTCGCGTTCGTCGTAAACGACGCGCGTCGCGCCGTTGCGGTCGCTCAATAACACTTCGAAGTGATTTTGCAGCCTGTTCAGCCGGTAGAAAGCCAGCTCTCCGGACGGCGTCCACAGCAGGCGCGGAATGTATCGGTCGGTTTCGCCGCCGGTATCGATCCGGACGGTTTCGCCGGTTTCCAGATCGTGGCAGTAGAGTTCGACGATCGAGTTTTCCTCGCCGGCCTTCGGGTACTTGAACGTGTAGTTTTCCGGATACAGCTTCCCGTCGAAACGGTTCATATTGTACTCCCTGACGCGGCTTTCGTCGAACCGCAGCCAGGCGATCCGCCGTCCGTCGGGCGACCATTCGAACGCCCGCGCGAAGGCGAATTCCTCTTCGTATACCCAGTCGGGGATACCGTTGATGATGTGGTTCTTCCGTCCGTCGGAGGTAATGCGGCGTTCGGCGCCGTCCGCGAGGTCGGCCACGAAAAGGTCGTTGTCGCGAACGAAGGCCACGCGGCGGCCGTCCGGCGAGAAGGCGGCCTGTTGCTGCGGCCCGCCCGTCGAAAGCCGCCTGAGCGATCCGTCTTTCGTATCGAATATCCAGTATTCGGCCGTGAACGAACGGCGGTACACCGGTTTTACGTCGGTCGACAGCAAGATGCGGGTTTCGTCGGCGCTGAACCGGTAATCCGTAAAGTCTATCGACGGGGTGGCTGTCGCGCGGTCGAAAATCACGGCCAGCCGTTCGCCCGTCCGGTAGCTGTATCGGACGATGCGGCCGCTGTCGACCGCCGTATAATGTTCGCCGTCGCGCATACTGCGGACGCCGCCGACGGTTTTCGGCGTGAACAAACCGCCGCGCAGGTCGGCGTAGTCGAAGCGGCCCTGGGCCGCCGCACCGGGATTCAGGATAAGCGCAGCCATCGTAATCAGGAAAAGTAAACGTCCGGCGTATCGTCCGCGCCGGGACAGGTCATACCGCGTTTCGAAATTCATCGGCAAGAGAGATTATTCGCCGGCCTTACACGCTTTCAGGCTCAAGTCGAGGCTCTTGATTTGGTGCGTCAGCGCGCCGACCGAGATGAAGTCTACGCCGCATTCGGCATATTCGCGCAGGTTTTTCAGCGTGATGCCGCCCGACGATTCGGTTTCGTACCGTCCGCCGATCAACGCGACCGCCTCGCGGGTCGTCTCCGGCGAGAAGTTGTCGAGCATGATCCGGTCGACACCGCCTACCGAGAGCACTTCGCGGATGTCGTCCAGCGATCGCACCTCGACTTCGATCGGGATATTTTTGCCTTTCTCTTTCAGGTAGGCCTGCGTCTTGCGGATCGCCGGCGTGATGCCGCCGGCGAAGTCGATGTGGTTGTCCTTGAGGATCACCATGTCGAACAGTCCGATGCGGTGGTTGCCGCCGCCGCCGATGCGGACGGCCATCTTGTCCAGCACGCGCATGCCCGGCGTGGTTTTGCGCGTGTCGATCACCTGAGTTTTGAGCCCGTCCAGTTCTTGGACGTAAACGGCCGTCTGTGTCGCCACGCCGCTCATTCGCTGCATGATGTTCAGCAGGATGCGTTCGGCCTGCAACAATGAGATCAGCCGTCCTTCGACGTAAAAGGCGATGTCGCCCGGTTGGACGCGCGCGCCGTCGTCGAGCCGTTTTTCGAATTTCGCTTCCGGATCGAGCCGGCGCAGCACGGTTTCGGCGACTTCGACGCCGGCCAGGACGCCTTCCTGCTTGACGAGCAGCTTCATCCGGCCGCGTTCGTCGTGCGGGATGCACGCGAGCGACGAATGGTCGCCGTCGCCGATGTCCTCGCGGATGGCCAGTTCGATCAGGTCGTTGACGAACGGGATATATTCTTCCTTCATGTTCTTTTCGATTATAAGTTTATAACGCAGCAAAGGTAAAAAAAAATACGTATGCCGCTGTTTTTATCGGCCGCCGTCCGTCCGGTTCGCTTTGTATGGGCCGATCCGCCGTATTTTCCGGATTCCGTGAATTTTCGAGGCCGAAGGAATCGGGACTCACCCGTAAAAAAGCGGTTAATAATTTTTATTGTTTTTTAAAAAGTTCTACCTTTGCTCGATCAACGGACGCCCAGGCATTTCGTAACCGGTTTGTTATAGTGCCCGGATGTCTGTTAACCGGTTGGATGATAACGATATGATCGGCGTTATGCCGGTTTGAGCATCATAGGCGGCGCGCGGAACGAAGACCGGAAACAGGATTCTTTCGCTTATTTTGCCGCAGTACATTAGGGAAGAAACAAGAAAACGAAAGTTATGAAAAATCTCAGAAGCAGTGTCTGTACCACGGGACGGAAAATGGCGGGAGCCAGAAGTCTCTGGAGAGCAAACGGAATGAAGGAAGAACAGTTCGGACAGCCGGTGATCGCCGTCGTCAACTCGTTCACTCAGTTCGTCCCCGGGCACGTGCATCTGCATGAAATCGGACAGCAAATCAAAGAGTGGATCGCCGAAGAGGGCTGTTTCGCCGCCGAGTTCAATACGATCGCCATCGACGACGGGATTGCGATGGGACACGACGGGATGCTCTATTCGCTGCCGTCGCGCGACCTGATCGCCGATAGCGTCGAATATATGTGCAACGCGCACAAGGTGGACGCGATGATCTGCATTTCGAACTGCGACAAGATCACCCCGGGGATGCTGATGGCCGCGATGCGGCTGAACATTCCGGCCGTTTTCGTGTCGGGGGGGCCGATGGAGGCCGGACGGCTCGGCGACCGCGCTTACGACCTGATCGACGTGATGGTCAAGGGAGCCGACAAGGATTTTTCGGACGACGATTTGTCGAAACTCGAACGCGCCGCTTGTCCGACCTGCGGTTCGTGCTCCGGTATGTTTACCGCCAACTCGATGAACTGTCTGACCGAGGCGCTGGGACTCTCGCTGCCCGGTAACGGAACGGTGTTAGCCACGCATAAACTGCGGACGGAGTTGTTCCGCAAGGCGGCCAAATTGATCGTCAAGAATGCCAGGGAATATTATTTCGACGATAACGAAGCCGTATTGCCGCGGTCGGTCGCTACGCGCGCGGCCTTCCTGAACGCGATGTCGATGGATATCGCGATGGGGGGGTCGTCGAATACCGTGCTGCACCTGCTGGCGGTTGCTCAAGAGGCCGGCGTGGATTTCACGATGAGCGACATCGACATGCTGTCGCGCCGCGTGCCGGTGATCTGCAAAGTTGCGCCGAACACGCCGCTGTACCATATTCAGGACGTCAACCGCGCCGGCGGAATCCTGAGCATTCTCGGCGAATTGAACCGAGGGAAGCTGCTCGATACGGCTGTCGTCCGCATCGACGGAATGACGCTCGGCGAGGCGATCCGCCTGAACGACCTGCGCAGTCCGGACGTTGCCGACGAGGCGAAGACGCGTGCGCTGGCCGCTCCCGGCGAACGTTTCAACCTGAAACTGGGTTCGCAGGATACGAGATACCCGGCGGCCGATACCGACCGCGAGAAGGGATGTATCCGCGACCTGGAGCATCCGTACCTGAAGGACGGCGGACTGGCCGTACTGTTCGGCAACATCGCCCGCAACGGTTGCATCGTCAAGACGGCGGGCGTCGACGAGTCGATCCTGCGTTTCGAGGGCAAAGCCCGCGTATTCGAATCGCAGGAAGAGGCCTGCGACGGTATTCTGGGCGGTAAGGTGAAAGCCGGCGACGTGGTGGTGATCCGTTACGAAGGGCCGAAAGGGGGCCCCGGTATGCAGGAGATGCTGTACCCGACTTCGTACCTGAAGTCGGTGAATCTCGGCAAGGCGTGCGCGCTGATTACGGACGGTCGTTTTTCCGGCGGTACGTCGGGACTGTCGATCGGGCACGTTTCACCCGAGGCCGCAGCGGGCGGCGACATCGCGCTGGTAAAGGACGACGATACGATCCTTATCGATATACCGAACCGAACGATCAATGTAGAACTTACTTCGGAGGAGCTCGATATGCGCAGGCAGGCGATTGTCCGCTTCGAACCCGTGGAGCGCAACCGAGTCGTCAGTCGGGCCCTTAAGGCCTACGCATCGATGGTAACATCGGCCGACAAGGGCGGAGTACGCGAAAACATTTAGCAACACGTTGTTCGGGGAAACAGCCTTGTAATAGCAGAATCGTTTTCGGAATACGTTCCGGGCGGTTGCGGTTGTTTTCCGATGGTTGAATTTTAATACGTTCATTATGTCCAACAAACAAAAAATAAAAGGGGCCGAGGCTCTCTTACTGTCGCTTATAGCCGAAGGAACCGATACGATATTCGGTTACCCGGGCGGTCAGGTAATCCCGATTTACGATCATCTGTACCATCATACCGATCGGTTGAATCACATTCTCACGCGCCACGAACAGGGCGCCGTACATGCCGCGCAGGGTTATGCGCGCGCCACCGGCAAGGTGGGCGTTTGCCTGGCTACGTCCGGCCCGGGCGCTACGAACCTGGTGACCGGGATCGCCGACGCGATGCTCGACTCGACGCCGATCATCTGCATTACCGGGCAGGTGCCTTCGACTCTGCTCGGAACGGACGCCTTCCAGGAGGCCGATACGATCAGCATGACGATGCCGATTTCGAAATGGAATTTCCAAGTGACCAAAGCGTCCGAAATTCCGGGTGCGATCGCCAAGGCTTATTACATCGCCCGCACGGGACGTCCCGGGCCGGTGGTGATCGATATTTCGAAAAACGCTCAGGTCGAGGAGTTCGATTACAGTTATAAACCGTGCATTTATTTGCGCAGCTACAAGCCGCATCCGGAGGTTGATCCGAAAGCGATCCAGCGGGCCGTCGAAATGATCAATGCGGCCGAACGTCCGCTGCTGATCGTTGGACAGGGCGTAAAGCTCGCCGGCGCGGAGACCAAGTTGCTGGAGTTCGCCGAAGCGGCCGGAATCCCGATGGCGCAGACGCTAATGGGTATTTCGACCGTGCCGAACAGCCATCCGCTGTTCATCGGTATGCTCGGGATGCACGGCAATATCGCCGGTAACCGGATGACGCAGCAGAGCGATCTGATCGTGGCCGTCGGTATGCGTTTCAGCGACCGGGTGACCGGTAACGTGAAGCAGTATGCGCCGAATGCGAAGATCATCCACGTCGATATCGATCCGGCCGAACTGGGCAAGAACGTGGCCGTCGAACTGCCGATCCATGCCGACGCCGGCGACGCGTTCGACGCGCTGAAAGTGGGCATCCGGTATAAGGAGCGCGCCGAATGGATTGCGATGGCGGAAGACTACCATCGACGCGAATACGAAGTCGTCGTGAAGCCGAGCACCGATCCGCAGGGCGTCCGTATTTCGATGTACGACGTGGTCAGCACGCTGGCCGAGGCCGAAAAGGCCGATGCGGTGATCGTAACCGACGTGGGACAGCACCAGATGTTCAGCGCCCGCTATTCGAAGTTCAATCGTACGCGCAGTTTCATTACGTCCGGAGGGCTCGGCACGATGGGATTCGGGCTGCCCGCCGCGATGGGGGCGAAACTCGGCGTGCCCGACCGCGAAGTGGTCGTGATGATGGGCGACGGCGGGTTTCAGATGACGATGCAGGAGCTTGGGACGATCATGCAGAACAAGATCGGCGTCAAGATGATCGTGCTGAACAACCATTACCTCGGTATGGTGCGCCAATGGCAGCAGTTGTTCTTCGAAAAGCGTTATTCGTACACGAGCCTCGAAAACCCGAAGTTCACGATGATTGCCGAGGCGTACGGGATTCCGAACCGTCGCGTGACGCAGTTGTCGGAACTGAAAGGGGCGATCGACGAACTGGTGAAGGCTCCGGAAGCCTATTTCCTCGAAGTGGACGTGCTGTCCGAGGAGAACGTTTTTCCGATGGTGCCGGCCGGCGCATCGCTGTCGGATCTGATCGCCAAGGAACCTGACAAAAAGTAGAACCTAACGGAGTTGACAGTTATGATTAAGGAATATATCGTTATCGCATTTACGGAGAACCAGATCGGGGTGTTGAACCGGATTACGGCTCTCTACCTGCGGCGTAAGATCAACATCGAAAGTCTGAAAGTATCGGAATCGTCGATCAAGGGAATCAGTATGTTCGTGATCTCGGCTTTTACGACGCAGGAGGTTATCGACAAACTGGCCAAGCAACTGCGTAACATCGTCGAGGTGATCCAGGTGGAATACTATTCGAATGACGAGTTGATTACGCAGGAGATCGCGCTCTATAAACTTTCGTCGAAGATTTTCAAGGAGAGCGGCACGGTGGACATGATCGTCCGCGAGTGGAGCGCCCGTATCATCGAGATGAACCCGGCGTACGTAGTGGTCGAGAAGACCGGCACGCGCGAGGAGATCGAGAACATGCGCACGGAGCTCGAAAGCCGGGGAATCCTGATCGAGTTTACGCGTTCGGGCAGCGTGGTGCTGCACCGCGAGCCGAACGGAAACGGATTGAACGAACTATAACAAACTTATAAATCGATTTTTAAAAACAGAAAATCATGGCAAAAATGAATTTCGGGGGAGTTGTGGAGAACGTGACCACACGTGAAGAGTTCCCCCTGAGCAAAGCGCTCGAAGTGCTGAAGAACGAAACCATCGCAGTGATCGGATACGGCGTTCAGGGCCCCGGACAGTCTCTGAATCTGAAAGATAACGGATTCAACGTGATCGTCGGCCAGCGTAAAAATTCGAAGACGTGGGACAAAGCCGTTGCCGACGGCTGGGTTCCGGGAAAGACGCTGTTCGAAATCGAAGAAGCCTGCGAAAAGGCGACCATTATTCAGTACTTGCTGTCGGACGCCGCTCAGATCGCCGTATGGCCTTCCGTGAAAAAGCACCTGACGGCCGGCAAGGCGCTCTATTTCTCGCACGGTTTCGGCGCTACCTATTCGGATCGCACCGGTATCGTTCCTCCGAAAGACGTGGACGTGATCATGATCGCTCCGAAAGGTTCGGGTACTTCGCTGCGCCGTTTGTTCCTCGAAGGTCGCGGTTTGAACTCAAGCTATGCCGTTTTGCAGGATGCTACCGGCCGCGCTATGGAACGCGTGATCGCGCTGGGTATCGGCGTGGGTTCGGGCTACCTGTTCGAAACGACTTTCAAACGCGAGGTTTATTCCGACCTGACCGGCGAACGCGGTACGCTGATGGGCGCTATCCAAGGTATTTTCGCCGCGCAGTACCAGGTGTTGCGCGAAAACGGCCACACGCCGTCGGAAGCCTTCAACGAAACCGTTGAGGAATTGACCCAGAGCCTGATGCCGTTGGTAGGCGAAAACGGAATGGACTGGATGTACGCCAACTGCTCGACGACCGCACAGCGCGGCGCCCTGGACTGGTGGAAGCCGTTCCGCGACGCGACCCTGCCGGTGTTCAAGAAACTGTACGCCGAAGTGGCTGCCGGTAACGAAGCGCAGCGTTCGATCGACTCGAACAGCAAGCCGGATTACCGCGAAAAGCTGAACCAGGAGCTCAAAGAGTTGCGCGAAAGCGAAATGTGGCAGGCCGGTGCGACTGTCCGCAGCCTGCGTCCGGAAAGAAACAAATAATCCGTTTCGGACTGTTTCGTTTTTAAAGCGATCCCGCCGACGGCGGGATCGCTTCGTCGTTTTATAACAGTGCGTTTTCTCGCCTGAAATTCGGCCGGATCGTTTGCTGTTCGGGTGAGGGGAGTCGTTTATAAAACGAAAGACGCGTCGCATCGTGCGCGTCTTCCGGATGTTCGTCCCCGTTCGGAGCCGGTAGCATTTATTCGCCGAGCGTTTCGAGCAGGTCGTAGGAGGGTGCGAAAAACAGCGTGCCGGTTACGGCGGTGCTGAAATCGAGCAGGCGGTCGGTATTGCCTGCCGGATCGCCGACGAACATGTTTTCCAGCATCCGCCGCGTGGTGGAGAACGTTCCCGCATAACCGATGAAATAGGTGCCGTATTCTCCTTTGGAGGTGTTGGCGAAAGGCATGTTCGCCCGTACGATCTTCAGGTCGTTGCCTGCGCTGTCCTGGATGTTGGTCACGGCATTGTGAGCGTTGGCGGGTTTCTCCTCGTCGGAGAGTTCCACGTCGTTGAATTTTTTCCGGCCGATCGTTTTTTCCTGTTCCTCGACCGGCAGGGCGTTCCATGCGTTCATGTCGTGCAGGTATTTCTGCACGAAAATGTAGCTGCCTCCCGCAAATCCGGAATCTTCATCCCCGATTACGGCGAACTCGTACGGATTTTCGTCCACGGCCGGGTTTTCGGTGCCGTCTACGAATCCGATGATCGCCTTGCCGTCCTGATACCTGAAGCCGTGAACTTCGTCAATGGGGTCTACGGTTCCTTTCAGCTTTTCGTCGATGATGGAAGCGAATTCGAAACAAACGCCCATCTGCCTGCCCCGGATGTGGAAAAACAGGTCTCCGGGCGTGGAAACCGCCGTATGCCTGGCGCCTTTGATCTCTTGGAACGTTTCGAGTTCCCGCGGTTTCGGCCGTTCCGGGAAAAGATGGCTCCATGCGTCGGCCCCGAATCCCATCGTACAACTGAACTGCATGTCGGGGAATCGGTTGCGTATGCTGCGGATCATGGCCGAGAAGTTGGCGCACAAATCTTTTATCCGGTCTGCCGTCCGGGGCGTTTCTTTGAGTCCGTACACGATAAAGACGGCGTTCTCGCCCGCTCTTTCGGTTACGTCCTGCGGTATGTTTCCTGCGATCGCAGGGGGCGTGTTTAAATTCATATCATTAGGATTAACGGTTGATCGCGCATTTGCCCCGGTTGCCGCGTACAGGGCGCCGGGGATCGAAAGATACGAAAGAAGGACAAAAAAAACAATGCTTTCTTTCGCTTTCCAAAGCTGAAAACAATATCGGATTCCGGAATGATTCATGGCCTTTGCGATTTGATATGCAGTGTTTTACGGACGACGGGACGGCCTTTTCGGGAATTGCCGGTTCGTCCGCTGTTTTTGCGTTCCGGTCGAAACCGATCGCGTGCGAACCGATGCTCAATCGTTCCCGACGGGACGGTTCGGAAATCGAAGGTATGGAATTTATCGTAATTTTCCGCCTTTCTCCGCCGGAAATTCCATAAATGTACCCGAATGCGGTATCGTTTTCCGGGAAGCGTTCGTCCGGCGGTACGAGTCGTTTTCGGGTACCCGGTCGGACGGCGGGTTTTGTAGTTCCGATCCGGCCGGAAGCGTACGATTTTTCGCGGAAATGATTACATTTGCAAATCTAAAATTCAGCTAAATGGAGAAAAAACTACATCGGGGGACCCTTTGCGTTCAGGCGGGATGGACTCCCAAAAAAGGCGAGCCCCGCGTGCTGCCGATTTATCAGAGCACCACGTTCAAATACGAGACGAGCGAACAGATGGCCCGGCTGTTCGATCTGGAAGAGAGCGGCTACTTCTATACCCGGCTGCAGAACCCGACCAACGATGCGGTAGCGGCGAAGATCGCTGCGCTCGAAGGCGGCGTAGCCGGCATGTTGACCTCTTCGGGCCAGGCCGCTTCGTTCTATTCCGTGTTCAACATCTGTTCGGCCGGCGACCACGTCGTCAGCGCGTCGACGATCTACGGCGGAACCTATAACTTGTTCGGCGTGACGTTGCCGAAACTGGGCATCGAGGTGACGTTCGTCGATCAGGACGCTTCCGAGGAGGAGATCGCCCGGGCGTTCCGTCCGAATACCAAAGCGCTGTTCGGCGAAACGATATCCAATCCCGGCGTAGCCGTGCTGGATATCGAGAAATTCGCGCGGATCGCGCACGGTCACGGCGTGCCGCTGATCGTGGACAATACGTTCGCCACGCCGATCAACTGCCGCCCGATCGAGTGGGGGGCCGACATCGTGACGCACTCGACGACCAAATATATGGACGGCCATGCGACCAGCGTTGGCGGCGCGATCGTCGACAGCGGCAATTTCGATTGGGAAGCCCATGCGGACAAATACCCCGGACTGACCCGTCCCGACGCTTCGTATCACGGACTGACCTATACGAAAAATTTCGGCAAGTTGGCCTATATCACCAAGGCGACCGCGCAGTTGATGCGCGACCTAGGCTCGATCCAGTCGCCTCAAAACGCTTTCTTGCTGAACCTCGGACTCGAAACGCTGCACCTGCGGATGCCGCGCCACTGTGCCAATGCGCAGAAAGTAGCCGAATACCTGAAAGGCAACGGGCAGGTGGCATGGGTGAATTACTGCGGCCTGAAAGGGGACAAATACTACGATTTGGGGCAAAAATACCTGCCGAACGGTTCCTGCGGCGTGCTGTCGTTCGGACTGAAAGGCGGACGCGACGTGTCGATCCGTTTTATGGACAACCTGAAACTGGCCGCTATCGTCACGCATGTGGCCGACGCCCGCACTTCGGTGCTGCACCCGGCGAGCCATACCCACCGCCAACTAACCGACGAACAACTGATCGAAGCCGGCGTAGCGCCCGACTTGATCCGTTTTTCGGTCGGCATCGAGGATGCGGAGGATATCATCGCCGATATCGAACAGGCCTTGTCGAAATAGAGGATTATCCGGTTTTACGAATGGTTTGCGATGTGGCATTTTGCGGAATGCTGCATCGCTTTTTGTGTGAAAAAGGTGCTTATTTTTGTCTTTTGTAACAAAATTTTTCATCTTTGCAAAAGTTGGTCCGGATTGGAGGCTTGATTAAATTAGGGTTGCTGGATGAGAAAATTTCTACTTGCTTTGTTGCTGAGCGTTAGTGTCCTGGGCGTTTCCGCACAAAAATATACGATATCCGGAAGAGTGCAGATCGGCAAGTCGTCGAAAGGGGTTCCGATGGCCGTCGTGACGGTGGTTGACGCGAACCTGTGGGCGATTACCGACGACAACGGACATTTTTCGATCAGGAACGTGCAGGCCGGCAAGCATCCGGTCAATGTTTCGTGCCTGGGGTACGTCGCTCTGGACAGCGAGTTGAACGTGACCGGCGATAGGGACGATCTGGTTTTCCGGTTGTGCTGCGCCGACCTGAAACTCTCCGAAGTGGTGGTTACCGCGCGCGAGAACCGCAACAGCATGAGCACTTCGCGCGTGATCGACAAGGCGGCGCTGGACCATTTGCAGATGGTCAACGTTTCGGACGTGTCGAGCCTGCTGCCGGGCGGCAAAACCGTGAACCCGAACCTGATGAAAGACAACGTGTTTTCGATCCGCGACGGCGGCGTCTCGCAGGGGAACGCTTCGTTCGGTACGGCGGTCGAGGTCGACGGCGTACGGTTGTCGACGAACGCTTCGTTCGGCGACTTGTCCGGAGCGAGCACGCGGAATATCGCATCGAGCAACGTGGAATCCATCGAAGTAATTACGGGTATTCCGTCGGTCGAATACGGCGACCTGACGAGCGGCGTCGTCAAGGTAAAGACGCGCAAGGGCAAAACGCCTTATACGGCGACTTTTACGACGAACCCCAAAACCAAGCAGTTTTCGCTGAGCAAAGGTTTCGACCTGGGGAGGGATCTCGGTTCGCTGAATGTCGCGCTGGAGCATACGCGCGCGATCGACAACCCGGTTTCGCCGTACACGACTTACCAGCGGAACGGAATCGCGCTGAATTATGCGCGCGTTTTCAGGCGGGGAAGCACGCCGCTGAACTTTTCGGTCGGCCTGACGGGCAATCTCGGCGGCATGAATACCAAGGACGACCCGGACGCGCAGACCGGCGAGTGGAAAAAGGCGCACGACAATGCGTTGCGGTTCAATACTTCGCTCGACTGGCTGCTGAACAAATCCTGGATTACGAACGTGGCGGTAACGGCCTCGGTGAATTATGCCGACATGCTGTCGAAATACCACTTGCCGGTACATACCGCGTCGGAACAGCCGGCCGTGAATGCGACGACCGAAGGTTATTTCGTCGCCAATCAACTGCCTGTCAATTACGTGAACACACAGTTCATCGACTCGAAAGAGCTGGATTACGGGGTCTCGCTGAAGGCGAACTGGTCGCGCCGTTTCGACCGGCTGCTGAACCGGGTGAAAGCCGGCGTCACCTGGAGCGCGAACGGCAATGTCGGTCAGGGAGAGTATTACGAAAATCCGCAGTTGCAGCCGAACGGTTTCCGTCCCCGGCCGTATACGGACATTCCGTATATGCATAACCTGGCGGTCTACCTCGAAGACAACCTGACGCTGCAGCTCGGTCAGACTTCGCTCGGGGTGATGGCCGGCGTCCGCGGCGAGAAGACCCTGATCAAGAACATGCAGTACGACAAGGCGCAGAGCCTGTCGCCGCGATTCAATGTGAAATATACGCTGATCAATCGCGAACGGAAATATTTTCTGAACCAGTTGAACGTGCGGGGCGGATGGGGAATCACCGAGAAACTGCCGTCGTTCAATATCCTTTACCCCGATCCGCTGTACCGCGATATCCAGGTGTTCGGGGCTTCGTACGCCGACAACCGCAGCGTGTATGTCTACCATACGACGCCCTATTCGATCGCCTACAACGACAACCTGCGGTGGATGCGTAACCGGAATATCGAGGTCGGGGTGGATCTGACCCTCGACGGCACCCGGATATCGGTGGCCGGTTATTTCAATAAAACCAAGTATCCTTATCGCCTCAATACGACCTATTCGCCGTTCGAATACCGCATCAGTCAAGTGCCGGGCGGTTATAAAATGCCGGCCAATCCCGACATCGTCGTGGATAACCGCACCGGTCAGATCCTCGTGGGCGACAAGGACGATCCGTCGGCCGGTTACACGCCGATGGATACCAAGGTGATGGACAAGACTTTCGTGAAGAACATCTATCAGGACAACAGTTCGCCGGTCGACCGGAAAGGTTTGGAAGTGACGGTCGATTTCCCGCAGATTCCGTCGATCCGGACACAGTTCCGTTTCGATGCCGCTTATACGAACGTGAAGTACGTCAACGAAGGGTTTTCCTACATTTACAAGGAAAACCAGTCGCATTCGTCGATTCCGGGTCGTTCGTTCGAGTACGTGGGGATTTATGCCGACAACGGCGGTTCGACGACCGCCACCTACAACGGCCGGCAGACGAAGCGTCTCGATGCGAACCTGACCGCCATTACGCACATTCCGTCGATCCGGATGGTCATCTCGTTGCGCCTGGAGGCGTCGCTGGTTTCGCGCTCGCGGAACATCTCGTCCTATCACGGTAAACAACTGGCCTACCAGGTGGAGCAGGAGGGCGAGAGCTATACGGCGCTGAGGCCGCTTTACTATATGGATCTGGAAGGAAACGTCTACAATTACGACGATGCCGCCGCAAACGATCCCGTGCTCAAGGGGTTGATAATCAACGGGAACTCATTCCAGTTGAAACAGGACGGGTACGATCCTTATTTTTCGGCCAATCTGAGCATTACCAAGGAGATCGGTAACGTGGCGTCGGTTTCGTTCTACGCCAACAACTTTACCAATGCCCGCAAGTACCTGGCTTCGTATGCGAGCGGGGTGAAGGTGATCCTGACTCCCGATTTTTATTACGGACTGACCTTGCGGTTAAAATTTTAGCGGAAAAGGAGTATGAAAAAGTATAAATATATCGCGGGAATCGTATTGGGCATGGTCGCTGTCGTGTTGTGTTCGTGCAACGACTTGCTCGACGGGAAGGATAATCCGTACGAGGGGACGACTCGGGAGCTCACCGTGCGGCTGGTGTACCCCGAAGGTCATCCCGACCGGGAGGGCGGGAGCGCGCGGGTGACTCTGGAGGACGTGGACAGGGGCACGGTCTATACGGCTTCGGCCGGCAACGACGATATGGCCCGGTTCGAAGTGGCTTTCGGAATTTACCGGGTCAGCGCGCGCGACCGGGTGTCGGAGCAGGATGCGGTCATCTATTTCAACGGCGCGCGCGATCAGATGATCGTCTCTGCGGCCAGCGACCTTTCGCAGCCGGTGAATATCCCGCTGGTGGCTTCCAAAACCAGTCAAATCGTCATCAAGGAGGTCTACTGCGGCGGCTGTAAGAAAGATCCGCTGGAAGGTACTTATCAGAGCGATAAGTACGTGATCCTGTACAACAATTCCGAAAAGGTCGCCTACCTCGACAATATCTGTTTCGGAACGGTCGATCCTTACAATGCGTACGGAACGAACGTCTGGCTGATTGCCGATCCCGAGACCGGGGAGAAATCGTTCCGGGATTACGTGCCGCTGGTGGAGTGCGTGTGGGGTTTTCCGGGCGGCGGTACGGATTATCCGCTCGAACCCGGCGGCCAGGCCGTAATGTGCATCAACGGGGCGATAGACCATACGTTGCAGTATCCGCTGTCGGTCGATCTGAACCGTGCGGATTGTTTCGTCTGCTACGACAATACGTACTATACCAACACGACTTACCATCCCACTCCGGGGGATAAAGTGCGCACTGACCGTTACATGCAGGTGCTTCGGAAGACCGGAACGGCGAAGGCTTATACGATTTCGGTCGATTCGCCGACGACGCTGTTTTTCAAGGTGCCCGCAGAAGCCGGCACCGCCAGAGAGTATATGAACGACGCGGCCAACGAGGTGTTGAAGCCCGGTTATCCGGGAACCCGCTGCATCAAAGTGCCGAACGAATGGATCATGGACGGCATGGAGGTCTTTTCGGGCAGCTCGACCGGAAATGCGAAACGGCTGGCGCCTGCGATCGACGCCGGTTACGTAACGCTGACTGAGAATTTCCTCGGGCGGACCCTGTACCGCAACGTCGATGCCGAGGCCACGCTCGCGATCGAGGGCAATCCGGTGGTGTACGGGTACGCCTACGGGAACGATCCGAGCGGGATCGATGCCGAGGCTACGCTGAAGGCGGGCGGTAGGGTCGTTTATCAGGATACCAATAATTCGACGCAGGATTTCCACGAGCGCAGCGTCCAGTCGCTCCATACGGGCGTCCGGTGACGGAGTGCCTTGAAAAAATGAAAGTTATGATACGGATACGAAGATACATAGCGGTTTTATCGGTGACGCTGGCGGTGACGGCGGTGGGTTTTACGGCATCCGCCCAAAAAAGGCATCGGGGGCGTGGAGCGGAATGTCCGGTGTCCGACGCCCGGAAATGCCGTGAAAAATCGCCGAAATTCAGGCCGTCCGTTCAGGCGGAAAGGAAGGAGAAACCGTTGTACGATTTCGATTACATCGCGCGCAGCGACGGGTGGCTCGCATCGTACAATGCGGCGGGGCTTCACGGCGCGGTTCCGGTTCCGGGTGTCTCTTATGCCGAGGCTTATTTCGGTAAACAGAACGGTCGTTTTATCAATTACTGGGAATCCGACGACAGCTATGATTTCGGGCTTAAGACCGAGTCGTTCAGGCGTTTCGAGAAAGTTTCATTCTACGGGAAAATGCAGTACCGCTATTTTCGGGGCCAGCATATGTCCGGGTCGATTCTGCTGAATCCCGGCGACCGGCCGTTCGATCTGGTGGAGTTTACGCCCGGGACAAAGACGCGGGAGCTGTATATCCTGTCCGGCGGGGTAGGCTTTTTGCTGACCAAGAAGCTGACCGGCGGCTTGAGAATCGATTATGAAGCCGACAACTACGCCAAACGCAAGGATTTGCGCCACAGCAATACGATGATGGATCTGAATCTTTCGGCAGGATTTGTGTATCGTTTCGCTGCGGTGGAACTGGGGGCCAATTACCTGTACCGCAAAAATACCGAGCGGGTGCTGTGCGAGCAAATCGGGACGACCGGCGAGAATTACGATATGTTTTTCAACAAAGGCGTGTGGTTCGGCGAGAAGGGTCTGTGGACGGGCAACGGTATGCATCTGAACGAACCGGGGATCTCGGGTCTGCCGATGAAGGATTCCGAGCAGGGCGCTGCGCTACAGATCGCTTTCCGGAGCAGGGGATTCCGTTTTTTCAACGAGTTCACCTACCGGTACCGTAAGGGCGAGACGGGGGAGAAGGGGACGATCTGGACGCACAGCGGATCGGATGTACTGGAATACCGCGGCGTAATGAGTGTCGCGCATCGTCGGAACGTCCATCTGATCCGGGGAAACTTCCGATACGTCAACCTGAAGAACAATGAAAATGTCCTGCGCAGCGAAAATATCGGCGGGGTGGTGCAGACCGTTATCTACGGCAGTCGACAGATTTACCGCCAGCGTGCGGTCAATGCCGGTCTGGAGTACGAGTTCGACTGGAAGGCCGACCGTTACAATCCGGTGATGAGCCTGCGTGCCGGTGCGGACTACTACAATCGCAGCGGGATCGGCTCGCTGGTTTTTCCGTACACCCGTTCGCAGTATGTCGAGAATGTACGGGTGCATATCGGTGCCGACCGCAATTTCAGGGTCGGACGCGGGTGGCTGAAGTGCAGCGTTGAGCTGGCATGCCATACGGGCGGCGGCAGCCGGCTCGGGGAGGGTCGGACGGCCTCTTCTGTGCCGGGTATGGACCCCGGGGCTTATGCGGCGGGCAACGAGGAGTACCGAAATTACGAATACGAATACCTTGCAGCGACCCGGGGGGAACTGTCGCTCGGAGTGCGCTATACGCGCCCGGTGGGCCGGATCGCCCTGCCCGTGTACGGAGATCTGGGATGGAGCGGCGTTCATGCCGGTAAGTTGGATTGGGTAGCCGGCCGGAACCGCAGCGTTTTCGCGCTGGCGATCGGCTGCCAGTTCTGAGCGGAAGGAACGATAGAAGAAGTAGAAGAGATTGTATGAATGTTTTACTAAAAAAATGCGTTATGAAAAAAATGATCTATTTATGGGCCGCCCTTGCGCTGCCTTTGCTGTTCGTCGCCTGTAGCGACGACAAGAACGACGATCCGGTCGATCCCGTGCTCAAGTTCAAGGAGGCGGAAGTGATTGCCGATCCCGCCGGGGGTACTTATATGGCCGAGTTGGAATCCAACGTCGCATGGACGGTGACCTCCAAAAGTTCGAATATCAGTTCGCTGAACATGGAGTCGGGCAAAGGCAATGCCACGCTGTCGTTTTTCGTTTCCCCGAAAACCGGCGACGACGTAACCGGAAATATTACGGTCAAAGCCGCTTCGAGCGCGCTTACGGCCGTGCTGACGGTAAAACAGGATAAGATTTCGATCGCATTCGTTCCGGCCGATACGACCGCTTCGATGGACGGCGGCGAGTTCAAGGCCAAGCTGGTTTGTAATACCGAATGGGAAGTTACCGGAGTAGCGGGTTCGTTCGAAGGCGCCGACCTGGGCGATAGCGGCAAGGGCGATCATACCTTTACGCTGAAGATCGGAGCGAACGAATCCGAGGAAACCCTCGTTTACGAGCTTACCGTATCGACGAAATTCTCGCCGTTGATGGAGGCGATGGAGGCTACGTACACGATTACGCAGGGAGTGCCGTCGCTCGAATACGGCGGCGTTACCTACAAGATCGTTAAGCTGGCCGACGACCGCTGGTGGATGGCCGAAAATCTGCGTTACCTGCCTGCCGGAAAGACTCCTTCGTCCGATCCCGCCGACGGCAACGGGGTTTGGTATCCGGGATTCCTCGGAGAACCGGCTACCGACGCTGCGTCCGTTGAAAAAATGGGTTACCTGTACGACTATGCTACGGCGTTCGGCGTAAGCGAGATAACCGCCTCGAACTGGAATCAGCAGGAAGGCAAGCAGGGTATTTGCCCGGAAGGGTGGCATATTCCGACCAAAGCGGAGCTGGACGCCCTTGCGGGAGCCGGCAACGAAGCGGAAGGAATCGCTCCCGGTAAGTATTATGTGGCTGAGCAGAAAGGAGCCCCGCTGGCCGATCTGAACGGTGCGGGTTTCGACGTCGTACTGTCCGGCGCGATCAACAAGACGACCGATCAGGCCGAAGGAAAATATGCCAGCAATGCTAAGGATCTCGATTACAATTCGCTCGGGTACTTTATGGGTTCGACCGGTTATCAGTTCAAGCTGAACGATAAGACCGGTGCGACGACGGCCCAATCGTATAGCATGTTGCTGACCAATAATGCGACTTACCAACGTGCACAGGTAATGTACGGTCCGATATTCGGCGGACAGGCTGTGCGTTGCATCAAGGACGAAGCGAAATAACGCGCCGTCGTATTCAATAAAAACCGCCCGGATTCGCGCGAATCCGGGCGGTTTTTATTTTCGGTAGCGGGACGACGTTTGTCCGAGGCGTCTCCGGATCAGTACAGTCCGATCAGTTCGAGCGGATAATCGGTTTCGATGATATCCGGATTTTTGGCGATCTCCGTCCGGTATCCCTCTTTCCGTTTTTCCGCTTCCGGCAGCCGGTCGACCGTCGGGGCTACCGAGATCATGCACCGGACGCCCTTTGCGTGCAGCGCGTCGTACAGTTCCCGCTGTTCGGGTTTCATCGTACCGCTGACCACGTAGGCGATGAACCGCGACCAAGGAATCCCGGTGGCTTCGTATTCGCGGAATTGCCGCATGTCGCCGATCCAGGCCGAGAAGTGCGCGTCCGGATCGAGTCCGTAGCAGGTGCGCGCGTCGTCGGCCGAGTGTACCGTGTAAATGACGTTTTTGGCTTTCAGTTCGTTGACGAGCCGGATCAGCACGTCGCGGGGAACCTCTTTTTTATCGAAGTTCAGGATCGTTTTACCGCGGCTCCAACGGATCACGTCGCTGACGCGCGGTATTTTATACGGGGTCACCGTGCCCTGGCGGTCTACGAGGTTGAACCGTTGCAGTTCTTCGTAGGTATAGTCCGATACTTTTCCTTTGCCGGTCGTCGTGCGGTCGATCGTCGGGTCGTGCATCAGCACGATCACGCTGTCTCGGGTCATCTGCGGGTCGATCTCGAAGAACGACGGCATATGGCTCAGCGTATTTTCGAACGTTTCGATGCAGTTTTCCGGGTATCCCGGCGCCATGCCGCCGCGGTGTCCGCTGACGATCGTGCCGCATCCGGGCGTATAGCGGAAGTACGCTTCGACCTGGGCGTAGTTTCTGCATGGGACGGTATGCAGCCGTTTTTTCTGTGCGGATGCTCCGTGCGCCGTGAGCAGCAGCACAGCCGTTGCCGTCCATGCGATGATTCCGATTATTCGTTTCATTACCGTGGTTTTTGATGGTTCGTTTTTCGAAAGCAGAGGGGCAGGAATGCTCCCGCCCCTTTGCCGTATTTTCGATCCGGTTCGCCTATTTCACGTCGTCGATGACGAGCGTCGGCTGTTGCGTCAGGCCGGCCGGCAGCAGGGTGTACTGATCCATTGTGAACGAACCGCCTTCGGTACGCCAGTTCCACGGGCCGTAAGCTCCTGCACGTGCCGGCAGCGCGTGCAGCGGGCCGAATGTGTTGCGGCGCGTAAGCACCACGTTCAACTGCGCTACATCGCCTTTTTCGGCCACCTGGGTTACGTCCATTTGGTATGGAGCCCATCCGCAGATCTGGTGCGCATAGTCGTTGTTCAGTTCGATGCAACCGCCGTCGAAGCCCGGCATTTGCAGCATGATGCGTTCGCCGGCGGCGGGTTTCGGCAGGTTGCCGATCTGGTAGCAAACGGCTCCCGAGTAGAACGGAAGTCCCTGCGTCGCGATATCGCCCACTTTCAATTTGGCCGGTAGTTTGGTCAGCGTCCGCTGAATGCCTTTCAATTCGACGCCGAAATCGCCGATCAGGTACAGCGCTTCGAGGTCGAGGTTGCGGCTGAAATTAGCGATTAGTTCGACCGTATTCCGGCCCTGCTGGAGGTAGTTTGTCGGGACGGCGAATTTACGGATGCTGTTGTCGATGAACCAGCCCGCGGATTGTTCCATCGAAAGCTTCCGGCCGTTGATTACGGCGGTAAAGCGGTCGGGCGTTTCCAGACACAGGAAGAGGGTGTCGGAAGGCATGACCGCTACGTCGAACGGGAACTGCATTTTCAGTACGCCGAGCGGTTTTTGGTAGTTGACTCCGTCCGTTTTTTCCGCATACCAGGGCTGTACCATCTCTCCGCCACGGGGACGCAAGTCGAAATGCTTGCGTACCGCTTGATCGATTTTCATGATTTCGGTCAGCGGTTGCGCCGGCTGTTCGTCGATCTGCCAAGTGGCTACGTCCAGTACGCAGATATTCGGTTCGTTCAGCGTGTAATCGTACGTGTCGGGCAGGGATATCCGCGATTTTTCGGTAATTACCGGCATCTGCCGGGCGAATGCCGGCGATGCGGCCGAGATCGTGTAAACTTTCTCCTCGTTGGGTTCGAACGAAGTGAGTATTTTTGATCCTTCGGCTCCGGAGCTTACGGTCGGCTGTTTCCATACGTCGCCCGTTTTGCAATCCCACAGCGTCACTTCGCCGGCGAACGGCAACGTTACGGTTACCGAATCGAACTTCCGGCCGCGGTCCATGCTCATCAGTACGACGTAATAGCGGTCGCCGTCCTGACGCACCTGACCGAAGACGTTTTTCATGTCGTTACCCGACGCATCGGTCACCTGTACTACGGGGCGGATCAGGCTTTTCACGGTCTCTACGATCGGTTTTTGCGCATAATCGATCCGGATGCTCTGCGCGGCCAATTGCGCCGGGGCTTCCGACGCTACGGCATTGACGAATTTAGGCGCTTCGCCGGCGAAAATCACTTTGCCGCCGGCCTCCTCGAATTTCTGGAGCGCTTTCAGGGTCGTTTCGCGCATCGTTTCCATGTTTCCTACCAATACGGTGCGGTAGGAGGCGTGTCCCACGTTGAAAACGGGATTGCCTTCGGCGTCCTTACCCACGCTGCTGAGGCGTCCCATCATCTCCTCGTCGCCGTAGTCGAAGTCGATGCGTTCGCCGGCGAGCCAGTGGAACAGGTCTGCGTATTTCTGCTCCATCGAGACGATTTCGGGGGCCGATGCGCCCAAGCCGTTGAACGATTTGACGCTCACTTGGCTCATTACGCTTTCGATCGGGTTGACGATCAGCAGATCGCATACCGGAGCGCCCTGGTTCAGCATCACGCCCAGCCGCGAGAAGTAGTCTTCGACGTACTTATATTCTTTCCACCAGGGGGATTGGTAGAAGATGCTGGCCGGGTAGTCCCGTTTGGCCTCGCCTTCCATCGTGTACCACGACAGGTGGTGACAGCGCACGTTGATGCCGAACAGCGCCTGCCAGTCGCCGACAGCCTTGTGGTTCGCAAAGTTGAACTGCCAGCCGGTGCAGCCGTACAGTTCCGACAGCAGCCATTTTTTGTCCAATTGACGGGCGGCGGAAGAGAGCTGTTTGACCACCCAGTAGGAGTTGTCGTGCTCGGTCAGCATGTCGACGCCCGGGTTGTGCTGGTATTCGTAGAAACGCATCAGCGAACCCTGCATGGTCACCTGGTTCGAGAAACTGTTTTCGTGCAGCACATGGCCGGTATAGATCATGTTGTGTTTCGTGCACCAATCGTATTGCGGTTGGGCGAAGTTTTTCAAGAACAGCGTTTGTACCAGGTCGCAGTATTGCCATTTGGCGTCGTTGACCCGTTCGCCGTTTTCGCGCAGGAAAATTTTCGGCAGTTCGGCGGTCAGGTCTTCTCCGTATGCCTTTTTGTACTCTTTCGGCAGTTTCGGCGTCCACGGAATGTGGTGGATGCCGCTGGTCACTCCGTCGGTTTTGCTTTCGTGCGAGGTGAACAATCCGCCGCGGTGCGGTTCGTCGGTGAAGATCCCCTGGATGTTGCCGCCGAGCCGGGCGCCGCAGTGTTTTTCATACTGATCGTGCGTCAGGTAGATATAGCGGTCGGTGGCTTCTCGGTTCATCGGGTCGAGGTAAGTGGTCCCGTTGTAGCCGTCGGAGCATTTTTCCGTTTCGTGCTGGAATTTCAGGACGGTTTTCCCGGCGTATCGGGTCATGTCGGATTCGGGGGTCAGCCGTTCCAGTTCCGAGTAGTCGATCCCGTCGAGCTTGCATACGAATGCCGAGACGATCGAATCGTTGTCCCACTTGAATTCCTCGGCGGGCATCGTGTAGAGCGTCACGAAATTCATCCGGTAGGCCGGATTCTCGGTGACCATGCCGCCGGCGCTGCCCGAAGGCCAGCGGTCTTCGTCGTACAGAAACGCTTCCATGCCGATTTTTTCAGCTTCGTCGGCCACGGCGTTGGTCAGGTCGAACCACTCTTGCCCGAGGTATTCGGTCTTCAGTCCGACGCGGGAGTGCAAAAAGGCGCCTCCCATACCCATCTCTTTGAAAATATGAAGCTGGCGGATCAGTTCGTCTTTTTCGAGCCGTCCGTTCCACGACCAGAACGGTTTGCCCCGCCATTCGTGGCCGGGATCCCGGAAAGTCGTGTACAGCGAATCGTCGCTCAGGGTAGCCGTCTGTCGTTTCGTGTTGGACGTACAGGCAGCCGTTGCAAGTGCGACAGCGAGCAATACGGGTAAAATCGATTTTTTCATTTTCATTTGAGTTATTGAATTTTGGGGTGCGATTCCGAAGAAAACTTTCCTAATTTTTTACAAAATAAACTAAATTAATTGATTTTAGGAAGATAAAACCGTCTTATTTTTCCGCATTGCGGAATGTTTTTTACAACCGCAGAAATGGATTCCGGATTTTTATCGGTGTTTTTACAGGCGCGGGACGATCTGGCGGCTTCGCATTTTCGGGCGGTACGGATGGGGCGGGTGCGAAAAAGTTTCTTAATAATTTTAAAAAAAAAAGGTTTTTTCCTGTTTTTTCGCATCGGGAAATGCCGGATATTTTAATTAACTTCGCACCCGAAATGAAATTCAGATTCCGGGCGCGTTTTCGAAATTTGCGGAGGGATGCTCGGGTCGTAGCAGACAGACGGTATGGAGGAATTTTTTCGCAATTTGTTTTTCGGGAACGATGCGTTCTGGGGAGGCGGGGTCGCTCATTCGGTGTTGATTCTCGCCGTGGTGATTTCGCTCGGCGTTGCGTTGGGTAAGATCAAGATTGCCGGGGTGCGGCTCGGCGTTACGTGGATTCTGTTCGTCGGGATCACGTTCAGCCATTTCGGGATGCAGCTCAACGAGCACCTGTTACACTTCCTGAAAGAATTCGGATTGATCCTGTTCGTCTATTCGATCGGGCTGCAGGTGGGGCCTAGTTTCTTTTCCTCGTTTAAGAAGGGAGGCGTCCAGTTGAACCTGATGGCTACCGGGATCGTGCTGCTGGGAGTCGTAATTACCTACGTGATTTATTTGATTACCGGTCTGCCGATTACGACGATGGTCGGGATTCTTTCCGGCGCCGTGACCAATACGCCCGGTCTGGGAGCCGCTCAGCAGGCATACAGCGACATGACCGGGATCGACTCCCCGGATATCGCGATGGGGTATGCTGTGGCTTATCCGCTCGGCGTGCTCGGGATCATCCTGTCGATGATCTTCATCCGCTGGATTTTCAGGATCCGTTTCGAAGAGGAAGACAAGGCTTATACGGTCAAACAGGGCGGTGCGCACGAAGCCGTGCGTATTTCGGTCGAAGTGAAGAATCCGTTTCTGGACGGAAAGACCGTTTTGCAGATCAAGCGACTAATAAACAGACAGTTCGTTATTTCCCGCGTACTGCATCCGGACGGACGTATCGACATCGCGGGTTCGCAGACTCCGCTGTCGGTCGGCGATAAGGCGCTGATCGTGACCACGACCGACGATATGGGATTGATTACCGATTTCGTCGGCGAGAAACTCGATATGGACAAAGACGAGTGGGAACGTCTCGACAACCAGTTGATTTCGCGGCGCATCATGATTACGAAATCGAAACTCAACGGGCAGTATATCGGCGCCCTGCGGCTGCGCAGCGGTTACGGCGTCAATGTGACGCGGGTAAACCGGGCCGGCGTCGATCTGATCCCGAACCATAATTTGCAGCTTCAGATGGGCGACCGGCTGACCGTCGTGGGCAGCGAGTCGGCGATCAATGCCGTTTCGAAAATACTCGGCAACTCGATGCGGCGGCTGAACGAACCGAATCTGATTCCGATTTTCGTCGGGATTTTCCTCGGGGTCGTGCTCGGCAGCGTGCCGATCATGTTTCCCGGCATTCCGCAGCCGGTCAAATTGGGGCTGGCAGGAGGTCCGCTGGTCGTTTCGATTCTGATCAGCCGTTTCGGGCCGCACTATAAGCTGGTGACCTATACGACGATGAGCGCCAACCTGATGCTGCGCGAGATCGGGATTGCGCTGTTTCTCGCCTGCGTCGGCCTGGGGGCCGGCGAAGGATTCGTCCACACGGTGCTGTACGAGGAGGGCTATCATTGGATCGGTTACGGCTTCATCATCACGGTACTGCCGTTGCTGATCGTCGGGATCATTGCCCGGAAGGTGCTTAAGGTCAATTATTATACGCTGATGGGCGTGTCTGCCGGGGCGATGACCGATCCTCCTGCGTTGGCCTACTCGAACGGCGTGGCCGGCAACGATATGCCGTCGGTGGGGTATGCGACCGTTTACCCGCTGACTATGTTCCTGCGCATCCTGACGGCCCAGTTATTGATTCTGTGCGTGTCCTGACCGCCGGTTTTCGGCATGGTTTGAAGAAGAAAAATATCCGGAGCCGGAAAGTGTAACTACTTTTCGGCTTTTTGTGTCAGGTAATGTTCGATTTCTCCGAATGGAGCGTCTTTCAGGATTACGAACTTTTTCCGGTCGATCAGGTAAAGGGTCGGGATGGCGCGCAGGTCGTACAGTTCTTCGTTCTTGATCTGCTGCGAAGCGTCGTAGCCGTTCAGCCAATGCGTCGGAAGCGTCGGAAGGTATTCTTTCCATGCTTTCATGTCTTCATCCGGATACATCGACAGCACTTTCAGCCGTTTGTCCCCGATCATTTTACGAACCGTTTCCGAATCGTTGATCTGGTCGATCGTCTCTTGGCACGCATGGCAGCCGGGATTATTGAAGAACAGGATCAGGTATTCGGCGTCGATGTCGTACAGCGTGCCGGTCTTTCCTGAAGCCAGCGTGTAGGCGAAATCCGTCGCAGGCATTTCCGGACGGTTCCGCTGAGCCAGGTCGAGGCGGTAACGCATGCGTGTCTTTTCCGCTTCGGACGTTTTCGGAGAGCCGATAGCAACCCGTAGAACGGTGATATAGAGCGTTTCGTTGCGCATCGGGGAGTTCGGATCATAGAGGTATTTCTCGAATAGGTCTAAAAAATGGGCGTACATTGCCGTATCCGCTTCCGCTTTCGACAGCGTGGTTTTGATTGATGCGGCGGCGGTTTCGGCGTTCATGTGTTCGATGATGTGGACGTAATCGGCAAAAGCCTGTTCCGTTGTTTCCGGTTTGCCGATCAGCGAGGTATCCGTGAAATCGAAATTCCGCCAGTAATTTTTGCCGATGTATGCGGCCCGGTCGTCCGGGTTGTCCAGGATACTGGGAACTTCGATCATTTGGAAATTTTTGGATGCCGTAGTCTGTTTTTTTTCGTTTCCGGAGCCGCACGCTCCTGCCAGGCAGCACAAGGCGAGTAAGCAGAAAATTTTTGCCATATCGTTGTTTTTTTAATTGTTCGTTTTCGCTTTTTTGCGTTCCCGCTTTTGTTGTCTCAGTAGGGCGCGCTGTTCTTTCCGTCCGGACGTTTTCGTTTCGGCGGGAGTTATCGTCGGCGGTGTCGTTTCCGAAACGGCCGTGTCCGGTTTTTGTCGAACAGCCGTGCTGTCGGTTCCGTTTTCCGAGGAGTCGATTCCCGGTAGGATGCCCTGGCGTTGCAATTCGAGACTGTCCGCCTTCGACAGCGCTTCGCTGTCGGTATTTACGGTCAGCGAATCGGCGGCCGGCGTGATCTTCATCCCGCTGAGCGATGCGGCTTCGATCCCCTTGTGGAAGATGTCGGTGATCGTATGCCGCAGGTTGACGCGCGTCGTGTCGATCAGTCCGACGTACGACGGGATATTCTCGCTGCGGTAGCGCGCCCGGCCCAGCCGGAATTTGAATTTGTCGAGCGTGCCGAAAATATTGATGCCGAGGCGGAACGGGATCGGTGATTTGAGCACCGATATATGGTAGTTGAAACTCATGTCGAGTTTCTGCACGCCGCTGACGGCGGCTTTGTAGCGGTCCATCTCGATGATGAACGGGAACAGCTCGATCTGGTTGTTGCGCACCAACATATTGACCGAAATGCGGTCGATCAAGTTGCGTTGCTTGTTCTTGAAATGCATCATTTTGGCGATCTCGGTAAAGGTCTCGCCGTCGAGCAGCACCATGTTCTCGCCGTGGATGCTGCATGCGGCGTTCAGCGTCGACAGGTCGATGTTCATCATCGTGTCGACGGCCGCGGTCGCCGCGATCTGGCAGTCCACGACGCCTTCGAACGACCGCAGCATCGGCAGCATCGAGTCGACTTCCGGAATCAAGCTGATCAGCCGGTCGACTTTCATCCGGGTCAGTTCCAAGTCGAACCCGGTGATGATGTCGTCCCGGCTGCGGGTCGCGTACAGTGCCGTCAGGTTCATGCTGCCGGCGTCGGTTTCGGCTTTCATGTCTTTGATCTGGAGGCAGCGGTCGCGGGCGATCAGTTCGGCTGCCAGCGAGTTCAGGCGCAGATTCGTATAGATGCCGTAGTGCGTGCACAGGTCGATCTGCGCATCGACATTCGACGGGATCACGATCAGCGGACTCGCTGCGGTGGTGTCGTCCACGCCGCTTTGTTCGGCGATCACCTGTTGCAATTGTTCGCTGTTCTCGGCTTCGGCGACCGATCTCTGGTAGGTTTCCGAAGCGTTTTCGTATTGTGCGCCGACGGTCGCGGCATGGATCAGTTCGTTGAAGTTCAGCGTATCCGATTCGATGTTCATTTTGATCTTCAACTGTCCCCGTCCGAGTAGTACGCGGCGCAGGTTCGAGATTTCGCCGGTCAGTTCGAGCGACGACTGTCCGGATTGAATCTGTGTGTTTTTCAATTTGACGGCATCGGTCGTAAAGGCAATATCGACGTTTTGCAGCGTGTTGGTCAGCGGAAAGTAGGGGGTCAGCAGCCGTCCCGAAGCGGCTTTTACCGATCCGCTGGCGTCCCATCGGCGCAACATCTCCGCCGCGCTTTTGTCGAGCGACAGATCGAGGTCGGAGCCCGAAAAGTCGTCTTTGCGCGAACGGCTTCGCATCTGCGTTCGGGAACGGTGGTACGCGAACAGCGAATCGCGCGCGACGGACGGATAGGCCTGTTGCAGCGAATCGAGCAGTTGCCGCCGCCGGGTCGAGTCCATTCGGTTCGGAACCAGCGTCGCTCGGAAATCGACATGCCCGTTTTGCAGATCGTAGCGGTTGACGGCGCTTTTCGCCTGCATCGCCCGTGCGTCGAATCCCAATTGAAGCAGCGGCACCGCCGGATTTTTTTCAGAAGGAACAATGCTGAAATTGCTTTGCATACCGTCCAGACGAATCCAGGTGGAGTCGAATGCCGCCATCGCGAGCATACGCGCCTCGACGCGGCCGTTCAGCGGATGTACGACGGTCGTGTCGCCGCTCAGCGTCGATGCTGCGCTGTGGGCCGACGCCGATACGGCCGATCCGAGCAGCACCCACTGCCGTTTCATGCGGAGGTTTAACGTGTCGGCTTTGACGGTCGTGTGCAGCATCTCGGCATCTTTCCCGATCAGCGAGTCTTGCCGGTTGCGGTCCGATCCGAAATGGATCATCCCGCCGCCGACCATCATGAAAATCGTATCGCGGGGGATATCGACCAGTAGGCTGTCGAGCGTAATGGTGCCCTCTACCCGTGTTTTGCCGATCTTTCCGATCTGAAGCTGACTGATCCGGAACGAAGCGTCGGTATTCAGTCCGAGCCGTCCGCGTACGGCGATGTCCTGTTTCGACGGGAACAGGATCGACAGCGTGTCCAGGTAGACGGCTCCGGTCAGTTTCATCCGCACGGCCGGATCGCGCATCGCGTTCCACACCGAGCCGCTGCCGTGCAGCCGGATGCCCGATCCGGCGATGTCCAGTTTGCGGAATACCGCGCCGGTCGAGTCCGGCCGTTGCGGATCGTAGCGCAGCGAAGCGTCGATCCCGAACCGGTCGATCCGCGCCTTCGCGTTTTTGTAGGAGAGGTATCCGTCGTTGGTCGTGACGTCGAGGTCGATCCGTGGCAGGCGTCCGTCGCTGAACCGGTAGCTGCCGTCGATCCGGGTATGCAGGTCGAAGGCGAGGTTGGTGTCGAATGCCCGGAGCGTCGGCATCAGTTGCGGCGGAACGAGGGTGATCGCCCGTTCGAGCGCCAGCGGTCGGATCGTGCACTGCAGTTCGGAAACGATGCTGTCCCGGGCGATCGACATGCGGCCGTCGAATCCTATCGGGATGTCTCCCAGTTGCAGGTTCAGTTTATCGAGCGCGATCGTTTCGGGATGTTTCGGATTGAACGTGAAACCGCCTTTCAGGGCGACCGGCAGGCTGCCGCAGGCGTCCAGCGTATCGAGCCGGACGCTGTTCACGGAGCTCAGGTCGATTTTGTAGTCGTGGCGGAACGTGTTTTTAAGCCGCAGGTGCTCCAGGTCGACCGTAGCGTACAGCTTGTCGGGCTTGCTGTCGTACACGATTCGTCCGCTGTTGCGAATGTCCAGGCCGGCGATGTTCAGGTATAGGTCGCCGCCCTGCTCCGTGGAGTCGCCGGCCGTCGTGTCCGCCGCGAAGATTTCCCAGTTGGCTTTGCCCCACGGGGAAACGTAGGCATAGACTCTCGGCCGCGTCAGGGCGATCCGGCGGATCGAAATGCGCGAGGCCAGCAGTTGCGGCAGGTTCAGCGAAACCGAAAATTCGTCGAATTTCAGCAGCGTGTCGGCCGCCGCCGGAATCCGGGTTCTCAGCGAGTCGGGCAATCCGGCGAAAGCGTGCGAAATGATCTCGCCGCCGGAAAGTTTGACGCTGACGTTCGGGAAGTTCTCGAATACGGACAGCGTGACGGTGTCGAACCGTACCTGCGCGTCCAGATAGCGACTGCTGTATTCGTTCACCAGCGGCGTTAACCGCGACGGGGTCAGGATCAGCGCTACGGCTCCGAGCAACAGCGCGATGAGCAGCAACAGCGAACCGGTCAGTACGGCGAACAGTTTGATCAATCGGCGCGGTACGTTTTTTTTCGCTTTGCGGCCCGTTTCCGGGCCTTTTTCGAGGGCTTTACGCTGCGGTTCCATCGGTTTCTTTTCCATGTTTGCGTTGCACGTTGCAAATATAACAATTTCCGGCGGGATAGCGCTTGCCGGCAACAAGATGAAAGCGCCCCGTCTCTTACGAAACGGAGCGCTTTCGGGTTTAATTATGCCGTGAAAAAGCTAAAACGCTTTTTTGTACACTTCGAGGATCTCTTCGACTACGGCCTTGCGCGGGTTGCCCGGCGTGCAGACGTCGTTGAAAGCAGCCTGAGCCAGCGTCGGAAGACCGCTTTCGGGTACGCCCAGTTCGCTGAGGTGCTGCGGGATGCGTACTTTGACGGCCAGCGCTTTCACTGCGTCTACGGCAGCTTGTGCGGCCTGGTCGTCATCCATGGCGGAGGTGTCGACGCCCATCGCTTCGGCGATCGTGCGGTATTTGGCTTTGGCGGCTTCCTTGTTGTACTCCATCACGAACGGCAGCAGCAGCGCGTTGGCCACGCCGTGCGGAATGTCGTAGTAAGCTCCCAGCGGGTGCGCCATGCCGTGCACCAGGCCGAGGCCGACGTTCGAGAAGGCCATGCCGGCGATGTACTGCGCGGTAGCCATGCCGTCGCGGGCTTCGATGTCGGACGGATTCTCGACGGCTTTGGGCAGCCATTTGGCGATCATTTCGATCGCTTTGATCTCGAACATGTCGCTCATTTCCCAGGCGCCGAGCGTGATCAGTCCCTCGATCGCATGGGTCAGCGCGTCCATACCGGTCGCGGCGGTCAGTCCGCGCGGCATCGACAGCATCAGTTCGGGGTCGATGATCGCCAGCGTCGGGATGTCGTTCGGGTCTACGCAGACCATTTTCTTCACGTTTTCTTCGTCGGTGATGACGTAGTTGATCGTCACTTCGGCGGCGGTGCCTGCGGTGGTGGGCAGCGCGATTACCGGAACCGATTTCTTTTTCGTATTGGCGACGCCTTCCAGCGAAGTCACGTCCGCGAATTCCGGGTTGTTGATGATGATTCCGACCGCTTTCGAAGTGTCCATCGACGAACCGCCCCCGATAGCTACGATAAAGTCGGCGCCGGCGGCTTTGAATGCCGCGATCCCGTTTTTCACGTTCTTTACGGTCGGGTTCGGTTTCACTTCGTCGAACATTTCGAACGGAATGCCGGCGGCTTTCAGTACGTCGGTCACCTGTGCGGCCACGCCGAATTTCACCAGGTCTTTGTCGGTTACGACCAACGCTTTTTTGTAGCCGCGTTTTGCGACCTCTTCTGCGATTACTTTTCTCGAGCCTGCTCCGAAATAGGAGGTCTCGTTGAGAATCATTCTATAAGCCATAGCGATTTATATTAAAAAAAATTAAAAACAATCGTCGAAATTGGCCGGATCGTCCGGGGTCGCCCGTTCGCGGCGGTAGTCTGTAATCGGCAAACCGTTCGGAATGAAAGGGTTCGGCATAAGGCTGTCCGGCCTCTTTTTGCGCCGCAAAGGTACGATAAAAAAGCCAATTAATGAAATGTTTTTTCGCTCGGGGCGATTCTCAGGCGGCAGGCAGGGCTTTTGCCGCATCGGCTTTTGCCCGCATCCGGGCGGCGCGGCTGAAGCTGTCGGGGTGCGTCGAAAATAATTGCAGGATCGCGTCGGCCTGTCCGTCTTTCCGCTGCGAGGTGCGGTGGATTTTTTCGAGGGCGCTGGCCATCGCATACGGGTCGTAGCCGTTGCGCTGCAAAAAACCGAAACTGAAATCGTCGGCCGCGTACTCTTGTCCCTGCGAGAATTGCGATCCGGCCAGCTTCTCGGCCAGCGATCCCCACTGCGAACCGCTCAGCGAACCGATCACGCCGCCCGTAGCGCCCAGCGCATTCCGGGCCGCCGAAGTCAGGTAGGCCTTGCGCATCGCGCTCAGCGTGTCGCTGTTGCGGATATGTCCCATTTCGTGGCCGACGATCGCCATCAGTTCGTCGTCGTTCATCAGATCCATCAGTCCGGAAAAAATGCGGATACTGCCGTCGGCCGTTGCGAAGGCGTTGATCTGCGCGGTTTTGTAGACGCGGAAATTCAGCGGAACGCCGTTGACGGCTACGTAGCGCGACGTCAGCCGATCGAGGCGTTCGGCGTAGGGATCGTCTACCGGCAGCAACGCATTTTGCGCGTCGGCGTAGTCGATGTATTTGCGGGCCATCTGCATCACGTGCTCGTCTTTCAGCGTGGCGGCCTGCAACACGTCGACCGTCGCCTGCAACGCGGGGTTCGGCAGCCGGATCCGCGAGCGGGTCACGACGATGATGTAGATGATCAGAACGATGATCGCGACTTTCAGCAGCATACGTTTTCCGTCGAATTTAGAAATCCGGTATAAAATTAGGATAAATTGGCGTATTTTCGCAAAAAAAATGCAACCGATCTATGAAAACCACTCCTTTTACCCGCTATCATGTTGAGAATGGCGCCCGGATGGCCGAATTCGCCGGCTACCACATGCCGATCGAATTTACCGGGATCAACGACGAACACTGCGCCGTCCGCGAACGGGCGGGCGTTTTCGATGTGAGCCATATGGGGGAGATCTGGGTCAAAGGGCCCCGCGCCGCGGAATTCCTGCAATACGTTACGACGAACGACATCCGCGCGCTGCGTGACGGGAAGGTACAGTATTCCTGTCTGCCGAACGGTCGCGGGGGAATCGTGGACGACATTCTGATTTACCGGATCGACGCCGGGACATTTCTGTTGGTGGTCAACGCGTCGAACGTCGGCAAAGACTGGTCGCACCTGGTCGCACAGGGCGAAAAATTCGAAATGCGGCCCGGGAGGGAGCTTTACGACGCTTCGGACGAGATCGCGCAGCTTGCCGTGCAGGGGCCGCTGGCGATGCGGATCGTGCAGCGGTTGTGTCCGGAACGGGTCGAGAATCTCGAATATTATACGTTCGTAAAGACCGAGGTGGCCGGCATCGGGAATGCGATTCTTTCCGCGACGGGCTATACCGGCGCCGGAGGGTGTGAAATTTATGTGGCGGCGAAGGACGCTCCCCGGTTGTGGGATGCTTTGTGGCGTGCGGGCGCGGAGTACGGTTTGCAGAATATCGGTCTCGGTGCCCGCGATACGCTGCGCCTGGAGATGGGTTTCTGCCTTTACGGGAACGACATCGACGATACGACTTCGCCGGTCGAGGCCGGTCTCGGCTGGATTACGAAGCCGGTCGACGGCAACGACTTCATCGACCGGCCGCTGTTCGAAGTCCAGAAAAAGGAGGGGACGGAACGGCGTCTGGTCGGTTTCGAACTGACCGAACGGGGGATTCCCCGGCACGGTTACGCGCTTGCGGCTCCGGACGGGCGGACGATCGGGGCGGTGACTTCCGGAACGATGTCGCCGACGCTGAAAAAAGGGATCGGCATGGGGTACGTGCAGAGCGCTTTTGCCGCTCCGGGTACGGATATCGACGTGGTGATCCGCAATAAGCCCGTTCGGGCCCGGGTCGTGAAGATGCCTTTCTTGAAACGACGGGAAGCGGAGTAGTGCGGATATCAGACGAAAGGAGGCGGTTTGCGAACCGCCTCCTTTCGTTTTTGTTATGAAATCGTCTTTCTCTCGGCCGTCGCCGGTTATTTTGCATCCGCTTCGCCGAGCAGCGTTTCGATTCGCGGCGCCAGGTCGCGGAAGTCGGGAATGGCGGCCAGTTCGTCGAGAGAGACCCAGCGGAAAGCGTCGGATTCGTTCCGGTCGATCATCACCCGGTCGTCGTCGCCGTCGAACAGGAAGACGAACCGCATGTCGTGGTGCGTGTGTTCCGCTTCGTTTTTCGCAGCGCAAGCGGGGATGTAGTGCGAGTCCATGTCCAGCGGCAGCGCCGTTTCGCCCGGAAACGTCAGCGGCGTCAGTTGTTCGCTGCGGATGCCCGTCTCTTCGGCAATCTCGCGGTAGGCGGCGTCCAGCACCGAGTCGTCCGCCGCTTCGACGTGTCCGCCGGGTTGCAACCATTTGCCGAGCTGGCGGTGTTTGAGCAGCAGTACCCGGCGGCTCGCCCGACTGACGATCACGCCGCCGGCGGTGATATGGCCGGCGAAGTTTTTGCGGTCGTACAGCGATTCCCCGTCGAACCGGGCGACGAATTCCGTGAACGGCCCGGTTTCGGCTTTTTCTTCGGGAAAATGCCTGAAATAGCGTTTTTGTAAACGCCGGATGTCTTTGCGCAGATCCATTCGGGGAAGGGCTATTTTGTCCAGTTTATTTTGGCCGTCTTGACGTCGCGGGAGTTCGGACCGATGCAGACGTTGAACTCTCCGGGTTCCCAGACGTGCTCCAGTTCGCTGTTGTAGAATTTCAAGTCGGCAGTTGTGATGCGGAACGTTACGCCCTGCGTTTCGCCGGGTTTCAGCGTGATCCGGCGGAAGTTTTTCAGTTCCCTGACCGGTCGCGAGATGCTGGCCACCGGATCGCCGATGTAGAGCTGGACGATTTCGTCGCCCGTGCGGGTGCCGGTGTTGGTTACTTTGACCGTGGCGTTTATCGTCCCGCTACCGCCCGAAGCGACCGCCCGGTCGAGCTGGATGTCGCTGTAATCGAACGTCGTGTAGCTCAGCCCGTATCCGAACGGATAGACCGGATCGTTCGTAATGTCGAGGTATTTGGTCGTCGCCCAGAAGTCGGCGCGGTACGGCCGTCCGGTATTCAGCGAGTTGTAGTACAGCGGGAGTTGGCCTACGCTCTGCGGGAAGGTCGCGGTCAGTTTGCCCGACGGTACGCGGTCGCCGAACAGTACGTCGGCCAGCGCGTAGCCGGCCATCGTTCCGCCGTGCCAGGCTTCGAGAATCGCGTCGAACCGTTCGTTCTCCCACGACAGGGTCAGCGGGCGTCCGCTCATGATCGCCACGACGACCGGTTTACCTGTATCGTGCAGCGCTTTGAGCAACGCTTTCTGGCATTCCGGAAGTCCGATGTCCGAGCGCGAGCGCGCTTCGCCCGACCAGCCGCTCGGTTCGCCGACCGTGGCGACGATCACGTCGGCGTCTTTGGCCGTTTCGAGCGCCTGTTCGATCAACGTTTCGGTCGGCGTCGTGTTTTTCCCGGTCTGAGCCAGCAGCATCGGTTCCTCGGTCAGGTTCGATCCCTGTGCATAGACCACTTCGGCCCGGTCGCCGACGACCTCTTTGACGGCTTCGAAAATGCTGCGTGCCGGGGCTTCTTCGCGCAGCATGACCCAGGTGCCGAACAGTTCGCCGCGCGTGTTGCCCATCGGGCCGATCACGGCGATCTTGCCGGTTTTTTGCAGCGGCAGGATTTGCCGGTCGTTTTTCAGCAGCACGATCGACTCTCCGGCCAGTTCGCGCGCCGTTTGCAAATATTCGGGCGACAGGGCCTTTTTCTGGCGTTCGGGATCGGTGTACTGGTACGGGTTGTCGAACAGTCCCAGTTTGTATTTGGCTTCGAGGATGCGGCGGCACGCCTGGTCGATCTCCTGCCGGGTTACCTTCCCTTCGTCGAGCGATTTTTTCAGCGTCCAGATAAAAGCGTTCGCGCCCATGTCCATGTCGAGCCCGGCTTTCAGCGCCAGCGCCGCGACCTGCTGTAGGTCTCCCATGCCGTGGGCGGTCATTTCGCCGACCGATCCGGCGTCCGAAACCACGAACCCGTCGAATTTCCATTGGTCGCGCAATACGTCGGTCAGCAGCCAGCGGTTGCCGGTCGCCGGAATTCCGTCTACGACGTTGAACGACGACATGAAGCTGCCTGCGCCGGCTTCGGCTGCCGCCTTGTACGGCGGCAGGTAATAATTGTACATTGCTACGCGGCTCATGTCCACCGTGTTATAATCCCGTCCGGCTTCCGATGCGCCGTACAGCGCGTAGTGCTTGACGCAGGCCATCACGGTGTTCGGCGCCGACAGGTCGTCGCCCTGGTATCCTTTTACCATCGCCTTGGCTATTTCCGACCCCCACCACGGATCTTCGCCGGAACCTTCGGCGATTCGGCCCCAACGGGCGTCGCGGGCGATATCGACCATCGGCGAGTAGAACCAGTTGATGCCGAAAGCCGAAGCCTCTTCGGCAGCGATCCGAGCGCTTTTTCGGATCAGTTCCGGATTCCAACTGCACGAGATGGCCAGCGGGATCGGAAATACGGTTTTATAGCCGTGGATCACGTCGAGACCGATCAGCAGAGGAATGCCGAGCCGCGACTCCTTGACGGCGATCTCCTGCGCTTTTTGCGTCGCGGCGGGGTCCATGCCGCCGGTTGCGCTGAGATATCCTTTGCGGATCGCTTCGTCCTGGCCTACGGCGGCGCCTACGACGCCCGGAACGCCCCCGGAAGCGAGGTTCAACTGCCCCAGTTTTTCGTCGAGGGTCATTTTGCTCATCAGGTCGTCGATGAATGCGTCCATTTTCGGGTCGCGTTGTCCGTATGCCAGCGAAGCGCACAGCAAGGTAAGCGACAGTAACAATTTTTTCATGGTCGGGTTATGCGTGTTGGTTTAGGTTTGTCATGATCGGCGAACGACGACAACCTGCAGCAGGAATGTCGTCGTTCGCAGTATGTGGTCGAAACGCCGAACTATTGATTCAGCGTCCGTTCGATATAACTTTTGTAATCTTTCACCACCGGGCAGTAGTTGCTGCCGAACAGCGGCGACGAGATCAGGAAATCGGCCGTCGAACGGTTGATCGCCGTGGGCACGTTGTACAGCGTCGCCAGACGCAGCAGCGCTTTTACGTCCACGTCGTGGGGCTGGGCCTGCATCGGATCCCAGAAGAAGATCACCGCTTCGACCTTGCCTTCGGCAATCATCGCGCCCAACTGCTGATCGCCGCCCAGCGGACCCGATTTCAGCAGTACGATATCGACCGCTTCCTCATCGAACTCTTTGCCGCGCCGGTCGCGCAACGTCCGTTCGACCATTTTCCCGGTCGTTCCGGTGCAGATCAGATGATGTTTCAGCAAAACCTCCCAGTTCCAGTCCACCCATTCGGCCAGGTCGCGCTTCATGTTGTCATGAGCGACCAGGGCCACGCTCTTTCTGTTTTCCATAACCATTATAATAATACATTACGGCGCAAAGGTACTAAAAGTTCGGCCGAAACGGAACGTTCCCGGTCTAAAATTCCGGAAGATTACCTGAAATATTTGCTGCGGCATACGAAATGCGGATTGTGCAGCGAGATCTTGTTGTATTGCAATCCCGCGCCCCCGTCGAACGGTTCGACGACCCCGCCCGCTTCGCTGAGAATGATCTCTCCGGCGGCCGTATCCCATTCGTAGGTGTTCGACGTGCGGACGTAAATTTCGACGGTACCTTCGGCCAGCAGGCAGAATTTGAACGAACTGCCCTGCTCGACGATCTCGGCCGCCGGATGAACCGCTTTGATCCGGGCGATGTGTTCGAACGTTTCGTCGGTATTGTGCGAACGGCTTACGGCGATGCGGATCGGTTCGTTGGCTTTGTCGCACAGCGGCAGCCGGGTCGTATCGCTCCAGATTTGCGGCAGGTCGAACAACGCTTCGTGGTCGGGCTCTACGTCGGTTTTCAGGTAGCATCCGGCTCCTTTCAGCGCGAAGTAAATTTTATGGATATACGGAACGTAGATCACCCCGATGTACGGTTCGTTGTTGTGCATCAGCGCGATGTTGACGGTGAATTCTCCGTTGCCTTTCAGAAATTCCTTGGTGCCGTCCAGCGGGTCGACCATCCAAAACAGATCCCAGTTGCGCCGCTCTTCGTACAGCAGGTCGCGCCCCTCTTCGCTCAATAGCGGGACGCGGGTCTGGCTCAGGTATTTCTTGATCAGTTCGTGCGCATCCCGGTCGGCTATCGTGATCGGGGTGTGGTCGCTTTTGATATCCACGGCGAAATCGGCGTCCCCGGTATAGATGTCGATGATGCGCGCCCCGGCGCGGATCGCGGCATTATAGGCATTTACCAGCAGGAAGTCGGTTTGTTCTTTGTTCAGCATGGCTGTTCGGTTTTATGGCGTTCGGTTTCAGATTAGGTTCGCATATTATTTGGAGGATTCGAAGATCGGAATTTCTCCGTCGGCGACGGTTACGGTGGTTACCAGCGGCCCTTTGAAGCGTTCCCCTTTGCGGCTGATCCACACTCCGCGCGGGAATCGTACCGTCCGGCTGTCGGACTCGCTGAGCAGCGGGGCCACGAGGTATTTCGACCCGATCATGAACTGGTCGTTGCAGTCGGTGAATCCGTTACGCGGAAATTCGTATTCCATGTGGCGTACGATGGGTTCGGCCGTGCGGGCGCTCTCCTGAATCAACTGTCGGTAATATTCGCCGATTCTCTCGCGGGCGGTAAACGCCGCCTTGCACTGCGCGGCGACCGCCGGATCGGTGATCCGCCACGGGGCGATGTCGAGCGCGGCGACCGGCAATACCGACGAGAGCTGCACGTAACGCAGCAGCACTTTCGGGTCCCGTGCGACGGAGTCCGACGTCAGGGCCGGATCGGCGCTCACCGTGCTGTACGGGTATCCCAGCAGGTTGGCCGTAAGGATATTGGATACCATCTCCTGTAAGAGCCCCCATTCCAGCGGACGTTTCGTTTGTAAATCGTGGATATAGGGCGCGAAGCCGTCGCCCCGGCTGATCGTATATTGGCTGGAGTGGAAATCGTTGCCCAGTTCGCTCCATTTTTTCAGAAATTCGGCGGCCCCGGCATTTGCGAAGCGCGCGTAAGGCAGCGCTCCGTCGCAGTCGAACAGGAAGCCGTCGACCCCGAGGCTGTCGTGCAGCACGCCCAATTGCCGGCGAAGCATTTCGTACACGGTCTCCCGCGTGATGTCGTAAAAAGCGCTGTATCCGCCGATCCATTCGGCCATTGCCGTGCGTCCGTCGGACAGTTTGACGAATGCTCCGCTGTTGCGGAAAGCGCGGTAAATAGGCCCGTCTCCGCTGACGAATGGCGTGACGGTCAGCATGAGCCGGAATCCTTTGTCGTGCAATTCGCGGATGAGGGCTGCAAAATCGCCGTACATTTCGAGGTTCGGCGTGAAACTGCCGATCGTCGATTGCCACCCGCCGGGAACGACCAGCGTTCCGGCCGGATAGCCTGCGGCGAGAATGTTCTGTGCATACTGCCGGATGTCGTCGGCCGTAGCCGAGAACGGAATTTCCGCGCTCATGTCGTACACCGGGGCCGTGAAGAACTCCGCCGCCGGAGTCGGCGCGTTTTCTGCCGGAGGAAAATTCTTATGGCAGCAGACCAGGTAGGCTTCCCGCAGGGTTTTACCCCCGGTGACGGCTTCGACCTCTTCGATCGGCGATTCGATCCGGAATTCGGTTCCGGTATATTCGATCTTAAAGGGCGATTTGCTCCAGATGTAGCGTCCCCGGCTCGAAATCAGCAGCGGAGCGACGTTGCTTTTCACCCAGGTGGAAAGGTCCGTTTGCGGAAAAGGCTCGCTGAGCGGCATCGCCTGTTCGCCCCCGACGAATACACCCCACCACTGTTCTCCCTTCAATACGTCGATTTTCGTACTGTACTGCGCGGCCAGCGATTCGCAAAGCAACGCGGCCGCCAGTACCAGTCCTGCTATTTTTTTGTACATATCCGTTTTGTTAATATTCCACTTTTTTCAGCAGGGAATTGAACCACATCAGTTTGTCCCCGAACAAATCCCGGGCCGTTGCGGCATACTCCTCGAACAGTTCCCCGACCAGTCGCTTGTACCGGGGCATGTCGCCGACGTCCACCTGCAGCGAATAGGTGAAATGCTCCTCGGCGGTCGCCGGCAATACGCGGGTAAAAGTGATTTTATCGAATCCCTGTGCCGCGAGCAGCGGGAGGTAGTGTTTGCGCAAAGATTCCAGCCAGCGGTCGTGGATCGCCGGATCGACCATGAAAGAGGTGTTGACGATATACATAAGTCCGGTAATCTGTCTTTAAAATTTTGTCTAAGGTACGTTTTTATTCCGATTTACTCAAATTTTTCAGGGGCTTTCTCCGCGGAGCCGTCCGGACAGCCGCAAAAGGAACGTTCCGTAACTTATTCCGGTAGTGGAGAATGTCCGTTCATTTGCGTTAACGAAATAAAATGCGGTTTTTGTATCCCGAAAAGACTTTTTTATCCCTTCAAAAACAATGATTCCGTGTTTTTTACCAATAGATGCGCGCCGGAAACGGAATGTTCCGCGCTTTCCGTCCGGCGAAATTCCGCCCGTCGTCGGTGAAAAAGCGCGGGGATTTTGTTTTATTCGAAAAACATCGCTATCTTTGCTCTCCGATTTATGCAAATCTAATTTGTGACTAAATGTACGCAATCGTAGAAATCGCAGGTCAACAGTTTAAAGTTGAGAAAGGTCGGAAGCTCTATGTTCACCGTCTTCAGGGGGATGAAGGTTCCTCGATGAGCTTCGACAAAGTCCTGCTAACAGACAATGACGGTCAGGTTAACGTCGGCACACCTGTAGTAGAAGGGGCCGCAGTGAATGCAACGATTCTCAAGCACCTGAAAGACGACAAAGTGATCGTCTTCAAGAAGCGGAGAAGGAAGGGCTATCGGGTAAAGAACGGTCACCGTCAATACCTGACCCAGATTCAGATCGATGAAATTAAAGCTTAACGTTTAAAACCTCAGAACAGAGATGGCACACAAGAAAGGAGTCGGTAGCTCCAAGAACGGTCGGGAATCCGAAAGCAAACGCTTGGGCGTAAAACTTTTCGGAGGACAGGTTGCCAAAGCGGGCAATATTCTGGTTCGCCAGCGCGGCACCGTACACAATCCGGGTGAAAACGTAGGCATTGGCAAAGACCATACGCTTTATGCCCTCGTTGACGGAGTGGTTTCTTTCCGCAAGAAAGAAAAAGACAGATCTTACGTTTCGGTGACTCCGCTGTCGTAGGGAATCCGAGATCGGATATAGGAATTGCCCGGAAGCAGACGCTTCCGGGCAATTCTTTATACGGGAAATCTCATGAAAGAAGCGATAAATTCTTTGTTTGTAAGTTTAAGAGATGATACAGAAAAATGATTTAAAATGACGATTATGTGCTTTGTGCCGTATAATTATTTCATTTTATGCTGTTTTGTATTTGGAATAACGCAAAAAAAAAGTATATATTGCTCAAATATATGGAGTGTTTTAATGTGAAATTTATTTTATTTAAATCTATATAGTATGAAGAAAGTTGTATTATGTTGGTATATTTTGCATCCTTTCAGAAATCAAAAAAAATCACGTTGAGCGATCCCCTTTGCATGTAAATTTGGAAATATGCGAGTTACTCTCGGAGTGAAATTATATTAGGATTTGCTGATGTTTCTTTAGGTTATAGACTTGAATGGGGTATTGTCTAGTCATATTTGACAATACGCAAAAGAAATAAAGCTAAGGTTTATATTTATAGTTTGATAAATAAATATTTTTTATTCATTAAAAAACACGAAGGATGAAAAAACAATTTTTTTAATTGGAGGGGCTCTCGTTTTGGGACTTCCTGGGAAGTCAATTCATATCAAACGGCGGTTTCTGATTTGATCTCTGAAAATGTGGAGGCTCTTGCTCGAGACGAAACTTCGTCTGGGTTTGCAGAGGTTTCTTGTTATTATGAAGAAGTTACTGATTCAAATGGAGATGTTGTCCAGTCGCATGCGATAATGTGTGAGGGAGAAGGAGATAAGGCTTGTACTTGTAGTCATGAAAAATAAATACAGTGTTTATAAATTAACGTTTTGTTAAAAGAATATTAAAGATGAAAAAATCGACTTTCTTTATTGGTGCTTTTTCTTTGGTGGTTTTCTCTGGAATTAGTAAGAAATTACATCAAACAGCAGTATCTGATGTGATGACTGAAAATGTAGAAGCTTTAGCCCGGGATGAAACGTCATCTGGATATGCCGAGGTTAGTTGCGTATATGAAGACGTGGTTAATAGTGACAGTTTGGTTGTGAAAGTCCATTCGAGGAGTTGTTCTGGGGAGGGCGATCTGGCTTGCTCTTGTGATCATATGAAATGAAAATAATTTTAGATAAATATGATGGTAACTTTTTAAAGAGTCTCCGTTTATGAAACGAACCTCGTTTGTTGCAATCGCATTTTCCGTTGTGTTTTCCGGTTGCGTAAGTTCGGCATCCCGACCGGATTACCCTACCGATTTGTTGACGATAACTGTTGACGTCGGTCGGAATGATGACGGTAAACTGATAGACAGTATATTGGAATTTTCGCATTATGTCATTTTGGATCCGCAACAAGAAGTCCTGATTGGAAAAATAAAGAAGTTGCAACTTCTGGACGGACATATAGGTGTTGCGAGTGAGAATAAAGCTTACGTTTTCGATTCGACTGGTAGGCTGGTGCATTGTTGGGATCGCCAGGGGCGCGGTCCTAACGAATATTTGCAAATGACGGACATGGAGATCGGTAGGGAAAAGGACTGGGTATGTCATGTGTATGACAAGAATGCGGGAAAGTTATTGACGTATGACATGGACGATAAAGCCGTTTCTGTTAAGGAAATGATCCCACATGCAAAGGCGTTCAAACTTTTGGGTGATGGCCTGATCGCTTTTAATATGGGAAATGGTTCGAGCACCTTTTTGCAAAAGGAAGACTATTTTAATTACAGATGTATCGACAGTTTCGGCAAAACACGGATATCTGCTGTTCCGTTCAATAAGCAAATGTTCGGATTGTCGACGCAATACGATAAAGGGAAGTCGTTTTTTTACCGGTATGGAGAGCAAATTTATATGAGCGCTCAGCATAACGATACTATTTACCAGGTATCCGATACCTCCGGTCGGATAACGCCCTGTCTTGTGTTTGATTTGGGTGTCGAACGACCGAGGGCGGATGATGAGAATTACCCGATTTCGAACTACCAGAAAGGTTTAGGCGGTGAAAAACCAGAAGTTCCGGTAGCGTTCTATAAATTTCCGAACGGTTATTTAGCCGAATATACTTATGATTTCCGACCGTATGTGCTGATTGCCAACGAACAAGGAGAGATATTGTACACCGGTAACAGCGCCAGGGATAAGAATGGCGTTTTATTGAGGCCCGTACCGTATCTGGATTTCGACAATTCCGGTTATCTGATTTCATATTTCAGTCCGGTGAATATCGAGGCTGATAAAAAGATAGGTCGGAGAAAAGGTTGCGATTCCGCTTTGCTGGATGAATTATCTTTAAAAGTCTCGGAGAACAGTAATCCTGTTTTATTATTCTATAAGTGGATTTACTGAGACGTGCCGGATTGATGTGCTTCAATGGTTTATGTCCGTATTTTAATGCGGCGATTTAAAAATAAGATGCTGTTTGGCAGTCTCTTATGTGTTATTCATAAAAAGACGACGCCCGGAACTGCAGTTCCGGGCGTCGTCTTTTTATGAATCCGGATTCCTCCGGTTCCGGTTGTCCTTATTTCGCGTAGCTGACCGAGCGGGTTTCGCGGATCACGGTGATCTTCACCTGGCCCGGATAGGTCATTTCGTCCTGGATCTTCTTGGCGATGTCGTGCGACAGGCTGTCGGCCTCCTGGTCGGTGATCTTCTCGCTGCCGACGATCACGCGCAGTTCGCGGCCGGCCTGAATCGCGTAGGTCTTCATGACGCCGGGATAGGCGAGGGCCATGTCTTCCATCTCCTTCAGCCGCTTGATGTACGATTCGACCACTTCGCGGCGGGCTCCCGGACGGGCTCCGGAGATCGCGTCGCAGACCTGTACGATCGGTGAGATCAGGTTGTTCATCTCCATTTCGTCGTGGTGCGCCCCGATGGCGTTGATCACTTCCGGTTTTTCCTTGAATTTCTCAGCCAGTTTCATGCCGATGATTGCGTGCGGCAATTCCGGTTCGTCGTCGGGCACCTTGCCGATATCGTGCAGCAGGCCGGCGCGACGGGCCATCTTGGCGTTCAGTCCCAGTTCCGAGGCCATGATGCCGCACAGATTGGCCACTTCGCGCGAGTGTTGCAGCAGGTTTTGTCCGTAAGACGAACGGTATTTCATCTTACCGATCAGGCGGATCAGTTCGGGATGGAGCCCGTGGATGCCCAGGTCGATCGTGGTGCGCTTGCCGGCTTCGACGATCTCTTCTTCGATCTGTTTCTGTACTTTGGCAACGACTTCTTCGATGCGTGCCGGATGGATGCGGCCGTCCGTTACCAGTTGGTGCAGCGCCAGACGCGCGATTTCACGGCGTACCGGATCGAAGCCCGACAGGATGATCGCTTCCGGCGTGTCGTCGACGATGATCTCGATGCCGGTAGCGGCTTCCAGGGCCCGGATGTTCCGTCCTTCGCGGCCGATGATCCGGCCTTTCACTTCGTCGCTCTCGATGTTGAACACCGTGACCGAGTTTTCGATGGCCGCTTCGGTAGCGACGCGCTGGATCGTCTGTACGACGATCTTTTTCGCTTCCTTGTTGGCGCTCATCTTGGCCTCTTCCATCACTTCGTTGACATAGGTCATCGCTTCGGTCTTGGCCTCCTCTTTCATGTTTTCGATCAGGATGTTCTTGGCTTCGTCGCTACTGAGGCCGCTGATCTGTTCGAGACGGGTGTTTTGTTCCTTGATTTTGCGGTCGAGGTCTTCCTTCTTGCGTTCGACGCTCTCGATCTGAGCCTGCAGACGCTCGCGTACGGAATCCTGTTCGCGGATTTTCTTGTTCAGCTCGTCCTGCTGCTGGGTCAGGTTGTTTTCCAGTTGTTTGGCGCGCTGTTCGCTCTGGGAGAGCTTTTGGTTGCGCTCGTTGACGGCCCGGTCGTGTTCGCTTTTGAGCTGGATGAATTTTTCCTTGGCCTGGAGAATCTTCTCCTTTTTGATCATCTCGCCGGCCGATTCGGCCTCTTTCAGAATCGCGGCCTTCTTGTTCCGGACGATTTTCGATGTGATCGAATAGCCTGCATAGCAGCCTGCGGCGGAACAGATGACGGCAATTATTGCTATAATTACAATGCTCATAGGTGTTAGTTAAATGTATTTATATGTTAAACAAAATGTACGTTTGGGTATAAAAAAGACCCGCACAAATTCCTCTTTCCTTGTTTGACGAATCTCCAATCTCGTCATGTATGGGGCTGCCGTTTATCGCAAACGTCCAACGTCTTCGGATGAAGAACCTTCCGGGGGGAAGGTTAAGGCCTGTTTTTGAAATACTGAGCTTGACCCCAATGTAAATAGTGTTGAGTTTCGCAAAGCTTAAAAGGAATCCATGCGGGTTTTTATTCCTTAACTTATATGTCCAAGAACCTGTTGTCTGTTATTAAGACGTCGTTTACGTTTCAAATATTGTTCAGGTAGTCGTCGATCTCTCGTTCGATTTTCTGCAAACGCTGTGCCTCTTCCGTCATCTCCCGGTTCATTTCCAGCCCGACCTTGTCGACGGCCACCTGCAAAGCGGCCATGGCCAGATAATCTTCCGGTTCGGCGGCGAACCGGGTTTTGTAAACCGAGATCAGGGCATTGATATCTTGTGCCGCACGCCGGTACTTTTCCTCCTCGGCCTGCCGGATCGTCATCGGGTATTCTTTACCCGCCAACTTCACCGATATCCTGCGCGTTCCTGCCATCAATATAACGTCTTCGCTACTTGTTCATCAATGCAAGGCATTTGTCAATTTCCCGCAATAGTTTGTTGACTCTGAGCCTTGCTATCCGGCTGTCGCCGCGGTTTCCCATCAGACCGGCCGCCGTTTCGAGCGTTTCGATTCGTCTGCCGAGCTGCCGTATTTCCGTTTCGGCCGCTCTTTTTTCGAGGATGACCGTGTCTCGTTCGGCGGTCAATTCACGCACTTCGCTGCGAAGTCGCCGGTTGTCCTCGATGATCCGAGAAACCTTTTTCTTCAGTGAATCGATAATCGCCTTGTTGTCATCCATTTCTGCAGACAAAATTGATTCGTCCACTCAAAAGTAGTTATTTTTTGTCAAAATGCAAAATCTATTTTCCGCGCTTCCCTATACGAATTTTCCGTAAAGGTCGTAATCTCCTGCTTCCGTTATTTTTACGTCCAGGAAGGTTCCCGGCGACGGATTCTCGTCGGTTTCGACCAGGATTTCGGTATCGACTTCCGGCGAGTCGTATTGCGAACGTCCGACGAGGAACTCTCCCTCGCGCCGGTCGATGATGATCCGCTCTCGCGTGCCGATCCGCCGGCGGTTGTTTTCGGCCGAAATGCGGTTTTGCAGTTCCATAATCGCGTCGGCCCGCCGTTGTTTCACCTCGTCCGGTACGTCGTCGCGCAGCCGCATGGCCGAATAGGTGCCCTCTTCTTCCGAGTACGGGAAGACTCCGAGCCGTTCGAATCGCACCCGTTCGACAAATTCCAGCAGTTCGTCGAAATCCGCTTCGCTTTCGCCCGGATAGCCGGTCAGCAGCGTCGTCCGCAGCGCGATGCCGGGGATCCGGCGGCGCAGTTCGCCGATCAGTTCGTAGGTCTGCGCCTTGTTCAGCCCGCGGCGCATACTTTTCAGTTGCGGGTCGCTGATGTGCTGAAACGGGATGTCGAGGTATTTGCACATTTTCGGTTCGTCGCGCAGCGCGTCGATCACGTCCGTCGGGAACTGCGCCGGGTAGGCGTAGTGTAGGCGTACCCATTCGAGCCCGTCGATGCGGCACAGCCTGCGGAGCAACTCGCCGAGCCGCCGCTCGCCGTACAGGTCGAGGCCGTAGTAGGTCGTATCCTGTGCGATGACGATCAGTTCCCGGACGCCCCGCGCGGCCAGCATCTCCGCTTCGCGAAGCAGCTCTTCCATCGGCACCGAGACGTGACGTCCGCGGATCAGCGGGATCGCGCAATAACCGCATCCCCAGTTGCATCCTTCCGAGATTTTCAGGTAGGCGTAATGGCCCGGCGTGGTCAGGTGCCGCTCCCCGGTCAGTTCGTCGCGGTAGCGTCCGCCGACGGTTTTCACGATGTCGCGCAGGTCGTTGACGCCGAAGTATTCGTCCACTTCGGGGATCTCTTCCCGCAGTTCTTCCCGGTAGCGTTCGGCCAGGCAGCCCATGACGAACAGGTGGTCGATACAGCCTTTGGTCTTCGCGTCGGCGAATGCGAGGATCGTGTTGACGGACTCCTCTTTGGCGTCGCCGATGAATCCGCAGGTGTTGATTACGACGATCCTGGCGTCCGTTTCGTTCGAGTCGTGGACGATTTCGAAACCGTTGCGTTGCAATTGCGCCATCAGGTGTTCCGAATCGACGAGGTTTTTCGAACAACCGAGCGTTATGACGTTGATTTTACGTTTCATAGTGCGTATTTGCTTGCAAAAATAGGAAAATCCGCACTATATTTGCATGTCGACATGAAATTGACCGAATGTTTACGGACATTTAAAACGATAGATTATGCTGAGTAAAAAAATGGAAGAGGCGATCAACGCCCAGATCAATGCGGAATTCTGGTCCGCATACTTGTATTTGTCGATGTCCTGCGATTTCGCTCGGAAAGGACTCAAGGGAATGGCCAACTGGTTTTCGATCCAGTTCCGCGAGGAACAGGATCATGCCCGGATGCTGATGGATCATGTCCTCGCACGCGGCGGAAAGGTCGCTCTGGCGCCGATTGCCGAAGTGCCTTCCGCCTGGGATTCTCCGCTGGCCGCTTTCGAAGATACGCTGAAACACGAAAAAAGCGTGACCGCCCGGATCGACGCGCTGTGCGAGCTGGCCGCCGCCGAAAAGGATTTCGCTTCGGCTAACCGGTTGGTTTGGTTCGTTGACGAGCAAATCGAGGAAGAGGAGAACGTGCAGGGCATTATCGATGCGCTGAAGCTGGTCGGCGACGACAAGGTGGGAACCTTTATGCTGGACAAGGAACTCGGGGCGCGAACTAGCACGCCTGCGCCGGGGAAATAATTCCGGCGTTTCAAGTATACAAGTATATAAAATATGCCGTCTTTGTGACGGCATATTTTTGTTTGAGGCGGATGTTGTTTTAGGTTTCATTCCGTTTTGTTTCGGCCTTTCATCAATTTTTGCCGTCTGTCTTCCAACGGGATTTTTATGTCGAAATAAAGTTTGCCTTCAGGAATACCTTCCGCTTTGATCTTCGTTTCGAGATACCCTTCCCTGTCCAGTGACTCCCCCCGGATTGTTTTTGTGACGTTCAATACGCGCAGAATAACATATTCATCCGGTATTCCGAGTATTTTAAAAGCCGTTTCCTTTGTTCGTCCGTCGCCGGAAGTCCAGATACCTTGCAGTAGCATTCTGAAACGTTTCCGATAAGGCTCCGTCTCCTCCGGGGGAAGTTTACATACGTCGCTAACAGCAAGCAGTATTTCATGGGCTCCCAGGGAAGTAGGACATTCGTGCAGAATCGATTTGGCCTGATCGAATGCTTCTTGGTATTTTCCGAGTTGTAATAGTTTGTGTGCTTCGCTTTCTCCGTTTCCTACGAGACCTTTGTAATTGGATTGCCGGGCGAATCCGTAATAGATTTCGGCGCATTCCCACGGGGTCAGGGTCGTATCGGCCTGCTCAAAACGTGCAAGCAACTGGTTGTAGGTATTCGGTGAATCGGTTGCCACACTGTCGCCAGGGACGGTCGTGAGGAATTTTTTCATAATGGTTTCCGTTGTTATTGTTTTAGTTTCCTGGGAACGGGCTTGAGCTCGATAGCTATTGGTCAACAATAAGACGGTGAGGCTGAGTATGGAAAGTTTTTTCATAAGAGAGGTAGTTTTAGTGAGGTATTCAAAATTAAAGAAATTAGTCTGAATATGCAAAAATAGATTTAAGTTGGCCGTATGGGGTGATACGGTGATAGGAATGCAATTCGTTGGTTGTTTCCTGAACAGGTACTCTTGTGGCCGAATGCCTGCAAGCAGTCGATTTTGTTGACATCTCCGATTGGCGTATCGGAATCCTGAACCGGTTACTGATGCCGATTACCATTTCGTTTTTGATCGTGCTGTCTATCTTCGCGACGGTGTGCGATTTGACAGCCGGCAGCCTGAAGATCGACGCCAGCGGCGGGGCCAATATCGATATGGCCGTAAAATGCGAGCAGATCGTAATCGGAATGTCGGGCGGCGCGCGCATTACGGCTTTCGGCGAAACCGGGGCTCTGAAGGCTTCCGGGTCGGGCGGCGCGCATTTGGAAGCGGTCGGACTGAAGGCAAACGACGTTACGCTGGGAGGTTCCGGCGCGGCGGGGTTGCGAGTATGGGCCGTTCAGAACCTGAGCGTTTCCAGCCTGTCCGGCGCGGCGACCGTGCGGTATAAAGGCGATCCGCGGATCGGCACGCTCCAGATCGACCGGGGGTCTTTCGGAAAATTAAATCCTTAAAATCGGCTTCCTGCGCCGGTGCGGCGCGGATTTCCCGCCCGAACGAAACCGCTGGGGTTTCGCCGGGCGGTTTTTATTCCCCGAACAGGCTGTCGACGAATTCCCTGCGGTCGAATACCTGCAGTTGGTCGATCCCTTCGCCGACGCCGATGTAGCGCACCGGGATTTTGAACTGGTCGCTGATGCCGATCACTACGCCGCCTTTGGCCGTGCCGTCCAGTTTGGTGATCGCGAGGGCGGTGACGCGCGTGGCTTGCGTGAATTGTTTCGCCTGTTCGAAGGCGTTCTGGCCCGTCGATCCGTCGAGCACCAGCATCACTTCGTGCGGCGCGTCGGGAATCACTTTGGCCATAACGTTGCGGATCTTGGTCAACTCGTTCATCAGGCCGATTTTGTTGTGCAGCCGTCCCGCCGTGTCGATCAGTACGACGTCGGCGTCGTTCGCTACGGCGCTACGCAGCGTGTCGAAAGCCACCGAGGCCGGGTCGGAACCCATGTCCTGGCGGATCATCGTGACCCCGGCGCGTTCGGCCCAGACGGCCAGTTGGTCGATCGCGGCGGCGCGGAACGTGTCGGCGGCGCCGATATAGACTTTTTTACCGTCGTTTTTCAGTTTCGAAGCCAGCTTGCCGATCGTGGTCGTTTTGCCGGCCCCGTTGACGCCGACCACCATGACCACGTATGGCATACCGTTGCGTTTCTCGTAGGAGAAGTTCTCCTCGCCGGCGCTTTTATTCTCTTCGAGCAGGGCCGTGATTTCGGTGCGCAAGATGCGGTTCAGTTCCGCGGTGTTCATGTATTTGTCTTCGGCGACCCGTTTTTCGATCCGTTCGATGATCCGTACGGTGGTGTCGACGCCGACATCCGACGTGATCAGCACCTCTTCGAGGTTGTCCAGCACCTCTTCGTCGACCTTCGACTTGCCGGCCACGGCCCGCGCCAGTTTCGAGAAAACCCCTTCTTTCGTCTTTTCGAGCCCTTTGTCGAGGTCTTCTTTATGCTCCTTTTTTGAAAAAATATTGAACAGTCCCATAATCGTACGCTATTTGATGATATGCATGGGCCCCGGGAGACTCGGGGGATGCGCCCTACAAAAATACAAAAAGCTCCTTACAGTTAAGAAGCTTTTTGTAATAAGACGGAAAATCGCTTATTTTTTTGCGAAGAAATCTTTGATCTGATCGTTCAGCACTACTTCGGTTTTGAAGGAGTAGGCTCCGGTCTTTTCGGATTTCACCATCTTAATACATTTCGTGTGCGCTTTACCGGCTCCGGTCTTCAGCGTCGCAACTACTTTCTTTGCCATGATTCAAACCTTATTTAATTTCGCGGTGGATGGTTACTCGTTTCAGGATCGGGTTATACTTTTTACGCTCCATCCTGTCGGGCGTGTTTTTCTTGTTTTTGGTCGTGATATACCTTGACATTCCCGGAAGCCCGCTCTCTTTCTGTTCCGTGCACTCAAGGATAACCTGAACCCTGTTACCTTTTTTTGCCATTTTCTGCTTCGATTAATAATTAATAGACCGATTTGGGCGCAGCGGCGCTTTTCAGGGCTGCGGACAAACCTTTCTTGTTGATGGTTTTCATGCCTGCGGCAGTCACTTTAAGGGTGATCCACCGGCCTTCTTCTTCGTTCCAGAAGCGTTTCGTTTTCAGATTCGGATTAAAACGCCTCTTGGTTTTTTTGTTCGAGTGCGACACGTTGTTGCCAACCTGAGCCGTTTTACCCGTGATTTCACAAATTTTCATAGAATTCGTTTTTTTACATTACTCCAAAAGGATCGCCAAAAATACGAAATATTCTCCGAATAAAAAAATACGGCGGTAAAAAAACAGGGCGTTTCGTACGAAGCCGTAAAGATAACGGGAAATGCGGAGATGCGCCGTTTCGGACGGCGGCGGTCAATAATTTTTTCGGGACGGAACGGAATGTCGTCCGAAATGCGTATTTTCGTGTGACGAATTCAAATAAAAAATACGTATGAAACGAATCATTTTGCCGTTGTTGGCGCTGTTGGCATTGGGCACGGGCCGGGCGATCGCGCAGCAACACAACCCGTTCGAAGGCGGAAAACTGCCGTTGATACCTTATCCGGCCGAGGTGCGGGTCGGGGAGCGCGATTTCGATCCCGGGGAGCGGCTTACCGTCCGGGTGTGTTCCGGCGACGAGGAAGATTTTTTTGCCGCCGCGACGTTGACCGACGAACTGGAAAATATCCGCACGGTCGTAAGAAAGTCGCGGTCGGGCGTTAAGGGGGCCGTGATGCTGACGCGTCCGGGGCTGAACCGTCAGGCCGACGAACGCTTGAAACAGGCGGGGTTGGAACTCGCTCCGGATTTTAATCCGGAAGGGTATGTGCTGTTGGCCGACGGGCAGGGCGTGATCGTTTCGGCCAATACGGCCGCCGGCCTGTTCTATGGCGTGCAGACGCTACGCCAACTGGTCTATCCGTCCGGCGACGGATACCGGGTGCGGGCGGTCGCCGTGCGCGACGCTCCGGCGATGCGTTATCGCTGGCAGCAGGACGACTGGAGCCGCGGGCCGATTCCGACGCTGGAATACGCCAAAAAGCAGGTGCGCATTTTGTCAGAATATAAAATCAACGGATACAGTATCTACGCCGAAAACCTATACCAGTCGAAGTCGCATCCGGCGATCAACCCGTACGGCGGCACGATCACCCCGGAGGAGATCGCCGAACTGATCGATTACGCCGCACGTTACCATGTCGAGATCATCCCGCAGCAACAGACCTTCGGGCACCTGCACTATGTGTTGCGGCAGGAGCGTTACGCCGACCTCGGCGAAAAGCGCGGCAGCCAGATACTGAGTCCGACCGAACCGGGGGCGTACGATTTTATCGGCGACTACCTGGGCGAGATCGTGCCGATGTTCACGTCCGAGTTCATTCATATCGGTTGCGACGAGACGTTCGAACTCGGACGCGGCAAAAGTAAAGAGTCGGTGGCCGGGTCGTCGCACGCCGACGTTTACCTGGGACATCTGAAAAAGGTGGCCGCACTGCCCGCGCTGAAGGATAAAAAGTTGTTGTTTTGGGGAGAGATCGCCGTCGAACATCCCGAGAAACTCGATCTGCTGCCGTCGAACGTGATCGCCGTCGCGTGGGACTACCTGCCCCGGGATAGCTACGAGACGTTCTTGAAGCCGTATGCCGACAAACACTTCGCCACGTTCGTCGCGCCGTCGGCTTTCTACGGCGGGCGCGTTTTCCCGGATTACCTGTCTCACATGAAGAATATCCGTAATTTCGTCCGCGACGGGCAGAAATACGGCTCGATGGGGATGCTGAACACTTCGTGGGACGATATGGGCGAAGACTTGTTCGATATGGGTTGGTACGGCGTGGTTTACGCCGCCGCCTGCGCCTGGCAGTACGGCGAGTCGGATCTCGACCGCTACCGCGATGCGTTTGATTGGGCGTTCTATCGCAATTCGGACGGGCATCCGTTCGCCGACGGAATTTGCAAGTTGGCCGACGTGCACGGCCGCGTCGGGGCGGTCAACTTCGAGATGGCTTACACTTCGCCGTTCACCGAAGCCGGCGTGGCGTTGCAGAATCACTTGCAAAATACGGGGGCGTGCCGCGAGATGCGCTTGTGGTGCGAGGATGCTTATACGCAGTTCAGCCGCGCGCGCGACCGGGTCGCGCTGCACGGTTCGACGGTCGATGCGCTGTTGTTCGCCGCCCGGCGGATGGATTTCGTGTTTCACAAGGCGCTGTTGGCCGGCGAGATGTCCGACCTGTACGATGCGTTCGTCCGCGACGACGACAAGGGATATGCGGTCAATACGGCGTTGTACGACCTGATTATGCCGTACGCCAGCCGCCTCGGATCGCTGAGGGACATGACCAAGGAACTGAAACTGTTTCACCGCGATCTGTGGCGCGGCGAAAACCGTCCGATTCACTGGGACGTGGCGGCGATCCGCTACGACCGTATGCTGTTGGAATGGGAGCAGCAGTACGACCGTATCCAGCTCGACCTGCAACAGCAGGGGCGCGACGGGAGTCACCTTCCGCGCGAGCAGGTCGGTTTCCGTTTCGACAGGCCGCAGCAATAAAACGCCGGCGGGAAATTTCGAACGGCGCGGATATTTCGTCCGCGCCGTTTTCATATCCGGCTACGCTTTGCATACGCGTTCCGCAAAGGGAATTCTAAATGTGTTTCGCTGTTTCGCAGGCTATTTTATTGCAACGGCATTTGTTTTGCGCCTCTTTTCGAGTTCTTCGTTGCGTTGCATGATTTTTCGGATCTCCCGGTCGAGCCGGGCGGTTTCCTGTTGCAGGGCGAATGTCTGTTCGTGCAGGAATTGATTGTCCTGGGCGATCGGCGTCGCGCAGGGGCCGTGTTTCGGAAAGATCGGTTGGCTCATTGTTCCGGATTTTATTTCACCCGCCTCCCGGTGAAGTGCATAGGAAGACGTGAGGCTGCATGACCGATCCGGTTTGAGATCCTGGGTATCCGGAACGAATAAGCGCATACAGTTCACGCTTTAAGTATGCACGAATGTACGGATACGTCCCGTGTCGAGATCGATCCCGGATACAAAAGATTTCACGCAGGAAAACGGCCGTTTCACATACGGCATACTCCCGGCGTGAGCCCGTGCCTATCGCCCTGTTCCTTTGAAAGTTCCCGATTTTCAGGCCGAAACAATATCACGACGTCTTTCAACGCGTGAGTACTACAACAGCAATGAAATAATCCGAATACACAAGCGGTTACGGGCGGCTTCAGTACCGGATCGTCCACAGTCCGTTTCCCGGAGCGCCGCACAGGCGCAGCCTGAGCAGATTGATCGCGTTCGACGACGCGCGTTCGATGTTCTGGCTCCTCAGCGATCCGAAAACCATCCGGATCGAATACGTCTCATCGGGGCCTGAGACGGCCATCCAGACGGTGCCGACCGGTTTGTCCGGCGTTCCTCCGGTCGGGCCGGCGATGCCGGTCGTCGCGATCCCGTAAGTCGCTCCGGTCGCCTTGCGCACTCCGGCCGCCATCTGTTCGGCCACCGGTCGGCTGACCGCTCCGCAGCGGTTCAGGTCGTCCGCGTTCACGCCGAGCAGGGCCGTCTTGACGTCGTTCGAATAGGCTACGACGCCTCCCCGGAAGTAATCCGACGCTCCGGGCAGCGCCGTAAAGCGGTGGGCGATGTTGCCGCCCGTACACGATTCGGCGGCGGCGACCGTTTCGCCGCGGCCGCGCAGCAACTCGCCGACGGCGCTTTCGAGCGTAGCGTCGCCGTAACCGATGATCCGGTACGGGATCGCTTGGTCCAGCAATGCGAATTGCCGGTCGATTTCCGCCGCGGCCTGCTGTCCGTCTACGTCGTAGGCCGACAGCCGCAGGCGGATATTCATCGCGCTGGGCAGGTAGGCCAGGTGCAGGTAGGCGGGCAGCGCGTTTTCCCAGTCGGCGATCGTTTCGGCGAGGATCGATTCGGCCAGTCCGTAGGTGATCGCCGTTTTGTGTACGATCGCGTCGAATCGGAAATGTTCGTACAGCCGCGGCAGCACTTGCTCGCCGATCAGCGTTTTCATTTCGAACGGGACGCCCGGCAGCGATACGAGCACTTTGCCGTCCCGCTCGAACCACATGCCCGGAGCCGTTCCGCAACGGTTCGGCAGGACGGTGCATCCGTCCGGCACGAGGGCCTGGCCCTGATTCAGTTCGTTGAAGTCGATGTGCCGTACGGCAGTCATCGCGCGCACCTGCTCGTAGACGGCCTCGTTGCGTACCAGTTTCATGCCGAACAACCGGGCCAGCGTATGTTTGGTGATGTCGTCCTTGGTCGGGCCGAGACCGCCGGTGCAGATGACGATGTCGGAGTGCGACAACGCTTGCGTGACGGCTTCGGAGATAGGTTCGGCTCGGTCGGATACCGAAGTGATCCGGTGGATTTTGATTCCGGCCGCGTTCAGCTTTTCGCCGATCCATGCCGAGTTGGTGTCGACGATCTGTCCGATCAGAATTTCGTCGCCGATGGTAATGATTTCTGCTTGCATCGTTTCTCTGATCCCGAATCCGGGATTTTTTATGATTATACGGTTTAAAGTCGTTCGGCCGATTCCGGCGGACGTTGTTCGGAACGTTCCCGCCGCCGGCGAAACGTCCGGCAAAGATACGGCTTTATCGGTAAATTCGTTCGGACCGTTGCGGCCGAGACTGCGGATCGGCTGATTTTTTCGATAAATTTCCGGAGTCGCCGGCTGCGGTAAAGGAGCGTCGGGCGGCGTTCCCGGCTCCGCTCCGCCCGGATTTCGCCCGCCGTCGGGTTTCCGGCGGCCGTTTTCGCCCGGCATTTTTTCGAAACCGGTTTCCGGAACGTTCGTCGTAAATCGAAACGTTCCGCCTTTTCGAGCGGAACGTTTCGCATACGGTAGGGATTAGCGTTGTCCGGATTCCGATCGGGTTTCCGTTTTCGTCTTGCTCTCGGCTTCCTGCTTCAGTCGCTTGCAGATACGTTTGACGAATTGCGGACCGTTGTAGATAAAGCCGGTATAGATCTGGATCAGGCTGGCGCCGGCGTTCAGCATCGCTACGGCGTCGTCCTCGGTCATGATGCCGCCCACGCCGATGATCGGGAAGCGACCTTCGGTTTTTTCGTGAATGTAGCGCACCACTTCCAGCGACCGTCGGGTCAGCGGACCTCCGCTGAGTCCGCCGTTGCCGATGGCTGCGACCGTGGCCGGATCGGTTTCGAGTCCGTCGCGGCGGGTTGTCGTGTTTGTCGCGACAATGCCGTCGAGTCCCGTTTCGACCAGCACGTCGATCATGTCGTCGATCTGCGCGTCGGTCAGGTCGGGCGATATTTTCAGCAGGATCGGCCGGTACTGGTTCTGTCCGCGCCTGAAGTCGATCAAACCGCGCAGGATCAGGTTCAGGTTGTTCTTGTCTTGCAGGCTGGTCAGGTTCGCGACGTTCGGGCAGCTGACGTTGATGATGAAATAGTCGACGTATTGGTACAGGTTGCGAAACAGACGCAGGTAGTCCGCCGGAGCGTCTTCGTTGCGCGTCTGCGTGTTTTTGCCGAGGTTGCCGCCGATGATCTGGTGCGGACGGCGGTGGCGCAGGTTGCGGACGGCGTTTTCCATCCCTTGGTTGTTGAAGCCCATCCGGTTGATCAGCGCGTTGTCTTCGGGCAACCGGAACAGGCGCGGGCGCGGATTGCCCGGCTGCGCTTTCGGGGTGACCGTTCCGATCTCGGTGAATCCGAATCCGAGCGAGAGCAGCTCTTTGTACACTTCGGCGTCCTTGTCGAAGCCGGCGGCGATCCCGACCGGATTTTGGAACCGGATGCCGAACACTTCCCGTTCCAACGACGGATGTCTGACGGCGCAGAAGGCTCTCAGTAGCATACGTGAACCGGGAATGTAATGAATCACGCGCAGTGCGGTGACGATGATCCGATGGATGATTTCCGGGGGAATCAGGAACAGGATCGGACGGATGACTTTCTTATACATAATTAATCAGGCGGCCAGAATTTCTGCAAAAGTAGGAATAATTTTTAAAATAACGGGCATTCCGGAAGCAATTCCGGGCAAAAGTACGTCGCCCGCAACATTTTCATTATGAATCGGATCGTTTAGAAGAACTCGGTGCGGTAGTCGTAGTTGTTGCGGATGTTTTCGAATGCGGAAGGCGCACTGCGCAGGCGTTGCGTCTCGGCTTCGATCCGGAAATAGCGCGGCATGGTTTCCCGCATCCGTTCCCATGTGATGTTCGGGTCGGCCCGGCTCGGGGTTACCTGCGGAGGATACCAGCCGTTCAGGGGGAATCCGAAAAATTCGCTGACGGCTCGTACGGCCGCCGCCGTTCCGGCGGCTTTTCCCTGGATCGAGTAGCCGGCGATGTGCGGCGTGGCGAACGTGGCCAGGCTTAGCAACGTCGGGTGGATATCCGGCTCGTTGTTCCAGGTGTCGACGACCGCGTGCGACAGCCGTCCGCTTTGCAGCGCGCCGATCAGCGCCTCGTCGTCGACGATCTTTCCCCGGGACGTGTTGATGAATATCGCCCCCGGTTTGATCGCTTCGAAAAAGGAGGCCGAAGCCATTCGCAGCGTCGGATAGTTTCCCGTGCGATTCAGCGGAACGTGACAGGTGACGATGTCGGCCTGCGGCAACAGTTCGCCGAGCGGCAGGTAGTCGTCCTGCGGGTTCCGTTCGGCCTTCGGCGGGTCGCAGCGCAGCACTCGGAAGCCGAACAGCTCGCCGTATTCGGCGATCAGCGACCCAACGTTTCCTACGCCTACGACGCCCAGGGTTCTGTCTGCGGGCGACCATTCGTCCCGGACTGCGAGGGCCGCGAGGGCCGCCATGACGTATTGCAGCACCCCGCGCGCGTTGCATCCCTGGGCGGTCGCGATCGCGATGCCGTGCCGGGAGCAGTATTCCGAATCGATGTGGTCGTGGCCGATTGTGGCCGTGGCGATCAATCCGACCGGCGTGCCGCCGAGCAACCGTTCGTCGCAGTGCGTGCGCGTCCGCACGACCAGAGCGTCGGCCCGGGCCGCGTCGCAGTGCGAAATCTCGCTGCCTTTGAGATATTGCACGCGGGCGTAGGGTTCCAGCACGCCTTTGAGAAAGGGAATGTCGCAGTCGGCCAGCACGTAAGGTTTTGCGTTCATCTTCCAGCTTATTGTTTCCGGGGCAAATGTAACAATAACTTTGGAATCGCCGTCCGGATTTTCGCAAAGGCTTGTTTTTACGGCTTGTTCCGGCTCCGGCAGCGACGGAATCCGGCATCGGGCGGACGAATCGTGAAAAAACCCCCGCCGCAGCTACTGCGACGGGGGTTACCCAACTTAATGTATGATTATGAAAAAAACTACCCGATCTCCGTTTCACAACGATAATCGGAAATCTACATTAGTAACGCGGGCGGATTGGCGGATATTGTCCGGATCGTTCTTTTTGTCGGAAGAAAAACGGTAACGGGTTGGATTTCAAAATTCGGAAAAAAGCCTTTTCCCGGAAATCCGGTATTTTTATCTATTTTTGTCCGTGCGGGCCGGTCGTTTGCGGGCCGCTTAATTTCGAAAAACGTGGAGAAAACAGATTTTGATCCGAACGCTCCGGGCGTGAATAACGGGCGCTATTTCGGACTTCCTTTTACGCCGGAGCAGGCTCGACTGGTGCTGATGTCCGTTCCGTGGGACGTGACGACCTCTTACCGCGAGGGGACGGCCGGCGGTCCCGATGCAATCCTGGACGCTTCGTTGCAGGTCGATCTGTACGACCTGCACAATCCGGACGGTTGGCGGCAGGGAATCGGGACGCTGCCGGTCGGCGATACGCTGGAACTGCGCGGTAAAAAATTGCGGGAAGAGGCTCGGCGGGTGATCGAACACTGGGAATCGGGCGGTACGGCCGGAGAATCGGTGCGCCGCCGTATCGCGCGGGTCAACGAAGGTTCCGCAAAACTCAATGCGGAAGTGTACGACGAGGCCTGCCGATGGCTGGACGCCGGTAAAAAGGTGGGGTTGGTCGGCGGCGACCATAGCGTCCCGCTCGGATTGATCCGCGCGGTGGCCGAGCGTAATCCGGGCGTCGGCGTACTGCATGTCGACGCTCATGCCGACCTGCGCCGGGCTTACGAAGGATTTACCTATTCGCACGCTTCCATTATGTATAATGTGTTGAACGAAGCGGCCGGAGTGTCGGCTCTGGTGCAGGTGGGCGTTCGCGATCTCTGCGACGACGAGGCGCGCCTGGCCGCGGCGGATGCGCGTGTCCGCCTGTTCGACGATTACGCGCTGTCCGCCGCGAAGTTCGGCGGCGAAAGTTGGAGTGCCGTGTGCGACCGGATCATCGCCTGCCTGCCCGAAAAGGCGTACGTCAGTTTCGATATCGACGGGCTCGCGCCGGAGTATTGCCCGCATACCGGAACGCCGGTTCCGGGCGGACTGAGTTTTGCCGAAGCGGTTTACCTGCTCGACCGGCTGACCGCTTCGGGTCGCGAGGTGGTCGGGTTCGACCTTTGCGAGGTGGCTCCCGATCCGGCCGGCGACGATGACTGGGACGCCAACGTCGGCGCGCGGATGCTCTATAAACTGTGCAATTTTGCGTTGCGGAGCGGCAAATAGGAGGTTTTGGTATCCTGTTTGCGGTAAGGCTCTGACATTTTGCCGTTTTGCAGCGGCGTTATTTTATCGATTCGACAACGGATTATGACGAGGGCCGTTACTTTCAGACGCAAGCGGAATTTTTTTGTCCGCCACGAAAAGCACCACCGTTTCATGCATAGCCCCTGGGCGGGCGGCGTGATTTTGGTCGCGTTCGCGGTGTTGGCCCTGATTCTGGCCAACATTCCGCAAACCGCCGGGGTCTATCACCACCTGCTTGAGAGCCATCTGACCGTCGGGTTCGACCATTTCCGGCTCAGCAAGCCGCTCGAAGCGTGGATCAACGACGGGTTGATGGTTATTTTCTTTTTCTATGTCGGCTTGGAAATCAAACGCGAGATCATCGCCGGCCAACTTTCCGGGGTGCGCCGCGCCGCGCTTCCGGTGGCGGCGGCGATCGGAGGCATGGCGGTGCCTGCGCTGATTTACGTGCTGATCAACCGGAGCGGCGATTTCCTGTCGGGGTGGGGGATCCCGATGGCAACCGACATCGCATTCGCGATCGGCATCCTGTCGCTACTCGGCAACCGGGTTCCGGTTTCGCTGAAGGTGTTCCTGATGGCGCTGGCCGTAGTCGACGACCTCGGCGGCATTCTGGTAATCGCCGTTTTCTATTCGACCGACATCCAGGTCGGAATGCTCGTGGCGGCGGCCGTCGTGTTCGTCTTCATGATCCTGCTGAAGCGGCTGAATGTTTACAAGATGCGCTATTACCTGATTCTCAGTATCGTGATGTGGATTCTGTTTCTGTATTCGGGGATTCATGCGACGATCGCCGGCGTGCTGATCGCGCTGACGATTCCGTCTACGCCCCGTTTTACGAAACGTTATTTTTCCTACAAGACGCGGTATTACCTGCGTTCGTTCCGCCGGCACGACCGCGAAGGAGTGCAGGTGCTGTCGAACCGCAAACAGCTCGAAGACATCGAGATGGTGCGCTTGGTGGCGACCAATGCGATCAGCCCGTCGCAACGGCTGGAATATGCGCTGCACCACGTCGTCTCCTTTTTTATTATGCCCGTTTTTGCGCTGGCCAACGCCGGGGTCGCGATCAGCGGATTCGGCGACTTGCGCGTGCTGTTGGAGCCGCTGGGGATGGGAATCTTTTTCGGATTGGTGGTCGGCAAGCCGCTGGGCGTATTTCTGTTCAGCCGGCTGGTCGTATGGCTGAAATGGGGAGAATTGCCGCAGGGAGCTACCTGGGCCGGGGTTTTCGGCGTTTCGTGCCTGGCGGGGATCGGATTTACGATGTCGATTTTTATCAATAACCTGGCCTTTGCCGATCCGGCGACGGTGAGTAACGGCAAAATCGCGATTCTGGTGGCGTCGCTGGCCGCCGTGATCGTCGGGTTCGTTTTTACCCGCACGATGGTGAAACGGAAGGAAAAACCGGAAGATTGAAAATATTTGCCCGAAAATGCGGCGAAAATGGTGCATTATTCGCTGAATTTGTTTAAGTTTGCGACTCGTATACGGCTACTGAAAACGTGGCACGGTTTTGAAGACGATTCTGATTATTAATTTATAGTTCTAAAAAAATGAAAAAAGTTGTTATTTTAAGCGGTGTAGCCGCCCTTTTCCTCGGCGCCTGCACCTCGACCGGCGGAGGCAGCCTCAAATCGACCGAAGATTCGCTGGCCTATGCTATGGGCCTGGATATGGGCAGCTATATCCAGAACATGGATACGATGTTGGACGCCAACCTGAATCTGGCGGTGATCGCAAAAGCGATGCAGGACGTTGCCAAGAGCGATACTTCCGTGATGAGCAAGGAGGCCGCCTATAACTTTATGCGCGAATACTACACGGTGGTTAAACCCCGTAAAGACAGTATCGCCAGCGCGGAATTCATCGCCGAAGCCGAAAAAGGAAGCAACGTGAAGAAGACCGCTTCGGGCCTGCTGTACGAGATCGTTGAAATGGGTGACGAGAGCGTGAAACCCGATTCGGCTTCGACCGTACGCGTACTCTACAAGATGACCGACCGCAAAGGAAAGGATCTGCAGAATACCTATGACAGCAAGGATACCGCCAACATTACGTTGAAGGGCGTAATCCCGGGTTGGGCCGAAGGTATGCAGTTGGTAGGCAAAGGCGGCAAAATCAAACTGTGGCTGCCGTCCGAACTGGCTTACGGCAAACAGGGCCGCGGTCAGATGATTCCCGCCAACTCGGCATTGTACTATGAAGTCGATCTGATCGACGTGATTCCTGCGGATTCGGCTACGAAATAATTTTTCGCTCCGAGCAGAGAGATCCGGGAAGCGTGTAAACGCTTCCCGGTTTTTTATCGGTTTCTTTGAAAAGGGGCGGCGGTATTTCGCGGCGGCTATTTGACGATGATCGTCGTCAGGATGTCGCTGCCGACGGCCCGGTTGATCGCCTCTTTGAGCGCCGCGCGCTGCATGAAGATCTCGTTGCGGACGACCGACGAACTGAGGTAGACGAACAACCGTCCGCCCGTCTTGATCTCGAGCCGGACGGTATACGATGCGACGATGTCTCCGACCACGCGCGGCCACACGTCCGGAATCCGCGCTTCGGCTATTTTGCGGGCGATCGTCGGCGTGGACGTGAAAAAATCGTTCAGCGCATCGCCTATCCGGATCGGATCGCGTCTTCTCATGCCGTTCGGATTTCGCCGTCGGTTACGTTGAACAGGGTGTACCGGCATCCGTTGCTGTGCAGTACGTTTTCGAGCCGGACTTTGTTGCAGTCGGTAATGAAGATCTGACCGAAACGTTCGCTGGTCACGATGCGGATCAACTGTTCGACGCGCTGCATGTCGAGCTTGTCGAAGATGTCGTCCAGCAGCAGGATCGGCCGAACCGGACTGTGGCCGGCTATCAGATCGAACTGGGCCAACTTCAGCGCGATGAGAAACGACTTCTGTTGTCCCTGGGAACCGTATTTGCGCAACGTATAGTCGCCGAGGGTCATACGTAGGTCGTCACGGTGCACGCCGCGCGTAGTGTATTGGTTCGCCCGGTCTTGTGGCTGCGCATCGCGCAAGATTTCATCGAACGGCAGTTGGTTCAGTTCCGACCGGTATTTCAGTTTGATTTGTTCTCGGTCGCCGGACAGTGCGGCGTAATATCGCGCTACGTGCGGCGCCAGTTCGTCAATCAGTTGTTTGCGCCTTGCGTTGATATCCGTTCCGAGAGCCGCCATCTGTAGATCGATCACTTCCATTATTTCGGAAAAGTTCGGCGTTTGCTGCGCCTTGAGCAGTTTGTTCCGTTCGGCGAGCAGGTGGTTGTACCGCACCAATGTCGCGAGGTATTTCCGGTCGAGCTGCGAAATGAGACTGTTCATGTACCTGCGCCGCTCCTCGCCCGATTCGTTGATCAGCGCGGTGTCCGACGGGGTGACCATCACCAGCGGGATCAGTCCGAAGTGATCGGACAGCTTTTCGTACTCCTTCCCGCCGCGGCACAACTTTTTCTGAGAATTTTTTTTGTACGAGCAAACGATGTGCTCGCTGCGATCTTCGGACGTCCGGTAAACGCCGTCGATCAAAAATGCGTCCGCACCGTGGCGTATGCACTGCGAATCGGCAAAATTGAATCCGCTTTTACCGACCGACAGGTAATGTACGGCGTCGAGCAGGTTGGTTTTGCCGGTTCCGTTGTCGCCTACCAGGCAGTTGATCTGCGGCGAAAGCTCGATATGGGCTTCCGCAATGTTCTTGAAGTCGATCAGCGACAGTTTGTGGAGGTGCATAAGGTTGTTTTTACGTTCCCAAAGATACTTAATTTTCGGGAATATTCCGCGGCGCGCGGTTTTTTGCTTCCCGGATGCCGACGGGAGGATTTTGCGGGCGTCGCTCCGGAGGCGGGCAAAGATAAAAAAGATGCCGAAATAGTTTTAATTTCCCTAAAAAAGGTTACTTTTGCATTTCGTAAGTATGTAAATTTTAATTTTTGAATCGATTATGGTACAAAACAAACCGCAGGCCGAAAAAGATCCCGAGGTAGCCATCGCATCGGCGATCGGTCGCGTCGAGGCTTTTATCATGCGAAACAGCCGGTCGCTGCTGACCGCTTTGGGAGTCGTTATCATCGTGGTGGGAGGTTTCTTCGGATATAAATACCTGGTCGCCGTTCCGCGGATGGAGAAGGCTTCGGCGATGATGTTCGCCGCCGAGCAGCAGTTCGCCCAGGATTCGTTCAAACTGGCGCTGAACGGGGACGGTAATTTCGCCGGTTTCCTGCAGGTGATCGAAAAATACGGTTCGACCGGAACGGGCAACGTAGCCAGGCATTACGCCGGAATCTGCTACCTGCGCCTGGGACAGTACCAGGAAGCGCTGGACTACCTGACTCAGTACAAAGGCTCGACCGACGACGTGCCGTCCGCTTTGCTGGCCGCGCAGAACTACGGACTGCGGGGCGACGTTTATGTCCAGATGGGCGATTACGCCGAGGCTGCCAAGTCGTATGAAAAAGCCGTCGCCACGAGCAGCGATCCGCTTACGGCGCCTTACTACCTGAAAAAAGCCGGCGAAGTGTACGAAAAGCTCGGCGACAATGCCAAGGCGCTCGCGGCGTACGAGGCGGTCGAGGTCGATTATCCGACCAGCATGGAGGCCCGCGATATTCAGAAATACATCGGGCGAATTCAGCAGCAGTAACCGTTTACGGAATCCATAAACCGAAAGGTTGCTGTGTTGTACGGCAACCTTTTTTGACTTAAACTATAAATAAAAGATATGGCGACGATTCATAAAAATTTGTCGGAAATAGGAACGGAACTGCCCTCGGCGGCGGATATGAGGATCGGCATCGTGGTGTCGGAGTGGAACGAGCAGATCACCGGCGCGTTGCTCGAAGGAGCGGTGCGTACGTTGAAAAACGCCGGGTGCGACGAACAGAATATCGAAGTGAAACGCGTCCCCGGGACGTTCGAACTTTCCCTCGGAGCGCAGTTTTTCGCCGAGTACACCGATGTGGACGGCGTGATCGTGCTGGGCTGCGTGATCCAGGGCGAGACGCGGCATTTCGATTATGTGTGCCAGGGCGTTACGCAGGGCGTTACGCAGTTGATGCTGTCGTGGAACATGCCGGTGGCCTTCGGGGTGCTGACGACTGAGAATTTGCAGCAGGCCATCGACCGTGCCGGTGGAAAGTACGGCAACAAGGGGGACGAAGCCGCCGCTGCGGTCATCAAGATGATCGCTTTGCAGATAGAGATGGAGCCCGAAGAGACCGAAGCCGACCGAAAGAAGATCAACTAATCAGCCTGAAGGTTTTTAGCGTACCGCCAGCCGTTGCCGCCATGCGGTTTCGTCGAAGCCGACCAGCACGAAGTCTGCGGCGACCAACAACGGGCGTTTGACCAGCTTGCCGTCGGAGGCGAGTACGGACAGCAACTCTTCGCGGGTTGCTGTTTCCATTTTTTCTTTCAGGTTCAGTTCCCTGTATTTCAGCCCGCTGGTGTTGAAGAATTTCCGGATCGGCAGTCCGCTGGCGGGAATCCATGCGGAGAGTTCCTGCGCGGTCGGGTTTTGCAGCGTGATGTCGCGCGCTTCGACGTCGATGCCGTTCGCCCGCAGCCATTTGGCGGCTTTGATGCAGGTGCCGCACTTTGGATAGTGAAGAAACAGGTATTTCATGACGTTCCGTTTTTTTTGAAGTACGGACAAATTTAGGAAATTTTTCCGGGCCGCGCCGCAGTTTCGGCAACATAAGAGGGAATCCCGCAAATAGCGGGATTCCCTCTTATGTCCGTAACCGGGTTGTTTTATTTCATCATTTTGTCGAGCGTCTTTTTCAGCGAAGTGATGTCGCGCTGGAACGAGATGATGTCTTGCTCGTGTTCCAGTTCGTCTTCGAGGATTTCGACGGCCATTTTGGCGGTTGTATAGTCGATCCCGCTCGTAAAGTCGGCGATGTCCTGGTAGCGCTTGATTGCACAGCGTTCGCCGCGCAGATTCTGTTCGAGAACGGTTTCGATGTACGGGTCGGTCGGCGCTTCGTATTTGCACCGGGCCATTTTCATCCATTGGTCGGGACTGAGCACGGGCGTGCCGCCGAGCTGGATGATCCGATCGATCAGTTTGACGGCGTGCGACAGTTCTTCGTCGGCATGCTTGAGCATTTCCGATTCGATTTCGCTGCGCATCGGGCCTTCCGTGACGCGCGCGCCTACCCAATATTGGTAGTAGGCCAGCCACTCTTCGCACAGGGCGGCGTTAAGCATTTCGATCAGTTTCTGAACATCGAGGTTTAGCACCTCTGCACTTACCTGTTTCATCGTTTTGCGTTTTAGTGATTAATGACGGTTTGGAAACGGTTCGTGCAAATATTGTGCTAAATCGCGGCGGGATTGTCGGAATGTTTCGGAAAAGTCCCGTGTACAGAATAACTTGGCCCGTTCCGGGTGTTCCTATGCGGACGGTTCGTCCCGGAATTCGTATAACTGGTTGCGCAGGCGCGGCACGAAGCCCGCCTCTCGGATCGCCTGCCGGATACCCTGCGCGTCGAAACGATTGTGCGCGCCGGCCGACGAGACGACGTTTTCTTCGATCATGATCGATCCCATATCGTTGGCGCCGCCGTGCAGCGCCATTTGCGCGGTCGCTTTGCCGACCGTCAGCCACGAAGCCTGTATATTGCGGATGTTGTGCAGGACGATGCGGCTGATCGCGATGATCCGTAGGTATTCGAGCGGAACGAACCGGGCGCTTACGCCCTCGCGTTCGAGCTGCGTTCCGCTCGCGCGGAAGATCCACGGGATGAAGGCGATGAATCCGTAGTTTCCGGCCGGACATTCGGCCTGCAGGTCGCGGATTCGGATCAGGTGTTCGATGCGTTGCCGCGGCGTTTCTACGTGCCCGTACATCATCGTCGCCGAGGTCGCCAGGCCGAGGCGGTGCGCGGTGCGCATGACGTCGAGCCATTGGTCGGCGTTCGGTTTGCCGGGCGAGACGGCCCGCCGCACCCCGTTGTCGAGGATTTCGGCTCCGGCTCCGGGCAGCGAGTCGAGTCCCGCGTCGACCAGCCGTCGCAGCGTCGTTTCCGTGTCCAGCCCGCTGATCCGGGCGATGTGGAATACTTCGGGCGCGCCGAGCGCATGCAGTCGGATCTGCGGATAGCGCGTTTTCAGCTCCCGGAACAGGTTTTCGTAAAAATCGATCCCCAGTTTCGGGTGCAGGCCGCCCTGCAACAACAGTTGGTCGCCGCCCAGCGCGAGGGTTTCCTCGATTTTTTGGGCATACTGTTCGATCGTGGTGACGTAGGCCCGTTCGGTCTGGTGCGGCTTGCAGTGAAAATTGCAGAATTTACAACCCGAAATGCAGACGTTCGTGATGTTGACATTGCGGTCGATTTGCCACGTTACCACGTCGCCCGGAACCTGCTTTTGGCGCAGTTCCCATGCGAGTAACGTCAACTCGCCGGTCGGGGCGGTGTCGTACAGCCGCATCGCCTCGCCGGCGGTCAGCGGTTCGAGGGCGAGCGCCTTGCGGTATATTTTTTCGTTGTCCATCGTTTTTTAAATAGGAAAACCGCTTCTCCGAAGAGAAAGCGGTTCTATTTTCCCACGTTGCGTGGCCGTATTATTCCAGCGAAATGGATTCGGTCGGGCAAACGTCGGCGCAGGTACCGCACTCGGTGCAGGACTCGGGATCGATTACATAGACATCCCCTGCGGAGATAGCTCCCACCGGGCATTCGTCGATGCAGGTACCGCAAGCGGTGCATGTGTCTTTACTGATTTTGTAAGCCATTTTCTGTTTGTTTTAAGAGTTCCACGACGCAAATGTATAATTATTCTATATACGAGTCAAGTTAACAACGAATAAATTTGGCGGATTATTGCAGAAACTCCAGGGCGAATACGGCCATCGTGACCACGCCGTAATCCAGCGCTTGTTCGTCCGGGTTGAACGTAGCGGTGTGCAACGCGCCGCCGCATTCGCCGTTTTTACGCGCGGTGCCGAGCCTGAAAAAGAGGCTGGGGTAGCGTTCCGTGTAGGTGCCGAAATCTTCGGCGGTCATCCGCAGGTCGAGCTCTTCGACGTGCTCCTTGCCCCAGAGTTTGGCGGCGATGCTGCGGGCGCGGACGGTCAGCGCCGGATCGTTGACCACGCACGGATATCCTTCCGGGATTTTCACTTCGGCCGTAACGCAATGGGCCGCGGCGACTCCGGCGGCGATCTCGTGAATGCGCCGTTTGGCCTGCGCGCGCCACCGTTCGTCCATCGTGCGCAGCGTCCCGGCGACTTGTACGACCGGCGGAATGACGTTGGTCGCTCCGTTGGCGATGACCCGCCCGATCGACAGCACGGTCGGGATCGTGGCGTTGTTGTTGCGGCTGACCACCTGTTGCAGCGACGTGATCAGCGCGGCGGCGGCTACGACCGGATCGGTCATCGTGTGCGGCAGGGCGCCGTGGCCGCCGGTGCCGTGTACTTCTATCCACAATTCGTCGCTCGAAGCCATGTACTTTCCGCTGCGGAAACCGAGGTTTCCCACTGCCATTTCCGGGGCGACGTGCTCCCCGACGAATGCGACCACCCGGTAATCGCGGAACGGGTCTTCTGCCATGACCATCGACGCGCCTCCGGGGCAAACCTCTTCGCCGGGCTGGAACAGCCCGAACACGGTTCCGGCGATCTCCGATTTGTGCCGGTTCAGCACGAGCAGCGCGCCGAGCAGGCAGGCGGTGTGCATGTCGTGCCCGCAGGCGTGCATCACTCCGTCGTGCCGGGAGGCGCATTCGAGTCCGGTTTCCTCCCAGATCGGCAGCGCGTCCGTGTCGGCCCTGAGCACCACGCAGCGTTGCAGGTCGCCGTGCCCTTCGATGCGCGCCAGGATACCCGTTCCGGCGATCCTGCGGAACAGGATTCCCGCTTCGGTAAGCTGTGCGGCGATGTAATCCGCCGTTTCGTGCTCTTCGAACGACAGCTCCGGCCGGGAGTGGATCGTCCTGCGGACGGTCAATACCTGTTCGGAAACGGCCTTCGCGTGTTTTTTAATCGATTCGTAGTCCATAGGTTCTCGGTTTTTAGAATAACGCGCGGGCGATCTTGACCATGTTGTCGGTCTTTCCCATCGTGTAAAAATGCAGGACGGGAATTCCGGCCGCGATCAGCTCGCGTCCCTGTGCAATGGCCCATTCGACGCCCGCTTCGCGCACTTCGGCGTTGTTGTTACACCGCTTCACCGTTTCGACCAACGCTTCGGGCAGGTCGACATGGAAAATCTGAGGCAGCATCGTGAGCTGGGCTTTCGTCGAGAACGGCTTGATGCCCGGAACGATCGGCACGTCGATTCCGGCCGCGCGGCAGTCGTCGATGAACGACAGGATTTTCGCGCTGTCGAAACTCATCTGCGTGATGATGTACGCGGCGCCGGCGTCTACTTTCTCTTTCAGCCGGCGCAGGTCTTCGGCTTTGTTCGGGGCTTCGGCGTGTTTCTCGGGGTAACCGGCCACGCCGATGCAGAAATTCGTGTTGTGGCACTGTTCGACCTCGCCGTCGATGAAAACGCCTCGGTTCATCCGTTCGATCTGCTCGACCAGCTCCGACGCGTGCAGGTGTCCGTCCGGGTGGTTGCGGAACGTGTGTTCTCCTTTCAGATTGTCTCCGCGGAGCGCCAGCACGTTTTGTATTCCCAGGAAGTCCAGGTCGATCAGGGCGTCTTCGATGTCGTAGCGCGACTGGCCGCCGCAGATCAGGTGCGGGATGACGGTCAGGCCGTACCGCTGCATGATGGCCGCCGAAATGCCGACCGTCCCCGGCCGCCGGCGTACCGTGTGCCGTTCGAGCAGACCGTTTTCTTTTTCGACGTATTTGACGTCCTCGCGGTGGTAGGTGACGCTACAGAAGATCGGGGAGAATTCCATAAGCGGGTCGATCGCTTCGAACGTGCGCTGTGTTCCGTCGCCTTTGAGCGGCGGCAGCAGTTCGAACGAGAAACGGGGTTTGCCTTCCGCGCCGGCTTTTCGTATGATGTCGGTAATGTGCATGAAATAGGTTTTTAATTTCGCTATGGCGCTACCGCAGGTGCTGCGGCATGATTGTTTTCAGTTTTTCCGGATCGACGTTCCTCCTTGCCGCGTAATCGGCGAGTTGTTCGCCGTCTATCTTGTCTATCGAGAAGTTACGGGCCTCCTCGCAGCCGAAGATCAGGCCGCAGGTCGATTCGCCGGGCGTCATCATGTACGATTCGGTCAGCGCGATGCCGGTCGCTTCGGTCACCCGCATCAGCCGGAAGATGTCCTCTTTCATCGAGTGATCCGGGCACGAGGGGTAGCCGAATGCCGGGCGGATACCCCGGTACCGTCCGGCGAACAGCTCTTTCGGCGTGAATGCGTCCGGTTTTTCGTATCCCCACAGTTCGGTGCGCACCCGCCGGTGCAACGTTTCGGCGAAGGCTTCGGCCAGCCGGTCGCCGAGCAACTTGGTCATGATGGCGCGGTAGTCGTCGTTGTCGCGGCGGAAACGTTCGGCCAGTTCGTTCAGACCGATGCCCGCCGTTACGGCGAACGCGCCGACGTAGTCTGCTATTCCGCTGCCTGCCGGAGCGACGAAGTCGGCCAGCGACAGGTTCGTTTCGTCGTCGGGTTGTTGGTTGCGCAACTGCGGCAGCCGCAGGAGTTCCTGCCGCCGGCTGTCGTCTGCGTACAGCACGATGTCGTCGCCGTCGCCGGTCGCCGGGTAAATTCCGACGACGCCGTTGGCCCTCAGCCATTTGTTGTCGATGATTTGCTGTAATAGCTCCTGCGCGTCAGCGAACAGTTTGCGGGCTTCTTCGCCTTTGATCGGGTCGTCCAGCAGGGCGGGGTAGCGTCCGGCCAGTCCCCAGCCGGCGAAAAAGTAACTCCAGTTGATTAGTTTCGCGATTTCGTCCAACGGGTAGTCCGCGAAAACGAAACGTCCCGTGCGCGCGGGCCGCGCGATCCGGCTCGTGTCGATTCTCAGTGCGCGGGCGCGGGCTTCGGCGAGCGTGCGGTAGGTTTTGCCGCTCTCTTTGCGGACGAACTCTTCGCGCAGCCGCTGCTGCTCTGTCCGCAGGTTCCGCAAAAAGTCTTCGCGGTGCGCCGAATTCAGTTCGCCGAGTATCCGCACGTCTTCCGACGCGTCTTTGACGTGGATCACCGGGCCGCTGTACAGCGGGGCCAGTTTGACCGCCGTGTGCATGTCCGACGTGGTGGCGCCGCCGATCAGAATCGGGATCTTCAGGCCCATCTGTTCGACCGAGACGATTACTTTGGCCATCTCCTCGAGCGACGGGGTAATCAGTCCGCTGAGTCCGATCACGTCGGCCTGCCATTTCGAGGCGGCGTCGGCGATCCGTCCCGTCTCGACCATCACGCCGAGGTCTTCGATCTGATAGCCGTTGCAGGCCAGCACCACCGAGACGATGTTTTTGCCGATGTCGTGCACGTCGCCCTTGACCGTCGCCACGACGATCCTCCCGGCCGATGCGGCGCGTCCTTCGCTGCGCTCCTGTTCGATGTAGGGAGTCAGCACCGCGACGGCGCGTTTCATCACGCGGGCGCTCTTGACCACCTGCGGCAGGAACATCTTTCCGCTGCCGAACAATTCGCCGACCCGGTTCATGCCGTTCATCAGCGGCCCTTCGATCACGGCCAGCGCATTGCCCAGCGACCGGTAGGCTTCTTCGGTGTCTTCGTCGATAAAATCGGTGATTCCTTTCAGCATGGCGTGCGCCAGCCGTTCGTCGACACTCCCTTTGCGCCACTGTAGCCGTTGCGTATCGTCGGACACGGTGCCGCTTTTATCCTTGAGTTGCTGTGCGTATGCGGTCAGCCGTTCGGTCGCGTCGGGACGCCGGTTCAGCACGACGTTTTCGCATAGTTCCAGCAATTCGGAAGGAATTTCGCTGTACACCTGCAGCATCGACGGGTTGACGATGCCCATGTCCATCCCTTCGGCGATCGCATGGTACAGGAATACCGAATGCATCGCCTCGCGCACCTTGTTGTTGCCTCGGAACGAGAACGACAGGTTGCTGCCCCCGCCGCTGACCTTCGCATACGGACAGTTGGCCTTGATCCAGCCGCAGGCGCGGATGAAGTCGATGCCGTAGCCGTCGTGTTCTTCGATACCGGTGGCTACCGACAGCACGTTGGGATCGAAGATGATGTCTTCGGCCGGGAAGCCGTTTTCGGTCAGCAATTTGTAGGCGCGGCCGGCGACCGCGATTTTCCGTTCGAAAGTATCGGCCTGACCCTGTTCGTCGAACAGCATTACGACGGCCGCCGCTCCGTAACGGCGGATCAGTCCGGCCCGGTGCAGGAACTCCCGCTCGCCTTCTTTCAACGAGATCGAGTTGACTACCGATTTACCCTGCACGCATTTGAGCCCCGTTTCGAGCACTTCCCATTTCGACGAGTCGATCATGACCGGGACCCGTGCGATGTCCGGTTCGGACATCACGAGGTTCAGGAAGTCGCGCATCGCCGTCGGGCCGTCGATCAGCCCGTCGTCCATGCAGATATCGACGATCTGAGCGCCGCCTTCGACTTGCTGCCGCGCTACGGACAGCGCTTCTTCGTATTTTTTTTCACGGATCAAGCCGGCGAATTTGGCCGATCCGGCCACGTTCGTCCGTTCGCCGACGTTGACGAAGTTAGCTTCGGGCGTGATCCGCAGCGTTTCCAGTCCGCTGAGCGTAGTTACGTGCTCCGGTTCCGGGATTGCGCGCGGCGTGTATTTCGATGCGACTTGCGCGATGGCGGCGATGTGTTCCGGCGTCGTGCCGCAGCATCCGCCGACGATGTTCAGCAGGCCTTTGTCCAGGTAGGTTCCGATCGTTGCCGCCATCATTTCGGGCGTTTCGTCGTAACCGCCGAAGCCGTTCGGCAGTCCGGCGTTCGGGTGCGACGATACGGCGCACCCGGCGACCGCCGCCAGCCGTTCGATGTAAGGCAGCATCAGTTCGGCGCCGTAGCCGCAGTTCAGTCCTACCGAAAAAGGATTCGCATGGGCGATCGAAGCGTAGAAAGCCTCGATCGTTTGCCCGGACAGCGTCCGTCCGCTGGCGTCGGTGATGGTTCCGGAGACCATCACCGGAATCCGTCTTCCGCGTTCGGCGAAAGTCTCCTCGATGGCGAACAGCGCGGCTTTCGCGTTCAGCGTGTCGAAGATCGTCTCGATCAGCAGCACGTCCGCTCCGCCGTCCAGCAGACCGCGCACCTGTTCGGCATAGGATGCCCGAAGGTCGTCGAACGTCACCGCCCGGTAACCCGGATTGTTGACGTCCGGCGAGATCGACGCCGTGCGATTGGTCGGGCCGATCGAACCGGCTACGAAGCGCGGTTTCGATGGATTGCGGAGCGTATAGCCGTCGGCGATTTTGCGGGCCAGCGCCGCCGCCGCCCGGTTCATCTCATAAACATACGCCTCGAGCCCGTAATCGGCCATCGATACCGCGCTGGCGTTGAACGTGTCGGTCGAGATGATGTCGGCTCCCGCTTTGAGATAGGCTTCGTGGATTTCGGCGATCACTTGCGGACGGGTCAGCACGAGCAGGTCGTTGCACCCTTTCAGCAGGATTTTCCAATCTGCAAAACGCGTTCCGCGGTAATCCTCTTCGCTCAGGCCGTAGCCCTGTATCATCGTTCCGAGTCCGCCGTCGAGGATCAGGATTCGGCGCGCGCTCTGGTCGTGTATCGAAAATTTCAGCATACGTAAATTGTGGAGTCGGCCCTACTTCGGATGGACCGAAATTTCGAATAGTTTGTTCCAGTTTTTGCCGGTGACGAAAATCCGGCCCGTTCTGGCGTCGTAGGCGATGCCATTCAGCACGTCGGTCGCCGGCGTGACGTCCGCTTCGGAGAGCAGTCCGCTCATGTCGATCGCTCCGGTCACCGCGCCGGTCTGCGGGTCGATCCGGATGATGGTGTCGGTCATGTAGACGTTGGCCCAGATTTCGCCTTTGATCCACTCCATCTCGTTGACGTAGGCTACCTTGCTCTGGTCGGTATAGACTTCGATCGTGCGTATCCGCCGGAAAGTTTCCGGGTCGAGGACATAAATTTTTTCGCTGCCGTCGCTCATATACAGGTGCTTCCCGTCGGTGGTCAGTCCCCAGCCTTCGCCGCTGTAATCGAATTCGCCGACTTTGTCGAACGTTTCCAGATCGTAGACGAACGCCTTGTTGTTTTGCCATGTCAGTTGGTACAGCTTGCCGTCCAGCAGCGCGAGGCCTTCGCCGAACAGGTTGTCGTCCAGTTTTTTGGTGACGACCGGCCTGCCGGTGGCGAGTTCGACCCTGCGTACCGACGAACGTCCCTCGAGGCCGGTGCTTTCGTACAGCGAGCCGTTGTGCCACAGCAAGCCCTGCGTATACGAGTCGGCGTTGTGCGGATATTGCCTGAGCACCTTGTGTCCGTACAGTATGGGCGCTTTTGCGGCCAGGATGGTAAATTCGCCGGTGCGGCTGTCGCTGTCGCCGTCGCGGTAGGCGGTGATTCGGTAAACGATCCGTCCGGTGGGGTGTTTCCCGTCGGTGGCATACACGTAACCCGCCGTGTCGAGCGCCGTCACGCGGCTGCCGCCGATCGACAAAACGACGCTATCGACTTCCGCGCCGAGTTCCGCTACGATCCGCTGCGATTCCCCCTGCGTGACGTAGGTGCCGTACAGCGGCGATACGCTGCGTATCAGGCCGGCTTTTTTCTTTTCCGTCTGTTCCCGTTTCTTTTCAGAAACGCCGTCGGCTTTCGCTCCTCCGGTTCCTACGCATGCGCTTAACAGGCAAAACAGCAGTACGACCAGCGGCGATATGTTTTTCCGGATGTCCATAAATTATGAATTCACAGGTTACAAAGGTACGAAAAAATAGTATCTTTGCCTCACTGATATTACGTAAAAACGAACGAAAGCAGTATACAAAAATTTAAAAAGATCGAAACCAAATGCTGACACTTAAGCAAATCAGGGAAGACAAGGCGTTTACGCTGGAACGTTTGGCCGTCAAGGGGGTGGATGCCACAGAGGCCGTCGAGAAGATCGAAGCGCTGGACGATGAACGTAAATCTATTCAGGCTCAATTGGATGCATGCCTGGCGCAGCAAAATGCCATCGCCAAGGAAGTGGGTATGCTGTTCAAACAGGGCAAAAAGGAGGAGGCCGAAGCCGCTAAGGCGAAAACGGTTCAGTTGAAGGAACGCTCGCGGAGCATGGAGGAGCGGTTGCGGGCCGTAGGCGAAGAGCTGAACGCCGTGATCGTGACGTTGCCGAATTTCCCGAACAAGGACGTGCCGCGCGGCAAGACGGCGGCCGATAACGTGGTGGTGCGTATGGGCGGGACGAATCCCGCGCTTCCGGAAGGAGCGTTGCCGCACTGGGAATTGGCCCGCAAATACGACCTGATCGATTTCGAACTGGGTGTCAAGCTGACCGGGGCCGGTTTTCCCGTTTATAAAGGCAAGGGCGCTGCGCTGCAGCGCGCGTTGATCGCGTTTTTCCTCGACTGCAATACGGCTGCCGGTTATACCGAGATCATGCCGCCGCTGATGGTCAACGAGGCGTCGGGCTTCGGTACCGGGCAGTTGCCCGACAAAGAGGGGCAGATGTACCATGTGACGCTCGACAATTACTACCTGATCCCGACGGCCGAAGTGCCCGTGACGAACATCTACCGCGACGTAATCCTCGACGAATCCGATTTTCCGATCAAGATGACCGCTTATACGCCCTGTTTCCGCCGGGAAGCGGGCTCCTACGGCAAGGATGTGCGCGGATTGAACCGGCTGCACCAGTTCGATAAGGTGGAGATCGTCCAACTGGCGCATCCCGACCGCTCTTACGAGGCGCTGGACGGGATGATCGCGCATGTGGAAAGCATTGTCCAAAAACTGGAACTGCCGTACCGGATTCTGCGACTTTGCGGCGGCGACATGAGTTTCACGTCGGCGATTACGTATGATTTCGAAGTCTATTCGGCGGCGCAGGGACGTTGGCTCGAGGTGTCGTCCGTATCGAATTTCGAGTCGTTCCAGGCAAACCGGTTGAAGCTGCGCTACCGCGATGCTCATAAGAAAACGCAGTTGGCCCATACGCTGAACGGCAGTTCGCTGGCTCTGCCGCGTATCCTGGCGGCGTTGCTGGAGAACAACCAGACTCCGGAGAATATTCGTATCCCGGCGGCGTTGGCCCAATACACGCGTTTCGACCGGATCTGACGACCGGGTTTTAAAAACGGACGGCAGGCCTCGCGGGGCTGCCGTCCGTTTTTTTATGGGTATCCGACGTTCCTGTCGCGGCGGGCGGAGCAAACTCCGGTATGCGCCGTGGGCGTGCCGGAGTGAGTGCCGGTTTCGGAAGCGCGGGAACGGTTTTCCGCTTCCGGCGTTTCCGGCCGGGGCCGAATTACCGCACCGGAGTGTAGTCGATCGTCGATTCTTCGTCGGTCGCTTCCAGCTTGAAAATCACGGGACGCAGTCCGTCGTTGCAACTGCAGATCGCCATTCCCGGTTTCCGGATCCAGTCGCCGTAATAGAAAAGACCGTTTCCCGCTCCGTGGGCCAGGGCGAACGCGTATTGGTAGATCGCTTTCCACGCTTCGTCGCAGAATCCTTCGGGGCGGGCGTAATCCGCATAAAACGTTTGTCCCTGTTTCAGCATCGGGCATGCGGTCAGTCCTTCGGCCCCGTACTCTTTGGCCAGTTCTTCGTCCAGGGTGGTTTTCAGCACCGTTATTTTCACTTTTTTCATATCGGATCTGTTTTTGCCCTGCGTCGGGTAAGATCGTCTGTGCCGGCGGGGGCAGGATGCGGTTTCTTAAAAATAACGAATTTTGGGAAATTCTTTTTCAGGCTCCTTTGCAAACGGGTTGTTCCGGGAAGCGGTTATTTTTTGTCCTTTTTTTTGAACAGATAGGTCTTCGATTCGCTGTGGTCGAACAGCCGTTGGATGTTCCTGCGGTGGGTATACAGCAGCAACACCGCGATGACGCAACTGAATACGATCAGCGATACCGACCGTTCGCCGAATACGCCGATTACGAAGATCGGGAACGCGATCCCGGCGCTGATCGAACCGAGCGATACGTAGTGGGTGGTTACGAAGACGATCCCGAAAATCAGCAGGCACAACAACACGGCCGACGGATAGACGGCCAACACCGCTCCCGCCAGCGTGGCGACGCCCTTGCCGCCGCGAAACCCGGCGAACAGCGGCAGGATATGCCCGATCACGGCTGCCGCCACCAGCGCGATCTTCAGGTCGAACATCGCGTCGCTGCCGTTTTCGTAAGCGGTCAGGTGCGATAGCATCACCGCGACGAATCCTTTCAGCATGTCGATCCCGAAGACAGGAAGCGCCGCCCGCAGCCCCAGCACGCGCAGCGTGTTGGTCGCTCCGGCGTTATGGCTGCCGTGTTCGCGGACATCGATGCCGTAAAAGCGGCGGCCGATCCATACGGCGCTCGGAATGGATCCCAGCAGATAAGCAATGACGATTAAGGTTATATTGAGTACCATGATTTTTCGCGTTGAGCCGCAAAATTAGGCAAATAAAACGCATAAACGAAATCCGGAGTTTGGTTTTTAACAGAATTGATTACTTTTGTTATTTATTGGAACGAAAATAGAAAAAGGAGGAATGTTATGATTCCGAAAGTATACGACCGATGGCTTGCGAGACAGTCCGTCGTTTCGTGGATTTACGTGTTCGTCGGCAGTGTCGTGCTGTCCGCCGGGTTCGTGTTGTTTATGAACCCGTACCGCATCGTGCCGGGAGGGGTGTACGGCGCCGGCATCGTGCTGCACTATCTGTTTCCGTCGGTGCAGGTCGGGACGTTCGGCCTGATGCTCGACATCCCGCTGCTGCTGGTCGGGATGAAGGTATTCGGGCGGGCGTTCGGGGCGAAAACGATTTTTTCCGCGCTGTTGATCCCCCTTTCGATGAACGCGATGACGTGGCTTTTCGGCGAGAGTCCCGAAACGCTGTTCGGCGGAGCCATGAATCTGTCGCAGGACATGTTCCTGCCGTGTATCTTCGGCGGCGTGCTGATCGGCGCCGGAACCGGGCTGATCATCAAGTCGCACGCCACGTCGGGAGGCACCGACATCATCGCGAAGTTACTGACGCGCTACGCGCACATCCGCTTTTCGCGCGGAATACTGATCGTCGATTCGTGCGTCGTACTGTTCGGCATGATCGTTTTGGGAGACTGGCGCTTGCCGCTTTACTCGTTAGTCACTATCTTTGTCTCGTCGCGGGTCATCGACTATATCCTCGACGGCGCGAGCTACGACAAGCTGCTGTTCATCGTTTCCGACCGGCGCGAGCAGATCCGGGAATATATCCTCGAACGAATGGGACGCGGAGGCACTTACCTGAAGGCGTCGGGTTTGTACACCGCGCGGGATAAGGAGGTGATTTTCGTGGTGGTGAGCCGTGGCGAGGTGTCGATGGTGCGCAGTATGGTGCACGAGATCGATCCGACGGCGTTCGTCGTGATTGTCGATGCCGACGAAACTTATGGGGACGGTTTCAAGCCTTTCCCGCAAAAAGAGTAAACGATGGATTTCAATGCCGAAAATCTGAAAAAACTGCGGCCGTTGTCCGGCGATGGCAGTAAACTGTATATCGAAACCTACGGCTGTCAGATGAATGTCAGCGACAGCGAAGTGGTGCTGTCGATCCTGCAGCGCGACGGATACCGTTACACCGAGCGGATCGACGAAGCGGACGTGATCCTCGTGAATACCTGTTCGGTACGCGACAATGCCGAGCAGCGCGTCCTCGGCCGTTTGCGCGAGTTCAAGCCTTATAAGCGGCGTAAGAAAGCGTTGCTCGTCGGCGTGATCGGCTGCATGGCCGAACGGATGAAAGAGCAGTTGATGGAGCGCGAACAGTTGGTCGATATCGTGGCCGGGCCGGACTCTTACCGCGATCTGCCTCGGCTGCTGCGGCAGGCCGGCGACAGCAGCCGTTCGGTCAACGTGCTGTTGTCGCAGGAGGAGACTTATGCCGAAATCGCCCCGGTGCGGCTCGATAAGAACGGCGTCAGCGCTTTTATTTCGATCATGCGCGGGTGCAACAACATGTGTTCGTACTGCGTGGTTCCCTATACGCGCGGAGCCGAACGCAGCCGCGATCCGCGGACGATTCTCCGCGAAGCCCGCGAGCTGTTCGACGCCGGTTACCGCGAGGTGACGCTGCTCGGGCAGAACGTCAATTCGTACCGTTGGGAACAGGACGGGCATTCGACCGGCTTCGCCGCGCTGCTCGATGCGGTAGCCGGGATCGATCCGCTGTTGCGGGTGCGGTTTTCGACTTCGCATCCGAAAGACCTCAGCGACGAGGTGCTGCATGTGATGGCGCGGCGGGAGAACCTGTGCCGCGCAATCCACCTGCCGGCGCAGTCCGGCAGCACGCGGATGCTGGAGTTGATGAACCGAAAATACACCCGCGAGTGGTACCTCGGCCGGATCGCCGCGATCCGGCGTATCTTGCCCGACTGTGCGCTGTCGACCGATCTGATCGCCGGTTTCTGCACCGAGACCGATGCGGATCACCGCGACACGCTGTCGCTGATGCGGGAAGTCGGCTACGAATTTGCCTTCATGTTCAAATATTCCGAACGCCCGAATACCAAGGCGGCCCGCCGCTATGCCGACGACGTGCCCGATGACGTGAAGACGGCCCGACTGACCGAAATCATCGGCCTGCAGAACGAACTGTCGCTGCAAAGCAACCGCCGCGACGTGGGCCGCACGTTCGAAGTGCTGATCGAAGGCGTTTCGAAACGCAGCGACGACCGGCTGTTCGGCCGCACGTCGCAGAACAAAGTCGTCGTCTTCGACCGCGGCGACCGGCGGATCGGCGAATACGCGACCGTCCGGATCACCGATTGCAGTTCGGCCACGCTGATCGGCGAACTGCTTTAGCTCTTTTCGAAAGTCCCAAAACTGAAAAAACAGACCGGCGGAAAGCATGTCCCTGTCCTCCGGTTTTTTTAGTCTGCTTTTATATCTAAAAAAGCGGTCGGTTGATAGTTGTTGGTGCCACCTGGATCAGTCTGAGTTCTGTTCCTCCGCTACCGTTTATCGGATCATTCCAATCGATCAGGTAAATCTGTTTACCGGTGGCTTTGAGCGAGTCTGCCCACGCCCATGATTCTTCTTTCGTTTTGAAGGATGCCAATTTGTTTTCCAGCGTGATCGGATTGAACGTATTGATAAACCGCAACATGGTTCGGGGTCCCGTGACGATTTCCATCTGATCTTTTGCGGGGTCTACCGGGCGGGTTTTGCTGAGTTCCGCCGGATTGAAACTGCAATGGAAAAAGAGTATGTAAATGTTTTTTTGTTTCGATTTCATTTCGAAACTGATCGGCCGATGCGCGAATAACGGGTCATTGTCGTTTTCAGCATCTTCGAATCTTTCGATGCCTTCCCGGGTGTCTTGTGTAGATGCGGAACAGTATAAATAAATCGCATCGCCTTTGACACGGGGTTGGGGTTCGACACCGAGTGCCGTGAATGCCGCTGAGCAAACGAATACAAATAGCAACCATGTTTTCATAATTCGACAGGCTCGTTTTTGTAAATATAATGAAAATCGGCAGAAAGAATCGCACCTTTCTGCCGATAGTTATCATTTAGTATTTAATTTGTTAGTAAGACGGACGGTTGGTAAGGGTAGGCCTTACCTGGATCAGTCTGAGTTCTGTTCCTCCGCTACCATTTATCGGATCATTCCAATCGATCAGGTAAATCTGTTTACCGGTTGCTTTGAGCGAGTCTACCCAGGCCCATGATTCTTCTTTCGTTTTGAAGGATGCCAATTTGTTTTCCAGCGTGATCGGGTTGAACGTATTGATAAACCGCAGCATGGTTCGGGGTCCCGTGACGATTTCCATTTGGTCTTTCGCCGGGATTACCGGGCGGGTTTTGCTGAGTTCCGCCGGATTGTAGTTGAAAAAAGCAAAATCAATATAAATATCTTTAGTTTTTGAAACCATCTGAAAAAAGATAGGTCTATGTACATAAAGCGGGTCATTGTCGTTTGCCGGATTTTCTCCTCTTTCGACGCCTTCGTCGGGATCGGTGCGTGAAGTACAATAGAAATAGATCGCATCGCCCTTGACACGCGATTGGGGTTGAGCGCAAATGATCTGACTTAAAGTTAAACAGGTTATTGATAAAATAAATATACGTTTCATGGTAAATTGACGATTTTATAATGAGTAATGTTGTTTTTATCGAAGAAACTTTGAATTGCCATTCGTTCAGTAAACGGTCTATTTTTATATACAGGAGAATCAACAGTTCCTGCATATTTCATCAGCTCGTATTCTGCATCCTTATGGCCTGGAAACATTTTTTTAAGCCATTCGACATAAATTCCGTCTTCGACCATTTGTCGATGATGGTCATCATTGTCGGAAGAAGTTGGTTTTGTCACACCGGCTTTCAAATACAGATGAAGATGATACAACTCATGCACCATAATGAGTTGCTCCGCAAAAGTTCCCTGCGGGATCTGAGACGCATCCAGGTCTATATACCATTTTCCCGAATATGGATCTTTTGTTACATATCCGATGTTCGAGGGATATTTGAAGTTGCGGATGATAAATTTATCGTCTACGATGGCCGAGTTGATATAAATCAGTCGAAAATCGAGAGTCGTCTGAGCATTATTAAACAAATTTTTCCACCGGACATAGGTGGTTGACACCGTCGGATACGGAGTTCCCGGTTTCCAACTGAACGATTGCGGCGTTATGTTCCCTCCGGGAGTTCCACCTCCTCCGGTGGTACCCCCTCCGGTGCTGCCTCCCCCTCCGGTGCCGCCTCCGCTGCCCGTCGAGCACAGTCCGTTGCAATATCCGCCGTAAGGACAATTCGCATTGGTGCACGTCTTCGGGTTACATTTGCACGGATAGCTTTTGCAGACCGGGCAACAGACGCACTCCTGACTGTGGCAGACAGGGCAGGCGACGACTTCCACCGGTTTGCAGTTCGGATTCGGGCAGGAGCCGTTTACGATCTGCCAGTTACAATAGGCGCAATAGTAACGCGTTTCGTCCTGCTCGGAGTCCGCGCTCCGGGTCATCAGTTCCGCCCCCGGGGTTGCCAGGCGCAGCCGGTCGGTCACTTCGGACGAATCCGTCGGTTGCTCTGACTCGGGAATACGGAGATGTACCTGGCAGTGCGATCCGTTCCGGTGTAAAAAAGCCGTAACATATTCGCCCGTCACGTCGGAAATCACTACGTATCCGCTGTATTGCCGATCCATCATAAACCGATAAGGATGTTTCTGACCCTTGCGTTCCCGAGCGCATGTCGGGTCGGGTATAAAGGTAGCCACAAAATAAAAAATGTCGTCGGTTTCGATGTTTTTTTTGATCACCAGGTTGCTGGCGATCGCTACCGGCGAAACGCCGCCTGGTCGATCGCCCGTCAGATGCGACTCGCACCAGCCCAGCAAAGGTACGCCTCTCGTTTCCAACGGAATCTCCATTGTGACGCAAAGGTCGTTTTCGTCCGTTTGCCTCAGGTCGTTCCATAAAGGCGTAAATACCTCCTGAGACTCCGGTTGTTCGCAAATCGACGATTTTGTCTGCATGGAGTGCGTGTGTCGAAACGAGACTGCCCGCAAATCTTCTGCGGTTCGTTCGAAATAGGAACGGGCCTCTTGGGGGGAGAATTTTGAAGAAGAGTTCGTTGCGCTTGGAAATTCTGCATTATCATACGGATCGCTCTGGCAACTGCAAATAAAAATAAATGCGATTATACAGCTTAATCGCCATTTTTTTGATTCATTGATTTTGAATTTTAGATAATAAATAACAGTGGATATTCCTTTGTTCCTGCATATAATGGTTTTATGTCATATACACCTCCTTTTTTATATAATTTGGATCAATATATGGAAAAACAAGGAGAAATCAATTAATTATGGCGTAAAAAGATGTTAAAATGTGTTTTTTAGGGTGGAATAGTATTTTTTATAGTATCCGTGCGACGGCGGTTGTTATCGCCGGACGAGAAAATGGTTCCGGGATTGGTTCGCATGTTTCGCAAAAAAGCCGCTCTCCAATCGGAGAACGGCTTTTTATCTGTTCTAACCTCGTTGCGTTTAGAACGGCAGGTCGTCTACTTCGGCGGACGAACTCGTCGAGGCCGGTTCGTCGGAAGCGAATGCGTCCATCGGCGGCAGCCCGTCGGCTACCGGAGCCTGCGGCTGCGGTTGCTGGGCCGCTTTGCGGGTGATTCTCCACGCGCGCGCTTCGGTAAACCAGCGGCCGTTATATTCGCGCGATTCGACGTTGGCCGAAACGGCGACCGATTCGCCCGGTTGCAGCGTGCCGGCTTCCTGCGCCTTGTCGCCCCAGAACCCGACGCACAGTTTGCGGTTGAACTCGCCGGGCAGTTCGAATACCACCTCTTGTTTCATCCATTCGCCGCGGGCGCTCGTTCCCTTGACGAGCGGAAGTACCCGCCATACGGTTCCTTCGAATTCCATTACGCTTGGTCTTTAAAGATTTCGATGTTCAGAATCAGGTCGCCCTGGCGGATCTGGTCGATCACGTCGAGCCCTTCGACCACGCGGCCGAAACAGGTGTGCACGCCGTCCAGGTGCGCCGTATTCGTGCGGTTCATGCAGATGAAAAACTGCGATCCGCCGGTGTCCTTGCCGCGATGCGCCATCGACAGTACGCCCCGGTCGTGATACTGTTTGCCCGCCGATGTCTCGCACTTGATCGTATAACCCGGACCGCCGGCTCCGGTTCCCTGCGGGCAGCCGCCCTGGATCACGAAATCGGGAATAACGCGGTGGAACGTCAGCCCGTCGTAAAAGCCCGATTCGGCCAGTTTGCAGAAATTGTTCACCGCGATCGGCGTTTCGTTGTCGTAAAACTCGACGGTCATATCCCCCTTCTCGGTATGTATGATTCCTTTTGTCATGGTTTATTTTTTGTTATCGGTAATTGGTCAAGTCAAAGGTAAGGCTTTACCGGCTGAATTCCAAACCGGCCGGGCCGGGCGCTATTCGGCCGCCGTCGCCGGTTCCCGTTTGCGCAGGTTCATCCGCGGCGCCCGTTTGAATTCTTTGGTGCGGTCGAACAAGTAGCGGTAAGTCGTGTGCATTTTGTGCTTCTGGGCGCAGACGTAATTCTCGACCATCCGCATCATCACCGGGTTGAAGTCGCCGATCCATGCCAGTTCGAGGCTTTTATACCTGAATTTGATCTTTTTCGCCACGTCCTGTTCGAACGTGTAGATCATGCCCGATTCGATCCCTTTCCCCTGGAATTCGGGAACGACGCCGAAGATGAGGGCGAAGATGCGCGTCGCTTTTTTCGTCACCTTCAACCGCCACAGGAAGCGGAATTTCTGCAATAGGCCGAAACGCCCCTTCAGCGGCCCGATCACGCCGTTCAGGTCGGGAATCATCAAAAAGAAGCCGATCGGCCGGTCGTCGTAGTAGGCGAAATACATCAGGTGTTCGTCGATGATCGGCCGCATCTTTTTCAGCAGGGCGAAAGCGTGTTCGCGGTCGATCGGTTTGACGCCCGAGAATCCCGCCCATCCTTTGTTGTAAACCTCCAGGAAGTCGTCGGCGTATTTTTCGATCCGGCGCTTGTCCATGTGCTCGAACCGGTAGCGCGGCTCTTCCTTCAGCCGTTTGACCCGTTCGTAAACGTTTTCCGGAAACAGGCCTTCGGCCAGTTCGCGCAGGTAGGTGTGCTGGTTGAAATAGTTTTGGAAGCCGTAATTCTCGAACAGGCGGACGTAGTATTCGAAGTTGTACGGGTTGCAGTACAGCGGCGTGAATTCGAATCCCTTTACCAGCAATCCCCACCACGAATCGCGGTCGCCGAAGTTGATCGGGCCGTCCATCGCCTCCAGGCCGCGAGCGGCGAGCCAGTCGCGCGCCGCGTCGAAAAGCAGGTCGGCTACCCGTTGGTCGTCGATCGATTCGAAAAATCCGCAGCCGCCGGTCGGCTGGTATTCCGACGCTTTGACCAACTCGCGGTTGTAGAAGGCGGCGATGCGTCCGACCGCGCGGCCCCGTTCGTCGAGTGCGATCCAGCGGATCGCTTCGCCGTCGTGCAGCAATTCGTTGGTCTGCGGGCGGAACCGGTTTTCGATGTCGCTGTCCAACGGGCAGATCCAGTGCGGTTCGTCGCGGTAAAGCCGTTTGGGCAGGTCGAGAAATTCACGCGCAGCCCGCCGCGAGGTGACTTCTTCGAGCGTATAGTTAGCCATAGGGTTGTTCGATAGTTTGTGCAAAGGTAAAAAAAGTTCCAAAAAATGCGTAAGTTTGTTTCGCACTATTCGGATAAGATTATGACACAGGATACCATCGGCCGGATCACGGCCGACACGACGATCGACTACGGCAACCTGATGCGGCGGCGCATCCGCAAGGTACTGCTGATCGGAAGCAGTTACGATGCGTTCACGCTTGAGGAGGACGGCCGGATCGACGTGCAGATCAGCAACGAGTACATCGATCTGAACCTGAGCAATCCGCCGTCGTTCCGGCGCGTCAGTTCGTCGGTCGAAGCGCTCGAATTGTTGCGCGACGATCCGGGATTCGATTTGGTAATCAGTATGTTCAATGTCGGCGAGATCGACGTTTTCCACCTGTCGAAGCTGATCCGCGAACAGCAGCCGGACATTCCGATCGTGCTGCTGACCAATTTTTCGCGCGATATCGGGATGCGGATCGAGAACGAGGACACGTCGGCCATCGATTACACGTTCTATTGGCACGGCAATCCCGACCTGATCCTGACGATCATCAAGCTGATCGAAGACCGGATGAACGCCGACAACGACATCCTGCAGGTCGGCGTGCAGTCGATCTTGCTGGTCGAAGACTCGGTGAAGTACTATTCGACCTACCTGCCGACGATCTACAAGCTGGTGTTGCAGCAGAGCCGCGAATTCGCGAAGGAGGCGCTCAACGAGCAGCAGCAAAAGCTGCGCAAGCGCGCCCGGCCGAAGATCCTGCTGGCGACGAATTACGCGGAGGCGGTCGAACTGTATGAAAAATACAAGAACAACCTGCTGGGGGTGATTTCCGACGTCGGTTTCGTTATTCACAAGGACGATCCGGCGTCGAGCGAAAAGCTGGATGCGGGAATCGACCTCTGCAAGCTGATTAAAAAAGATAATCCGCAAATGCCGTTCCTGCTGCAATCGTCGCAGGAGAGTATGCGCGCGACGGCCGAGGAACTGGGCGTCGGCTTTATTGCGAAGTATTCGAAGACGCTGTTGATCGAACTGAGCGACTACATCGGCGAGGAGTTTTCGTTCGGCGACTTCGTGTTCAAGGATTTGAAGACGGGAACCGTGATCGGCCGCGCCCGCGACCTGCGCGATCTGCAACAATTGGTTATGGAGATTCCCGAGGAGGTGCTGTTCTATCACGGCGAACGCAACCGGCTGTCGAAGTGGATGTATGCCCGCGGGCTTTTTTCGTTGGCGGCGACGGTGCGCAAGCTGCACAACGGTTCGTTCGACTCGATCGACCGGATGCGCGAATTCATCGCGCAGGCGATCCGCGAATACCGCATCCTGCAGGGATACGGCGTGGTGGCGCGTTTCGACCCCGACACGTACGACAATTACATCGGTTTCGCCCGGATCGGCAACGGTTCGCTCGGCGGTAAGGCGCGCGGACTGGCCTTTATGAACAGTATGCTGCATAAGTACCGCTTTTACGACAAGTACGAGGGCGTGCGGATCTACCTGCCGCGGACGCTGGTGATCGCCACCGACTGTTTCGACGAGTTCATCCGCGAGAACGGCCTGCAATACGTGATCAACTCCGATATCTCCGACGACGAGATACTTTCCGAATTCGTCAGCTCGCGGCTGCCCGAGTCGCTGGTCGACGACCTGCGAATCTTCATCCGCCACTCGTCGAAACCGTTGGCCGTGCGGTCGAGTTCGAAACTGGAGGACTCGCACTACCAGCCTTTTGCCGGTATCTATTCGACTTATATGATTCCGATGACCAGCAACGAAGACCAGACGCTGCGACTGCTCGGCAAGGCGATCAAGAGCGTTTATGCGTCGGTCTATTTCGCATCGAGCCGCGCCTATATCCAGGCGACGGCCAACCTGCTGAGCGAGGAGAAGATGGCCGTCGTGATCCAGGAGGTGTGCGGGACGGCCGACAGCGGGTATTTCTTTCCGACGATTTCCGGCGTGGCCCGTTCGCTGAATTTTTATCCGATCGGCGACGAGAAGCCGCAGGACGGTATCGTGAACCTCGCGTTCGGGCTCGGCAAGCTGGTTGTCGACGGCGGTCAGACGCTCCGCTTTTCGCCCCGTTATCCGAAAAACGTATTGCAACTTTCGACGCCCGAACTGGCGTTGAGCGAGACGCAGCGCGAGATGTATGCGTTGAACTTGAAGCCCGAAGAGTTCAAAACGTCGATCGACGACGCGGTGAACCTGCAGCGTTTCGAGATCAACAAGGCGAAGCATTTTCGCAACATGCGTCATGTCGCTTCGACCTGGGATATGCAGAATCAACGCATTACGGACAGTACGTTCGAAGACGGGCGCAAGATCGTCACCTTCTCGCGAATCCTGAAATACGATACGATCCCGCTGGCGCAGATCGTCTGCGACCTGCTCGAAATGGGCGAAAAAGAGATGCGTTGCCCGATCGAAATGGAGTTTGCCGTCGATATGGACGTGCCGTACGGCACGGATTGCGTGTTCAATTTCCTGCAGATACGCCCGATCGTCGATACGCAGTCGAACGTTTCGCTCGACTGGTCGGAGGTATCCCCCGACGGCGCGCTGGTCTATGCCGAACACGCTCTCGGGCTCGGCGCGATCGGCGACGTATGCGACGTGGTTTATATTCGCAACGAGGCGTTCGATTCGGCGCGCACGCAGCAGATCGCCGACGAGATCGGCGCGCTGAACAACCGGATGCGCGCAGAAAAGCGTTCCTACGTGCTGATCGGTCCCGGACGCTGGGGGTCGAGCGACCCGTGGCTCGGCATTCCGGTCAAGTGGACCGCGATTTCGGAAGCGAAAGTGATCGTCGAGTGCGGGCTCGAAAATTTCCGCGTCGAACCGAGTCAAGGGACCCATTTTTTCCAGAACCTCACGTCGTTCGGCGTCGGCTACATGACCATCAGCCCGTTCCTCGGCGACGGAGCGTTCGACGCGGCTCAGTTGGACGGCGAACAAGCCGTCTACGAGAGCGAATTGGTGCGGCATGTCCGTTTTACGGAGCCGCTGTACATTTACGTCGACGGCCGCAAAAACAAAGGCATCATCCGCAAAGGATGACCGGAAGGATAAAGAGGCCGGGAACGGGCCGGGAAGCGTCAGATGTAGATTTCGCCTTTGAGATAGAGTTCGGCCCGGCCGCTGATTTCGACCCTTTCGCCGAGGACTCTGCACCGTAAGTAACCTTTCCGGGCGGACAGTTGTATCGCCGACAGTTCGGTTTTGCCGTACTTTGCGGCCCAGTACGGGGCGAGGGTCGTGTGCGCCGATCCGGTGACGGGATCTTCGGCGACTCCCGATTGCGGAGCGAAAAAACGGGATACGAAATCCGCCTTTTCGCCTTTTGCCGTAACGATGACCCCCCGGGCTTTCAATTTTGCGATGGATTCCAATCGCGGTTCGATGTCGGCGACATCGGCTTCGTTCGCGAAAACCAGCATGTAATCGGTTCTTCCTTTATAGGTCCCGACCGGTTTTTTATCGAAGCAGTTCAGGAGTTCGTCCGAAACCGGAACTTCGTGCGGTTCGTCGGCCGGAAAGTCCAGCGTCAGGCCGTCCGGTTTTTTGCTCACCTGCAATTCCCCGCTCCGGGGCGAGTAGAAACGGATCGGGGTTTCTCGCCGATCTTCGTATTCGAACAGGACGTGGGCCGCCGCCAACGTGGCGTGGCCGCACAGGTCTACCTCGGTGTTCGGCGTAAACCATCTGATTTCGTACCGGTCGCCCCGGCCGACGTAAAAGGCCGTTTCGGCGAGGTTGTTTTCCATCGCGATTTTCTGCAAGAGGTCGTCGCTTATCCAACTGTCCAGCGGGCAGACGGCCGCCGGGTTGCCCGTGAATAACTTTTCGGCGAATGCATCGACCTGGTATAGTTTATACGTATTCATCGTTGTTCGGAACTTCCGGTTCGCTATGCATGTTTTTGCAGCACCATTTTTTTGTCCACGCACCGGGGAAGCTCCCGCTCGTAGTGCGTCACGTAGATCATCGTCTTGTCCGGCCGGCGGCAGAAAGCCTCGATCACGGCGCGGGCGCGCTCCTTGTTGTAGCAGTCGAGTCCGTGCAACGGTTCGTCGAGGATCAGCAGGTCGGGGTCTTTGACGAAGGCGCGAGCCAGTAACAGCAGCCGCTGTTCGCCCGACGATAGTTTCACGAACGATTTATCCCGCAGTCCGTCCATTTCGAATGTCTTCAGCCACTCTTCGCAGACGGCCCGCTGGTCGTCGTTCGGAGTCAGGTACAGGCCGATCGAATCGAAAAATCCGGACGCCACGATGTCGATCGCCGGGATATTCTTGATGTACGAGCGGTGCATCTCCGGCGAGACGTAGCCGATGTGCTTTTTGATATCCCAGATGCTTTCGCCCGATCCGCGTTGCCGTCCGAACAGCACGATGTCCTGGGCGTAGGATTGCGGGTTGTCGGCGCAGATCAGGCTCAGCAGCGTCGATTTGCCGGAGCCGTTGGCGCCGGTCAGCGTCCATTTGTCGCCGCCCCGGATTGTCCAGTTTACCGAGTCGAGCACCGTCCGTTCGCCGTAGCGGATCGTAACGTTGCGCAGCCGCACCACTTCGTCGCAATGCAGCGGTTCGGCGAGGGGAGGGGGTAGTTGGATCGGCTGCCGTTCGTAAGCGGCGGTCATTTCGGCCCGGCGTCGCGAGAACGGTTCGTCGCGCAGGAACGTTTCGCGGGTCTGCTTCGCGCCGCACCGCATACCGTCCACCGTGCAGACGTGCGTGACGAACGACGGGATGTCGGCCGGGGACGAGACCGACAGCACGATTTGTACGTCCGACCGGCGGGTCAGCGTGACGAACAACTCTTCGAGCGTCCGGCGCGCTTCGACGTCCAGTCCGATGAACGGGCTTTCGACGACCAGTACGCGCGGCGCGGCAAGCAGCATTTTGGCGATCTGGAATTTTCGCAGCTCGCCGCTCGACAACAGGATGATCTGTTTTTGCAACATGCCGCGGATGCCGAGCAGATCGAAGATCCGTTCGCGTTCCAGCGGGTCGCAGGTCACGCGGTCGAACATTTCCGAGGCCAGCGGCGCGCTTTCGCGGTCGGTGGCGTTCCACCGCTGCTGGTAATAGTATTCTCCGTCGGCGCTGCCGTAAGCGTCGCGGAATGTGATGTAGCGGATGTGCTGCGACGCACGGTTGTCGTCCGAGCGGAAATCGTAGTTCAACTTGCCTTCCGCGAGGTAAAGGTTGCCCAACAGCGTTTCGATTAGGATCGTTTTGCCGCTGCCGTTGAGCCCCATGACGGCGATATGCTCCCCGGCTTCGAGCGTGAAATTGACGGGCGTGCGGAACCGCCGGCTTTCGTCGCGGACGACTCCGTTTTGCAGTGCTATGATCGGTTGTTCCATCGTTTTCCGGTTTGGTCGCCGCAAAGGTACGCAAAAATACCCGACGATGACCGGAAGGCGGAGCGCGCGGGATTATATTTTACAGTTCGTATAGACCGCCGCCCGTTCGGCGCGGCGGAGGATGTACCCCGCGGGATATTCCGCTCCCTGCGGGCCGTCTATTTTTTGCAGGATTTCCGCCTTTCCGGGGCCGATGACCGGAAACAGCAGTTCCGCCCCGTTGAGGATCAGCGGGCCGGTCATCGTGATCCGCCACTGACCGGTGACCGGATGCCGCGATACCGCGTAACAGGCCGGGTCGGTCAGTAATCCGGGCGTGTGCGGGAAGATCGAAGCGGTGTGGCCGTCGTCGCCGATGCCGAGGACGACCGCATCGAAGCGCGGCAGTCCGTCTTGTAGCGGCAGTTCGGCCCGGACGGCCGCCGCGTAGCGCCGGGCTTCTTGTTCGGGATCCTCTTCGCCCCGTATCCGGAACAGGTGGTTGTCGGGGATGCCGATCTTTTGAAACAGCAGTTCGTCGGCATATTTGAAATTGCTTTCCGGGTCGTCCGGCGGGACGCATCGTTCGTCGACCCAATAGAAGCGCAGCCGTGACCACGCGATTTTCCGTACGTATTCCTGCGCCCAGAGCCGGAATAGCAGTTTGGCCGTCCCGCCGCCCGAGAGGGCGATGTGGAACGGACCGTCCGTTTTTTGCCGGACCGCTGCGGCCAGTTGTTCGGTCATTGCCTGCAGTGCGTCGTGCACGCAGTCGAAAGAGAGCATTTCCATAGCGTGTTTATTCCTGAAAAATGGATTCGTCCAGGGTACAATTCTCATCCGGCCGGTCGTTGCCGTCTTCGAGCAGTTGCTGCGGGTCGGGCCCTTCGGTCAGCACCGGATAGGTCAGCAGGCCCCGCTGCGGGTTTTGCTTCCAGGCCCGCAGGATCGGGTCGATGAACTGCCAGCTCGCTTCGAGCGAGTCGCGGCGGGCGTACAGCGTCGAGTCGCCGAGCATCACGTCCAACAGCAGCCGTTCGTAAGCGTCGGGCAGGTAGTCCGACGACAGCGAGTCGTAGCGGAAATCCATGCTGACCTGCCGTACGCTCAGTCCCGCGCCGGGCATTTTCAGTCCGAATTTCAGCGAGATGCTCTCGTCGGGCTGGATACGCAGCGTGAGCTTGTTGCACGAACGCCCGGAGCACTGGCCCGAAAAGAGTTGCGTCGGCGTCGATTTGAAGTGGATCACGACTTCGGACTGTTTTTTCGACAGCCGTTTGCCGGTATGGAACAGGAACGGTACGCCGCCCCAGCGCCAGTTGTCGATAAAGAGTTTCATCGCCACGAAAGTCTCGGTCGTCGAATCCGGAGCGACGTTTTTCTCTTCGCGGTATCCCGGGACGTATTGCCCGTCGATTTCGCATCCGGTGTATTGAGCCCGCAGCACGTTGCGCCCGATTTCGGCCGGCGTGTAACGGCGGATGGCGCGGAACACTTTGACGATCTCGTTGCGGATCGGTTCCGGTTCGAAAACGGCCGGCGGCTCCATCGCGACGAAAGCCATCAACTGCAGCAGGTGGTTCTGGATCATGTCGCGCAGCGCTCCGGCGCTTTCGTAATACGGGCCCCGGTTTTCGACGCCGAGGGTTTCGGTCGCGCTGATCTCGACGTAGTCGATGTAGTTGCGGTTCCACAGCGGCTCGAAAATGCCGTTCGAGAAACGCAGCACCAGGATGTTTTGCACCGTCTCTTTGCCGAGATAGTGGTCGATCCGGTAGATTCCGTTTTCTTCGAATACCCCGCGCAGCAGTTCGCTGAGCCGGCGCGCCGATTCGAGGTCGGTGCCGAACGGCTTTTCGACAACGATCCGTCGCCATCCTTTTTTCGTTGCGGCGACGTTCAGCCCGGCTTCTTTCAGTCCGGCCGGGATCGTTTCGTACAGTACCGGCGGCGTGGCCAGGTAATAGACGACCCGGTCGGGCGAGCCGAGCGTTTCCAGCAGTTCGCCGATGCGGTTTTTCAGGTTGCCGTAAGTGGCGTATTCGGTCGGTTCGAAACTGACGTAATGAATCATCCGGAGAAATTCGTCGATCTGTCCGTCGTCGTACGACGCGCCTTTGGCGCTCCGGCGGATGCCTTCGCGCTGCTGCTGCCGGAACGTGTCGTCGGTATATTCGCTGCGCGAGGCGCCCAGGATCGCGAACCGTTTCGGCAACAGCCCCCGCACGTAGAGTTCGAACAGCGACGGCATCAGCTTGCGCCGGGTCAGGTCGCCCGATGCCCCGAAGATGACGAGTAGTTGGTTATCCGCTTTTTTCATAGTGTCTTGTGCTATACGTTGTAACTGCCCGACGAGGTCTTGCCGCCCCGGCCGGTCCAGTCGTTGTGGAAAAACTCCCCGCGCGGCGCGTCGGTGCGTTCGAAGGTGTGCGCGCCGAAGTAGTCGCGCTGCGCCTGGATCAGACTGGCCGGCGAGTCGGCCGTCCGCAGGCCGTCGAAATAGCTGAGCGCCGAGCCCATGCACGGCAGCGCCGTTCCGCCGAGAGCCCCCGCTGCGACGACGCTGCGCCATGCGGGCAGCGCGGCGGTGATTTTGTCGCGGAAAAAGTCGTCGAAAAGCAGGTTTTCGAGCAGCGGGTTTCGGTCGTAGGCTTCGGTGATCTTTTCGAGGAACGCCGAACGGATGATGCATCCCTTGCGCCAGATCCGGGCGATCGTGCCGCAGTCGAGATCCCACCGGTAATGGGCCGAAGCGCGTTGCATCAGCGAGAATCCCTGCGCATAAGAGATCAGCTTGGCGGCATACAGCGCGTCGCGTATCGCTTCCGCCTGGACGGCTTTCTCGTCGTCCGGTTCGCGGCCGGTCATCGCGTTGAGGTCGGTACGCGCGTCCGGATAGAGCCCGCTCGCCGTGATCCGCGCTTCTTTCATCGACGAGATCAGCCGCGCGTAGACCGCTTCGGTAATCAGCGTGAGCGGGTCGTTTTCGTCGACAGCCGTGACGACGCTCCACTTGCCGGTGCCTTTCTGTCCCGCCACGTCGAGTATGCGGTCGATCAGATAGCCTCCTTTCGGGTCTTTAAAATGGACGATCCGGGCGGTGATTTCGATCAGAAAGCTGTTCAGTTCGCCTCGGTTCCATTCGGCGAATACGCGGTGCATCGTTTCGGGATCGAGCTGCAAGCTGTTTTTCAGCAGTGCGTAAGCCTCCGCGATTAGCTGCATATCGCCGTACTCGATGCCGTTATGCACCGTTTTGACGAAGTGCCCGGCTCCGCCGCTGCCGATCCATTCGCAGCACGGGGTGCCGTCGTCCAGCTTCGCGGCGATGCCCTGCAATACGTCTTTGACCAGCGGCCATGCTTCCGGCGTACCTCCCGGCATGATCGACGGGCCGTGCAGGGCCCCTTCCTCCCCGCCGGAGATCCCCGCTCCGACGAAATACAGTCCCCGGTTTTCGACCTCTTTCACGCGCCGGGCCGTATCCTGAAAGGCGGAGTTGCCTCCGTCGATAATTACGTCTCCCGGTTCCATCAGCGGCGTCAATTGCGCGATCAGTTCGTCGACCGCTTCCCCGGCCCGCACCATCATCATGATCCGGCGCGGACGCCTGACCGATCCGACCAACTCGCGAATCGAGTGCGTGCCCGTGAACCGTTTCCCGTTGCCGCGTCCTGCGACGAAACGGTCGACGACGCCTTTTTCGCCCGGCGCCGTCCGGTTGTAGACCGACACGCTGAATCCTTTGCTTTCCATGTTCAGCGCGAGGTTTTCACCCATTACGGCCAGGCCGATCAGTCCGATATCCGTTTTTTCCATAGTTTTCGTGAGTTTTGAATTTGCGAAGCCTTGCGGCCGCATAGCGTTTCTATACAAATATCATACTTTTTTCGGATCAAACCTTCTGATCTTTCAGAAAAAACGGCGGATTCTCAATTCGATAGCAAAATAAAGTCCCGGTGGAACGATGCCGTCGGGACTTGCGCGAATTCGTGTGAATTATGGAACGGCGGATTCAGACCGCTTCGCGGGTCGTGTGACCGGCGGTCGTGAAATCCATCTCGGCGACGCGCGCGAGCGCGAAATGCCGCAGGACGGTCTGCCGCTGTGCGGCATCGGCGACGAACAACGCGGTGGAGAGCACCTCGCTGTCGAGGGCGGACGGAGCCGCTACCGAGACGATCCGGTTGTCGGTGACCGGTTTTCCGGTTCGCGGCGAACGGATGTGTCCGCGGTTCGACGGCAGGTTGCCCGACGAGGAGAGGCAGAGGTCGTTCAGTCCGAAGAAGGTCATGTTCTCGCCGCGCCGTAACGGGTTCTCTACGCCGACCTGCCAACTGTCGCCGGACGGGTGGCGCCCGATCCCGCAGACCGAACTATTGCCGAAATTGACCAACGCGGTCGTGATTCCGGCGTTTTTCAACATGCCGAGCGCCTGTTGCAACGCGTATCCCTTGCCGTATCCCCCGAAATCGAAAATTGCGTCCGGACGCAGTTTGACGACCGCTTCGCAGGCGGGGTCGACCGCGAAACAGGACTCCCCCGGCAAGTATTCCGGCGTTTGGATCGCAATATCGAACGCCCCGCCGGTCATTTCGCGGTAACGCAGCGCATCGGCGAAAATCCCGAGCAACTCCGGATCGGCCGGGCATTTGTCATAGAACGTGTTCTGATTGATCTGCCACACGTCGCTCGCTTCGTCGAACCGGTTCAGGCGGTTCTCGATCCTCCGGATCTCCGCGGCGATGTCGCGGCACAATGCTGCAGCTTCATTTTCAGTCGGGCCGACCGTCAACAGGTCGAACCGGCTGTGCATCGCTTCGAACCATCCGTAGAACAGACCCGTTCCGTTCTGCATTTGCCGGAACGTATGGCTGACCGCATCTCCCATCCGTTACGCTTTCGCTTTTTCGTTACGTTTGCGGCAGCCGCCTTTCCCGCACACGAGTCGCAGGACGAGCCTGCCTGCCCAGCGGATCGGGATCAGCACGGCGTAAAGCAGCACGGACAACGGCAAGATTACGTACCACAACGACAGAAGTTCGCTCCAACTGGTTCCGTACTGGACGATGGCATAAGCGTTCCATGCCGTCAGCGCGGCTACGCAGCAGATCCATACGATTATTTCCCGGCGGATTTGCCGCCCCTTGATTACGATATCTTTCATAGTTCGTCGCTTTTGCGGTTACAGATAGTCGATGCGGTACTCTTCCGGGAACAGAATTTCCCGTTTTTCTTCGATGGCTTGCAGCCCGAGCAGCGACAGCACGGTCGCGTAGTAGCCCTCCTCGGCGATCATCGGCGGTTGTTCTCCGGTGATCGCGGCTTCGACGAACGCATCGACCGTGAAGCCGGTGCCGTCCAGGAAGTCGCGTTTCTTGCCGATGATGTATTCGCCGTGGTTCTTGCGGGCGATCTCGGGGTCCCAGCTCGGGCCGGCGAAAGAGACGGAACTGAAAATATCCTTCTCGATGTTGTTGATCATCTGCAAGAATCCGGGCATCGGCGGCGTCTTTTCGAAATAGTATTTGCCGACTTCGGGTTCGATGGTTCCCAGGTTGCCCATAATCTGCTCTTCGAGCCCGTAGAACTGGTTTGATATGATCGAGTCGAAGGACATCCGCTTGCCGTTTTTGTACGTATACATCACGCCGACATTGTCCTCCACTTCGCGGCCGTCTTTCCAGTAGGTGATTCCCCCCTGTCCGTAGATCCGTTCGGGCAGCTCGCGCCAGATCCACGTTCCCATTTGGATCTGGTGGCAGCCCAACTCGGTCATCAGGCCGCCGGAGTATTCCTTGTAGTGCCGCCAGTTGATTTTACGCTCCAGTTCGGGCGACGGGACGGGCCTGCGCCAGTCGCCGTTGCGGTTCCAGAACGTTTTGATCCCCTGTATTTCGCCGAACATTCCCGAACGGATCATTTCGATCGCCTTCAGGTAGACCGGGTCGAAAAGCCGCTGTTGGTCGACGAAAAAAACGTGCCCCGTCCGTTTATGGGTTTGGTACATCGTCAGTGTGTCCGGCAGCGTCCGGGTCATTGATTTTTCGCAGAAAACGTGCTTGCCCGCTTCCATCGCGGCGCCGGCGATTTCGAGGTGCGTATGCAACGGGGTGGCGATTATCACGCCGTCTACGTTCGGGTCGTCGATCACTTGCCGGTAATCCGCGCAGGTTTTCGCGCTCGGCGCGATCTGACGGCCCAGTTCGAGCCACGGCTCGTAATTGTCGCACAGCCATACGACTTCGGCCTTCGGGTTCATTACCAGGAAATTGAGCAGGTAGCGTCCCCGGTCGCCGGTGCCGATCACCGCGATCCGGGCTTTGTGTCCCGTCGTGGCTTTCCGCTTGTCCTCGGCCATTCCCGACAGCCACGGGAAAGAGGAGAGCAGGGCTGTGGTGCCCGCGACGAATCCGAGCTCTTTCAGGAAGTCCCGGCGGTTTATTTTCTCGTTGTTCATGGTTTCTTCGGATTGCAGGGGGGGCCTATTGTATCGGCCCCGATTACAAATGTACTTTTTTTATTAAAATTTAAAAACTTTGCCGCCTGCCAGCACTTCCTGGTGCTCTTCGTCGAACGTGACGTATTGTTTGGTGCGCAGCGCGGCATTGACCATGATGCAGGCCGACGAATGGTCGTAGGCCGCTTCGACCGGAGCGTTCGTTTTTTCGCCGCTACGGATGCACTCCATCCAGTTGCGGACGTGAACCGAGGTCATCGGGTCTACGCCGGTTACTCCGGCCGTGGCCACTTTCATCGTCGATTTCAGATCGAGCGGCGCGAGCTGATTCGCATGCATACCCATCGCTTTGGCTTCCCCTTCGGTCAGACCGCCGTTCGGGGTGATCTTGTTGGTGTCGAGGTTCAGCTCGCCGCCGTTCGAGTAGTAGATCTCCTTGACGCTGCCGGCGCTGTTCGTAAAACGCGAGGTGTATTGTACGAGGAATCCTTTCTGCGGGTCGTCGGCCGGACCGTAGTCCATCACGGCGGTCATCGTGTCGAAATTCGTGCGGCCGTCGTGCCACAGGTAGATGCCGCCGTTGGCCGTTACGCTGCGCGGGTGTTTCAGTCCGGTGAACCAGTGCACCGTGTCGATCTGGTGCGCCATCCACTGGCCGGGGATTCCCGACGAATAGGGCCAGAACAACCGATATTCGAGGTACTTGCGCGGGTCGAACGCTTCGAACGGGCGGTTGCACAGGAAGCGAATCCAGTCGAGGTCTTCTTCCCTGCACTTCGGAACGAGCGACGGACGGCGCCAGCGGCCCGGCTGGTTGACGTTCCACGTCATTTCGCACATCACGATGTCGCCGAATTGGCCCGAGCGGATGTAGTCGTTCGCCGCGTGGTAATTCGGCGCGCTGCGACGTTGCGAACCGACCTGGAATACGACGCCCGCCTTTTCGACGGCGGCTCTCGCGCGGCGGTTGTCCTCCATCGTTTCGGCGAACGGTTTTTCGACGTAGATATGCTTGCCGTGTTCGGCCGCCTCGACGGTGTGCGTGGCGTGCGCGAAATCCGGCGTGGAGATGATTACCGCGTCGATGTCCTTGTCTTTGTACATCTCTTCGTTGTTGCGGTATCCTTTGACCTTGTGCCCGATTTTCTCTCCCACGACCTGCACGCCTTCATCGCGGCGCAGGCTCCAGATGTCCGACACGCCGATCATGTCGAAGTTCAGTTCCTCGCGGTGATCCGTAAAACCGGGCAACAGCGAACTGCGGAACCGGTCGGAGAAACCGACCACCGCCACGTTGACGCGGTCGTTAGCGCCTTTGACGCGCGCATAGCTTTTCGGACTGAGGATGAAATTGCCCATTACGGCTCCGGCCGATACGAGACCCGCTTTCTTCAGAAATTCCCGCCTGGATATTTTTTCGTTCATGATCGTTTTAGGTTAGTTGTTTCAGTTATAAGTCGTTCATTTGTTTGCGGAGCTCCGCGACAGCCGTCGGCAGTTGCGCTCCGAAATCTTTCCACATGCATTCGATCGATACGCAGCCTTTGTAGCCGATTTTTTTCAGCGCGCGCAGGTAGGGACGAAAATCGTCCCCGTCGGTGCCGGGGGCCGTCCGTTCGGCGGCTTCGGCGATGTGGCAGTGCCGGATATGCTTTCCCGCGTCGACGATAGCCTGCGGCGGCTCTCCGTCGGCCGTCATGTGAAATAGGTCGCACAGCAGCCGGATGTTTTTGTGATTCACGCGTTCGACGATCGAAGCGCCTTCCGACACCGAATTGATCAGGTTCGTTTCGCGGCTGTTCAGCGGTTCGATTACGACCGTCACGCGGTAGCGCGCGGCGACCGGACCGAGCCGTTTGCATAGTCGCACGAATTGTTCTTCGGCCGTTTCGCGCGAGAATCCGTCGGGCACTTTGCGCGATTTTCCGCTGCCGAAAACGATGTACCGGATACCGGCCCGTTCGGCTCTGCGAAAAGTCGTTTCGGCCCATGCCAGGATCTTGTCGTGGTCGGTCGAAGGGCCTACCACGATCATCGAAGCCGGCAGGAAACCGTTGCAGCTAACGATCTCCGAGCCGGATTCCCGCAGCAGGGCGAGGTTTTTGTCGAATGCCTCTTCCGGCTTGTCCGGAACCAGGAAAGCGGAGACGCCGGCCTCGAGGCAGTCGGCTCCGGCGGCTTTGAGCCGCTGCGCGTTGCGAACGTCGGAACATACTCCGATTCGTGCGTTTAGCGATTGCGGCTTTTTGGCCCGAAGGCCGCCGCATCCGAAGACGAGCAGTCCTGCTATACAGAGGATCCGTGTTTTCATGGTTTTGAAGTTTTCAGGCAGCGGGGCAGGGCGGGTTGCGGTTATTTCAACTCGCGGATCTTGATGTTCTTGAAGTGTACTTCGTCGCCGTGATCCTGCAACAGGATATATCCGCTTTCGGAATTGCCGAAGTTCGGCCAGTCGCGGTATTTGCTGTATGCTACCAGCGCATTCCACTCCTGGTTGTTGCGATCGTATTCGATCAGTTTCACGTCGTTGAGCCAGTGTTCTACGTGGTTGCCCTTCACGACGATTCGCGCCGTGTTGAACTGTCCGGGACGGAACGGCTTGTTGTCCGGCGCAGGGATCAGGTCGTACAGCGAACCGAGCTTGCGATTTCCCTTTACGCCGAGTTTGGCGTCCGGGTGGCGCTGGTCGTCGAGGATTTGGAATTCGCAGCCGATGGCCGAGCCTTCGCCTTTGTTCATATCCGGATCGACGAAATATTTGATGCCGCTGTTGGCCCCTTCGGTGATCTCGAAGTCTGCGACCAGTTCGAAGTCTTTGTATTTGCGCGTCGTGACGATATCGCCGCCGTTAGCCGATTCGCGGCCGTCGGATTTCTGCACGCACAGCATGTCGTTGCGGATTTCCCAGCCCGAAGGAGGGAAGTCGGCGCGTTTCGCGCCGCGCCATCCGTCGGTGGTTTTACCGTCCCAGAGCAGCGTCCATCCCTGGGCCGCTTCGCGCTCGGAGATCGTGTTCGGGATGCAGTTGATCTGCGGCAGACAGCAGATTTCGGGCATCTTTTCGGTTTCGAGATCGGTCGTGCAGATGCGGATGTTTTTCCAGCGGACGGTTTTGCCTTCCATTGCGGCGTTATCGCCGATACCGTGCACCTGCAAGGCGATGAAACCTGCAGCGTCGGCGTTGTCGAGGATGTCGGCCGTCGGAATGCCGTTCAGCCACGTGCGGATGCGGTCGCCGATCGCCTCGATGCGCAGTTTGTTCCACTCGCCCGGTTTGAACGCTTTTTGCGCGCACGGGTTTTTTGTCATCGGATAGAGCCATCCGCGGCGTCCTTCGTCGTAGATGCCGCCGCTCCATGCCCGCACCGAAGGGTCGATTTCGTACTGGTAGCCGTGCACCTGTCCGTTGCGGTAATCGGGTTTCGAGTTGCTGCGGAACTGCACGCCGGAGTTCAGCCCTTCGTCCACCTTGAAGCTGAGTTCGAGGATGAAATCTCCGTATGTCTTATCGGTGCAAAGGAACGTATTGGGCGTATTGACCCGGCTGACGCCGACGATCGCGCCGTCTTCGATGCGGTATTCGGCCGCGCCGTTCAGCTTTTTCCATCCTTTCAGGCTTTTGCCGTTGAACAAGGGCTCCCAGTTGCCCTGGGCGGATACGGTCGCGCAGAAACAGAGCATTCCGAGCGCTATAAACAGTTTTTTCATCAGGCTTTTATGATTTTTTGGGTTAAAAACAAATCTCCGTGCACGGGCACGACTTTAATATGTCAAAGGTAGGAATTATTTTTAAAAAAGAAAACGGCGTCTGAAAATTTACGACTTTAATTAGTATTTGCTTGATTTTAAATGATATAACTGAAAATAACAGAGGTTGGTTTTCCTCCGGGACAGTAAAGGCCGTACTTCGTAGCGCATTCGTTCTTTTCGGGGGACGAATTGAAGATAGTTTGTAAAATCTTTTGAATATGAAATATTTTGGCTTATATTTCAGTGATCCGAAGCGAAACGTTGCAACTTTTTCGGGGTCGGAAGAAGGTTTATCGTTGAACAATCATACGGTTTTATGAATAAAATAATAACGGCTTTTTTTGCAATATTACTATTGCAGACTGTTTCGGCCCGGGATTATCCCGTTCAGTTTTCGAAGAGGATCGAAAACAACTATATCAAAAGCCGGCTGGAGAATGTCCAGCCGGACGGCTCGATCAAACCGTTTTCCAATCTGGACGGAAAAACCGATATCGAAAACCTTTTTTTCGAAGATTTCAACGCGCCCGTGGAATATTTCTTCGAACGAGAATTCATAGAAGTTTTAGGTCTTCGGATTGTGAGGGATTCATCGGATCGGTATTACTTGCTTGAAGTTAAAAGTATTCCTAAATTTCAGGAAGTGAACAGAGCGTTAGAAAAAGAGTATCCTTCGATCGGAACCCCGCTAAAGGATCTGGATACGGTAACCGACAGTATGATTCGTCAATCGGTCGAACACAACTTAGCTATGTACGCAAAATGTCAGGAGGAGGCCCCGAAGCGCTATCGGGTCGAGACCCGAACGTTTCGCATCGGCGACCGGTTCGCGGAGGCGTTGTATAATAAGTTCGTGAACTGGATCGACCGTTTCGACAGCAAGGCGGAAGGCCCCTCCGTAGGGTATTGGGCGACTTTCCGCTGCGTGGTCGATAACGAAGTCTGGACGCTGTCCTTAAACGACGAATTCACGGCCGACGCCGTCGCGCTGTCCGACCTTTGCCGGGAGATTATCGCGGATGCCGTCGCGGGCCGCCTGGACGAGGCGAAGTATCTGGAACGGTTGGGCGATTGACGATTTTTCTTCCGAAATAAATATCCCCCTGCCCGTGCGGTTTTCGTCTGCGCGGACAGGGGAATGTTCTTGTTTTCTCCCCGGCCGGAAGACGGGGAGCCGGTTTTATCGTATTCCGGACGGGCGGCGGATTAGCGTCCCCGGTCGAAGAATTTTTTGAAAAAGAGCCACTGGTAGTCGATCGAGTTGTTCCAGTAGAGGCCGTCGTGCACGCCCGGCCGCACGATGTAGTCGTGGTCGATCCCGCGCTCCATCAGCTTGTCGTGGAAGTTGCGGTTTACTTCGGCGAAAAAGTCGCCGTAACCGCAGTCGATGATCAACGCCAGGTCGCCGTTGGCGATGCTGTCGATCTGGTTGATCGCCGCGTAGTCGTCCCAGCGCTTCGGATTGTCGGCCTTTTCGCCCAGCGCTTTTTTCATCTCCCAGTTGTCCGGGAACGGGCGGATGTCCAATCCCCCGCTGGTCGATCCGGCGGCCCCGAAGCGGTCTTTATGGCGCAGCGAAAGCCACATGGCGCCGTGCCCGCCCATGCTCAGACCGGTGATGGCCCGTCCGCTGCGATCGGCGCGCGTATGGTAACGGGCGTCTATGTCGCGGAGCAATTCCTGCGATACGAAGGTTTCGTAACGCATCGACGGATCGACGGGGCTGTCCCAGTACCAGCTGTTCTTGCCGTCCGGGCATACGACGATCACGCTGTCGCGTTCGGCCAACTGCACCAGTTCGGGTTTCACCTGCAGCCAATTGGCGGCATAGCCGCTGTAACCGTGCAGCAGGTAGAGCACCGGGTAGGCCGGCCCCGTTTTCGTCCGGGCGCCGTCGGGTACGACTACCACCACTTCGACTCCTTTGTTCATCGACGCGCTCCAGACCGACAGCGTATCCACGGTCGCGGCCTGCGCGAAAGCGGCCGAAAATAACGCAACCGACAGCAAGATCAAATTCCTTACTTTCATAATTTTTTGTTTTTCACCGATTTATGTTGGAAATAGAATTTTGTTCACGGAAAATCCGGGCGAAACGGTCGTTCAAAGTTAAAAATATTTTGCCTGATTTTGCGGGGTTTCCGTTTTTTTCGTTACATTTGCGGTCGGTAAACGATGATTTTCATGGATCTTCCGGTGAACGATAAATTTTGGTGGCGCTCGCATCTGAAACGATCGTGAGAGGCTTCACCGTGCGAGGAAAGGATCCGCAACATAATGCATAGGGCTGTCGAACTCACGACAGCCCTTGTTTTTTCGGTACGACAAACATTCAAAACATAAAAGATATGAGCACGAGAACGAAACGATTTATCCTTCCGGAAAGCGAAATTCCGACCCAATGGTACAATATCGCGGCCGACATGCCGAACAAGCCGATGCCGCCGCTCAATCCGCAGACCCGCGAGCCGCTGCGCGCTTCGGATCTCTATCCGATCTTCGCCAAAGCGCTGGCCGATCAGGAGATGAACCAGACCGACGCGTGGATCGACATTCCGGAGGCGGTCCGGGAGCAGTACAAGAACTACCGTTGTACGCCGCTGGTACGGGCTTACGAGCTGGAAAAGGCGTTGGGCACTCCGGCGCATATCTATTTTAAGAACGAAAGCGTCAGCCCGGTAGGGTCGCACAAGCTGAATTCGGCCATCGCGCAGGCTTATTTCTGCAAACAGGAGGGGATTACCAACATCACGACCGAAACCGGCGCGGGCCAGTGGGGCGCCGCGCTGTCGTACGCGGCCAAGGCGTTCGGTCTCGAATTGGCTGTCTACATGGTCAAAATCAGTTACGAACAGAAGCCTTACCGCCGTTCGATCATGCAGACGTTCGGCGCGCAGGTGACCGCTTCGCCGTCGATGTCGACCAAGGCGGGCCGCAAGATCCTGACCGACCATCCGAACTACCAGGGTTCGCTCGGGACGGCTATTTCCGAGGCGATCGAACTGGCGATGAGCACGCCGAACTGCAAATATACGCTCGGCTCGGTATTGAGCCACGTGACGCTGCACCAGACGATTATCGGCCTCGAAGCCGAGAAACAGATGGCGATGGCCGGCGAATATCCCGACATCGTGATCGGCTGTTTCGGCGGCGGATCGAATTTCGGCGGCATTTCGTTCCCGTTCATGCGGCACAACATCCTGTCGGGCAAAAAGACGCGTTTCATCGCCGCCGAACCGAACTCGTGTCCGAAACTGACGCGCGGCGTGTTCCGCTACGATTTTGGCGACGAGGCAGGCTACACGCCGCTGCTGCCGATGTTCACGCTCGGACATAATTTCGCCCCGGCCAACATTCATGCCGGCGGACTGCGCTACCACGGAGCGGGCGTGATCGTATCGCAACTGCTGAAAGACAAGATGATGGAAGCGGTCGATATCGCGCAGTTGGACAGCTTCGAGGCGGGCTGCCTGTTCGCGCAGACCGAAGGCATCATCCCCGCTCCCGAATCGTGCCATGCGATCGCGGCGGCCGTCGACGAAGCTAACAAATGCAAGGAGAGCGGCGAACAGAAGGTGATCCTGTTCAACCTGTCCGGACACGGTCTGATCGACATGGCGTCGTACGACAAATACATCGCCGGCGACCTGATGAACTACACGCTGACCGACGAGCAAATCGCCGAGAACATCAAGGAGCTCGACACGATGAAATTGTGATTCGAAAATAGTTTATAAGAGAATACTGAGATGCCCTCCTATTTTCGTTTGGAGGGCATTTCTTTTATTGGAGAATCAATTGCACGGTTTGACGATTATCGATTTTGGTAATCAAATTCAATTTTTATTTATTCTTCTGTTTGAGGAAATCTTTTGCTTTTCGTTTAAATATAATCTTTTGCAATCCGTTTTTTAAAGGATTATTCGCATAAATCAAATGTCCTTTTTTTATGATAAAAACCGGAAAATCTCTGGCGAGATTATACCGGTGTCTGTTGGCTATGAAAAAAGCATTGTTTTTGTCATATAAAACGGTGGCGCGAGGCGCTATTTTTTGAATATAGTATGATAACGTAATGGAATCTTGAGAATAAACGATATAGCACACGTTAGAGTATGATTTCAGAAATTTCTCCGTTTCTTCCATTGCTGCAATGCAGGAGGAACAGTCGAAATTATAACATGCAAATAAATATGAAGTACTGTCGCATATGATATTTCCTTGATGTACCGTATCGTATATGACACTCATCAGACAACACGATTCATCGGCAGGAGCTATCAATTCGGTTCCTTTTGCACAACTATTCAAGTAACTTAAGAGGCAAATGGCTAAGATCCATTTCACTTGTCAGTCATTTTGTAAGAAAAAACTTCCGGTTGCGGAGCAATAGAAAGTGCGTATAATGTGCTGTCATTTGCCATATCGATCGAAATGCAATCTTGATCCATAAAATAACGTGCTACCGGTGTGCCGTCCCATGTAAAAATATGCAGTGCATTTCCTTGGTTGGCTCGCTTTTCCGATAAGGTGCGTCCGGAAAACAATCCGATGATCCATTGATCCGTAACGGCAAGATCTACATAACCGTACATACATTCGGCTTCCAGTCCGACATTCCCTTTGACAATTTTTGTTTTAGGTTCGAAAAGCATGGGTCCTTTGATAAAAAAAGCCTGAGTCGTATCATTTGAATGAAAAACCTCTATTTGATCGGCATATCTACATGCAATTGCATACGACCGGTTGTTGGGACTTGCCTTGACGACGCCTATATAAGCCTGATTAACCTGCGGGTTGGCTGTTCGGGCAGAAGATATTTGCGGAGAACAGCCTATTTTCGCTTTGATTTCTCCCTTTTGGTTGAATTTGATTACCCGGCAATCTTCGAAACGACCCGTGCCGACAAACAAAGAGTCTTCCGTTCGAGCGATGCATTCCATCGGTAGCAGATCTTCCCTTAACTGCATTTTTTGTGCATAACCGGTTGCTCGTTGTAAAGCTTCGGGCAAATTGACCCGCATGATTTCAGAGGTAACCACGTCGTGAATATAAAAATTGCCTGACGAATCCGGAGCTGATAATGACCAAGCTCCCAATAGTTCATAAGGTCCCCGGCCTTTTGCGACGATGGTTTGCTGTCGCCCTGTTTTCTTTGAAAAAAGGATAACTTGGTTTTCCCTGCTCAGATCCTTGAATGCGAACAGCGAATCGTAATCGTAGATGCGTGTGGGATAACTTAACGAATCGGCTATTTGCAAAGAGGTCAGTCGAATCGAATCAGTTAAAGGAAATTCCGAAAAACTTTTGATTTGTCGGAATTCCTTGGAATTTTTGCAACCGGTCACTATTGCAACGAGCAATAGCAATATCGACCATTTTTTTAGCATAACGATTTAATAATATGTTGATTAACTTTTCTGATGCAGGTGTACGTCCATCTGCGGGAACGGAATGTTCAGCCCGACTTCGGCGAAGCGCTTGTATACTTTTTCGTTCATGTCGAAAAAGACGCTCCAGAAATTGTCGGTGCTGGTCCATACGCGTACGACGATGTTAACCGAACTGTCGCCGAGGCTCGACAGCGCGATGAAATGGGCCGGTTCGGGAAGTATCCGGTCGTCCTGTTCGAGCAACTCGGCGATCGTGGCTTTCGCCTTGTCGTAGTCGTCGCCGTAACCGATGCCGAACGTCCACTCCACGCGCCGCCGGTTCTCCTTCGAATAGTTGTTGATAATGCCGGTCGATATGCCGCCGTTCGGAATCATGATCGTTTTGTTGTCCGGCGTGTTGATGATCGTGTTGAATAGTTGGATCTCTTTGACCGTGCCGGTCTGTCCCTGCGCTTCGATGAAATCGCCTACATGGAATGGCTTGAATATAAGGATCATAACGCCTCCTGCGAAGTTCTGCAACGTACCGCTCAACGCCATGCCGATCGCCAGACCGGCCGATGCGAAGATCGCGACGAACGACGTGGTGTCGATACCGAGGATGCTGATGATCGTGATAATCAGAAACAGCGTCAGCGAGATGCTCACCAGGCTCATCAGGAAACTTTTGAGCGAAGCGTCTACCTCTCGTTTGGTCAGCATTTTGCGCAGGATGTTTTTCAGGTAGCGGATGATCCAGCGGCCGATCGCCAGGATGACCAGGGCGATCAGGATACGGGCCGAGATGTCGAGGGCGCCCCGGATGATCATGCTAATGACTTCTTCTCCCGACATGTGGGACAGGGCGGTCAGTTTTTCCGCGATTTTTTCTTTGTGCGTCGAGTCGGCCACGATCGTTTGCGCCGACATCCATAGCGATGAAAGAGTCATATTCGATTGATTTTAGTATTTTAAAGATCGAAAATAAGTTTCTGTTTCGGGAATCGCTCGTGTCGTCAGTTGCAAAATCTGTTTCCAGAGATGTTTCCGACAGGGGTGATTCACGACCGAATCCGAAATCCGGCGTGCCTTGCCGTTCCGCCAGTAGAGGCTGTTTCCGCTGACCGGGAGCTTTCCGCAGGCCAGTTGCAGAGCCGTTTCGGCACCTTGTTCGGGCGTCTTGATCAGCGGACGGAACAGCAGGTCGGCGATCGGGTCGAACCAGCGGTGCATCGTAATCATGTTTGTGTCGACGATGCCCGGATCGGCTGCGAAAACGCCGATGCCCTGGCGGGCGACCCGCTCGCGCAATTCGAGCGAGAACAGCAGCAGGGCCAGTTTCGAAGTGCCGTAAGCTCGGAAACGAGCGTAACGCTCCGGATCGGGTTCGAGCAGTCGGTCGTCGACTCGGCCGATCCGGTAGGTGCACGACAGCGTATTTACGATGCGGCTGCCGGGGTGCATCAGCGGCAGCAGGGCGAGCGTCAGCGCGGCCGTTCCGACGCAGTTGACGCCGACGGTTTGTTCGAAGCCGTCGGCCGTCAGACCGAACGTGCCGTTCATCGTTCCGGCGTTGTTCAGTAGGACGTCGATTCTTTGTCCCCGCGCTTTCAGTTCTGCGGCGAAGCGGGCGATCGAATCCAGCGAACCCAGATCCAGCGGCAGCAGCGAGATTTCCGGGTTGCCGCTCCGCTTGCGGATGCGCGTGAGGATCGGTTCCGATTTTTCCGGATTGCGGCAGGCCATCAGTACGCGGTATCCCTGCTTTGCGAGTCGTTCGGTCAACGCCTGGCCGATGCCGCCGCTGGCTCCGGTGACGATGTGTAACGGCTTATCTTCCATAGCGGTAAAATTTTGCACGACGTTTGATCAGCCGGATCAGCCGCGACGGAACGAGCGCCGCGAGCGGCATGAACAGGTGGTTGACCGCGCCCGGCGTGACACACCGGCGTCCGGCGAACAGCGCGCGCAATCCTTTGCGGGCCAGCCGTTCGGGCCGCATCAGGATGCCGAGCCGCAGTCCGAGCCGCTGATAATGCCCGCTGAGGTTGTAGAGGTCGGTGGCTACCGCGCCCGGACAAACCGCCGTCACGCGTACGCCGTAATCGTAGAGTTCGTTATGAATCGCTTTCGAAAATTGTTTCAGGTAGCTTTTGGTCGCCGCATAGACCGAAATGCCCGGGAACGGCATACCGGCCGACATCGACGACATGTTCAGTATGTAGCCTTTGCCGCGCGCTTTCATCGCCGCGCCGAAATAGCGGCAAAGCATCGTTACGGTTTGTACGTGCAGGCCGATCATCCGTTCGATCCGGCGGCTGTCCGTTTCGGTCAGATCGTCGAAAAAGAATACGCCGGCGTTGTTGACCAGTACCTCCACTTCGAACCCCTGCTGCCGGGTGTATTCGAAAAGCGAGTCGGCGGCGTCCGCGAGCGACAGGTCGCGGCAAAGCCCGTCGGCCCGTACCCCGAACTGCCGACGGAGTTCCCGCGCCACTTCGGCGATCCGTAGCTCCTCGTTGCTTACGAGCAGCAGGTCGTAGCCTTTTTCGGCGAGCAGCCGGGCGTATTGGTAGCCGATTCCGGAACTCGCCCCGGTGACCAGGGCCAGGGGCGTCGGGCGTTGCTGTGCGTTCATCGTCGTGCGTTGATTCGTTCGATTTCGTGTTGCAGGCATTTCGGCAGCCCTTGCAGGTGTCGGTGGCAGGCCATTTCGACCGAGTACATCCGGGCGATGCAGTAGTTCGTGTGCTCGCAACCGCAGCGCAACTCGCCCCGCTCTTTCATCCGATTGACGAAATCCGGTTCGTTGATCAGCGCGCGAGCCATCGCCACGCATTCGAATCCGCTGTCGAGCACCATGTCGATCTTTTCACGCGACACGAGGCCGCCGACATAGACCAGCGGCAGTTTCAGCGCTTTGCGGAATTGCAGCGCATCTTCGTAAAAATAAGCTTCGCGGAACGGTACCGACGGGATCATCCAGCGTCCGGCCAATTTGACGCCCGCTTTGAGCCATAACTGTTTCATGTAGTAAGTCAGCGTGCGGATCGGCATCTGTCCACGCATTACGTACATCGGCGCGCGGCTGACGAATCCGCCGCTGAGTACCAGCGCATGCGCCCCGCACGCTTCGAGATTGCGCGCCACTTCGATGCAGTCGTCGATTTCGAGCCCGCCGCGGAAGCCGTCGCGCATGTTTGTCTTGACCAGCACCGCCATATCGCTGCCGGCAGCTTCCATCGCCTCTTGCATACATATTTTCATGAAGCGCATCCGGTTTTCGAGCGATCCGCCGTATTCGTCGCGCCGCCGGTTCGTGTACGGCGACAGGAATTGGCTGATCAGGTAGCCGTGTCCGGCGTGTACTTCGACGGCGTCGAATCCGGCTTCGCGGGCCAGTTTCACGGCCGTGCCGAACGCTTTAGCTATTCCGGGGATTTCGTTTTTGCGCAGCCCCCGCACGAAGGTGGGGGAGTAGATGTTGAATCCGGACGAAGCGGACAGCGGCGTGCAGCCGCAGATGCCCCGGTGCGACATGTTGCCGCAGTGTCCGATCTGGATTCCGGCGGCGGCGCCTTCGGCGTGGATGGCGTCGGTGATCCGGCGCAGACCCGGCACGATCTCCGGACGCAGCCACAACTGATGCGGAAACGACAGACCGTTGCGCGTTACCGAAGCATAGGCCAACGTCGTCATTCCGATGCCGCCGCGCGCGACGCTGCGGTGGTAGTCGTACAGCAGGTCGGTCGGCGAGTTGCCCGCGCACATGCCTTCGAAGGCGGCGGCGCGAATCGTGCGGTTGCGGAGGGTCAGCGGTCCGATCTTGCACGGAGTGAACAACAGCGATTCTTTCATTTCGTTGTGCTAATAAATATAAGGGATAATCCGTTTGCGGCGCTGCGTGCGCAGTTGTTCGCCGAATAGTTCGTTGTAACGTTTGTAGATGGCGTCGGCGCGCGGTACGAGGTTCGCGAACGTCCAGATCGCGAATACCGCTCCGGCGGCCGACCAGGTCAGCACGGCGAATCCGATCCATTCGACGATCTCGCCGAAATAGTTGGCCGAGGTTACGTAACGGAACATGCCGCCCTGCGGCAGGTAGTGGTTGCGGTCGCCCGGCTTGCGCAGGCGGCGGATGATCCGGTCGGAGTGGATGTTGACGGCCATTCCTGCGAAAAAGATCAGCGTGCCGACGATGAACTGCGGCGACAGCAGCCATTGCGGCGTGTAGTAGCCTTCCGGAGCTATGTAAAAGATCCAGCCGCCCTGCATCAGAGCGTTCAGCACGTTGAACGTCACGCCCATCAGTACGATCCCGAGCGGCATCGTGCTACGCCCTTTCAACAACAGCGGGTAGACGAACGCCCGGTTCAGGTAGTGGAGCTGGAACAGCCCGAAAAAGACCAGACATACCGCATCGCCGCGGCGCGGGGAGCAGAGGCAGAGGATACACATGGCGATGAAAACAGGGGCTTCCATCGCGATCCAGCCGAGCCGGTTGTCGATTTTCGGACCCCATTTCCCGTCGCGCAACATGCCGTACCCGGCCCGGACGAAAAACAGCGCGATGAAAACCACGACGGCCAGCGCCGTCATCCCTGCCAGAAAGAGGTCGTAATAGTGTGAAAGATCGGTCATATTCTTCGGATGATTATGGAAAACAGCACCCAAGATACAAATTTTTTTTAAATGGCGGCGACCGGATTTTTCGGAAAGCCGGCGCTTTCCGAGCATCCGGGGTACGAAACTCCTCATGCCGGCCGTTGCACGGCGACCGGCGACGGCGACTCGTCGCGCCGTATAAATTTCACCGAATATCCGAAATATTTCGACGGTATTTTTCGTTCGAATAATATGCCGGAACCTGTGGCGGCGGTACGGGTAATTGTAAATTTTCTATTACGGAAGCACTTCGGAAGGTATGGGACGGAAGTGTTTATCGTTCTTATTTGTAGTATCTTATGCTCCGTTTGGAGAGGAACGGCCGTTTTGTGTCAGCGTCAGGGCTTTGTAAAATAAGATATCTTTTTTTGTGTAGTTTGAAAATTTTAGTACTTTTGAAGTTGTGATGATTCAAAATTTCATGCGTTTCGTGCGGTTTCCGACGAGCCGACAGCGCGTTAAACGTTATTGAAAGGATGAAAACAGGTATGGTGCGGAAAGGGAATCGTAAGTTTTTTTAACGAAAGCAATACAGGCGCAGGTACTTGACCATGAAAAACGGGGTTGCGGGATTTTAGAGTGATGACAATGTGCGGGGCTGGAAGCGGCGGAATTGGAGAGCGGAAGCATGTTGCCATCATTTGTGTTGAATCGCGAGAACGTACCGGTCGGCGAGGGGGTGAAATTTTCAACTAATTTTAACATAAAACTAAATTTTAACAACAAAACTCAAAACTTTATTCATTATGGAAGCCAAGGCAGTAAATTTTAAAACGGCAAAAGGCATTAAATCAGCATTCCTGGTTATTGTATGTTGCTTTATTTTAGCTGTATGCGTGTTTCACTTCGTACTGGGTGATCCCGCGAACTTTATGAATAACGACCCGAACAACCACCCGCTGCCGGGTAACTTCAAGGGTACCATTTATAAAGGGGGCGTGATCGTGCCGGTTCTCCAGACGTTGTTTTTGACCGTGATCGTGCTCAGTATCGAACGCGCGTTCGCCATCACCAAGGCCAAAGGAAAAGGCAACGTCACCAAATTCGTCAAGAACGTGAAGGAAGCTCTCGACAAGAACGATACCGCTAAAGCCCGCGAACTTTGCGTGAAGCAGAAAGGTTGCGTTGCAAGCGTCGTTTACTCTACGCTGACCAAGTACGAAGAGATGGAAAAAGACACCACGCTGGCCAAAGAGCAGAAACTGATGAACATCCAGAAAGAGCTCGACGAAGCTACCGCATTGGAAATGCCGTCGCTGCAACAGAATCTGGTGGTTATCGCGACCATGACCACGCTGGGTACCCTGATCGGTCTGCTCGGAACCGTTATCGGTATGATCAAGTCGTTCGCCGCACTGGCAACCGCCGGTTCTCCGGACTCCGTAGCGCTGTCCGCCGGTATTTCCGAGGCCCTTATCAACACCGCCTTCGGTATCGCAACCGGTGCTCTGGCCGTTATCTCTTACAACTTCTTCACCAGCAAAATCGACAAACTCACCTATAGCATCGACGAAGTAGGGTTTACCATTGTTCAGACTTATGCTGCAACGCATAAAGCCTAACTTTTAAAAAAAAAATTACTTCTCGTTATGGCTAGAGTAAAAGTAAAAAAACAGAGTACATTCATCGACATGACCGCGATGAGCGATGTGACGGTGCTCTTGCTTACTTTCTTTATGCTTACGTCCACTTTCATCCAGAAGGAGCCGATACAGGTTTCGACCCCGGCTTCCGTGATGGAGATCAAGATACCCGAAACCGATATTCTCCAGATTTTGGTGGATAACGACGGCAAGGTGTTCATGAGCATGGACAAGCAGGAAGACCGCGTGGCGGTTCTGGAGAAAATGGGTGAAGAGTACGGGATCGCGTTCACGCCCGAAGAAGTCAACAAATTCAGGTTGGCTCCGTCGTTCGGGGTGCCCATCGGTCAGATGAGGTCTTTCTTGGCGCTGCCCGAAGACGAGCAGGACAAGATTTTGAAAGACTACGGGATTCCGACCGACAGCACCGACAATCAGTTGAAGTCGTGGGTCAAGAATGCCCGGTTACAGAACAGGGATCTGCGGATCGCCATCAAGGCGGATCAGGCTACGCCTTATCCTATCATCAATACCATTATGACGTCGCTTCAGGATATCCGGGAAAACCGGTACAACCTGATCACCACGTTGAAAGTGGTCAGTACAGACAATTAATGCCGTCGCATAAGATTTAAATATTATGGCTGAAATACAAGAAAACAACAGCGGCAAAGGTAAGGAGGGTAAGGGCAAACAGAAAAAGATGACCATCCGGGTCGATTTTACCCCGATGGTGGATATGAACATGTTGCTCATTACGTTCTTTATGCTTTGTACCTCGTTGAGCAAGCCTCAGACGATGGAAATTAGTATGCCGACCAAAGATACGCAGGAAGATATGCAGACGAAAGTGGCGGCATCCCGTGCCATTACGCTCCTTTTGGGAGAAGACGACAAGGTTTATTATTACCTGGGAGAACCTAATTATCAGGACTATACGTCGCTCAAGGAGACGACTTACACTCCGGACGGCCTGCGTGCGGTTCTGCTGGCGCGTAATGCCAACGTCGTGGCACGGATCAACGAATTGAAGAAAAAGAAGCTGGACGGAGAGATCACCGAAGAGGAGTTCAAGACGCAGTCCACCGAGATCAAGAAAGACGAGAACGCTCCCGTCGTTTCGATCAAGGGAACCGACGAGTCGACCTATAAAAACCTGATCGACGCGCTGGACGAAATGCAGATCTGCAACATCAGCCGTTACGCTATCGTGCCGATAGCCGAAGGCGACCTGTGGCTGATCAAGAACCTGAAATCTGCCGGCGATCTCGGCAAGAACAGTGAAATGGCGCAAAACTAATAGTACACATTAAATCGAAAAAAAATGAGTGATTTGGATTTGAATTCGAAGCAATGGTGCGAATTAGTTTTCGACGGGAAAAATACCGAATTCGGCGCATTCCAGATGCGTCAGGAGTCGACGTCCCGTCATAACAAGGCAATGATTATCGTAGCGATCCTGGTCGTGCTGATTATCACGCTGCCCGCGCTGTTCCGCTACATTGCTCCGAAAAAACAGGAAGAAGTCAAAATGACCGAAGTGACGCAGTTGACCAAACTGCCGCCCCCGGAAGTGAAGAATAACGATGTGATCAAGAAGGTGGACGCTCCGCCCCCACCGCCGTTGAAGAGCTCTATCAAGTTTACCGCTCCGAAGATCGTGAAAGACGAGGACGCGGATCGGGAGGACGTGAAGACGCAGGAAGAAATTATCAGTGCGAAAGTTGCGGTTTCCGTGGCCGACGTGAAGGGTAACGACGACCTGTTCGGTACGGACATCCAGGACTTGAAGGAGATCGCGATCGACACGCCGCAGGAAGAAGTGCAGGAGACCGTATTCCAGACGGTCGAGCAGATGCCTTCGTTCCCCGGCGGTATGCAGGCGCTGAACAAGTACCTGAAAGATAACCTGAGGTATCCGACGATTGCCGCCGAAAACGGCGTTTCGGGAAGGGTCGTACTGCGTTTCGTCGTATCGAAAAGCGGTAAGATCGAGAACGTCGAAGTACTCGGCCCCGTAGACCGCGCGCTCGACGAGGAAGCGGTTCGCGTGGTGAAATCCATGCCCGCATGGGTTCCCGGTAAGCAGAACGGAAACGCCGTAGCGGTGTACTACACGCTTCCGGTTACGTTCGTGCTGGGACAGCAGTAATCATCTTTATTTATCAAAAACCCTGCTTAAATTTCAATTTAAACAGGGTTTTTGTTTTTTAAGGCAGGTCCGGTTTTTGATATCAAAATATGTCGTATGAAAAAACAAAATGATGAAGAACGCAAGCCCGGCGGCATGAGTAAAATTTATTACGTTTTCGGGTTGTTCATGATAATATTTTACGTCGGTATGGCGTATATTATGATATTTTCGCCTATATTTGTAGAACGCATATCGGCTCCGCTGCGTTACGGGATGGGAGCGCTCTTTTTTCTGTACGGTATTTTCAGAGCATACCGGCAGATCAAGGACCGGTAATATCGAATGAATTATGTCAAAGGCAGGTAAGTTTTTAGGGATCGTTTCGGTGGCAATTGCGGCTGCGTGGATTTTTACCTCTTGCTGGGGAAATAAAGCGAAAGACAAACATACGGATACGGCTACTTCCGGAGTGATACAGATCAGCGCCGACGAAAGTTTCCGGGACATCGTGCAGCAGGAGATCGACGTGTTCGAGAGTATTTACGTACAGGCCGGAATCATGCCGATTTATGCCAGCGAGGTGGACGCGATCAACCTGTTGCTGAAAGACAGCGTGCGCCTGGCGGTCGCGTCGCGTCAACTGACCGAGGCCGAAAAGGAAGGGCTCGCCCAGAAAAAACTGTTCCCGAAGGAGATCAAGATCGCTACGGACGGCATCGCGCTGATCGTCAATAAGCAGAATGCGGATTCGATGATCTCGATTCCCGACCTGCGGGAGATTCTGACCGGACGGATTACCCGGTGGAATCAGTTGAATCCCGGTTCCAAGCTCGGCGACCTGCAATTGGTTTTCGACAACCAGAATTCGAGTACGGTACGTTTTGCGATCGATTCGATCTGCCGCGGCGATTCGCTGGCAGGCAACCTGAGCGCCCAGCACGACAATGCGGCCGTGATCGATTACGTGTCGAAAACGCCTGGCGCGATCGGCGTGATCGGCGTTACGTGGGTGGGCAACAAGAGCGATTCGACCCGGATGACGTTCTCGGAGCTGGTGACGGTGATGAGCGTCAGCCGCGAAACCAAAGCGACGCGAGAAAACAGCTACAAGCCTTTTCAGGCCTATATCGCATTGGGACAGTATCCGCTGGTTCGGAATATGTACGTACTGCTGACCGATCCGCGCAGCGGGTTGGCGTCGGGATTCGCCACGTTCATGGCGTCCGATCGCGGCCAGCGGATCATTCTCCGTTCCGGCATCGTACCTGCGACGCAAAATGTGCGGATCGTAAATGTACGCGAAAATTTGTAATTAAAAATAGCTTAACTAACTGATTAAAAATGGGTTCTAAAATTAGTGTTTTGACCCTCGCTTTGATGATGGGGGCGACTTCGCTTTTCGCAGAAGATAATGGAAAAGCGATCGATTACTACAAGGTAGGCATGTACGGCGAAGCCAAAAAGGAGTTGTTGGCGAATCTGCAGAGCGGAAAGACGGACAAGGCCGAAGTGTGCTATTACCTGGGCGAGCTCTATTCGGCCCAGAACATGAAGGATTCGGCGGCTTATTACTATAAGGAAGGGATCGTGGCCGATCCCGATTACGTATTGAATTCGATCGGCGAACTGAAACTCGACCTGGCGAACAACCCGAACGCCGACAAGGCTTTCAGCGGTTTTCTGACCGGTAAGAATAAGAAGAATCCCGCCGTTTACATTGCGATTGCAAGGGCTTATCTGCCGGTTTCGACCGCCAAGGCGATGGAATACATGGAGCAGGCGCGCGCCGTCGCTCCGAAATCTCCGGATGTTTTCATTCTCGAAGGAGACATCCTGGCCGCTAAAAAGCAGTACGGCGATGCGGCGAGCCGCTACGAGCAGGCTATCTATTTCGATAACAAATGCAAGGAGGCTTATTTCAAATACGCCAAGATTTACAGCCGTTCCAATCCGCAGTATGCGATCGATATGCTGAACAAGCTGATCGAGATGGATCCGGAATATACGGTCGCCTACGGGGAGTTGGCCGACGTATATTACAAGAACGAAGAGTTTGCCAAAGCGGCGGACGCTTTTTCGAAATACGTGAACGTCGAGACTTCGGATATGAAGGATCTGGCGCGTTATGCGACGCTGCTGTACTTCAGCGGCGATCAGGACAAAGCCTTGGAACTGGTAACGAAGGTGTCGCAGCGAGAGCCGAACAACACGGTTCTGCGCCGTCTTAACATGTACATCAATTACGACAAGGGCGACTATGCGAAGAGCCTGGAGCTTGCCAAAACGCTGATGGGACAGGTGGAAGACAGCTCGAAGCTGATTACGCGGGATTATATGTATTTCGCGCGGACGCTTTCCAAGAACGACCTGCATAAGGAAGCCGCCGAAGTTTTCGAAAAGGCGGTAAACATGGACACGGCGCGCGTGGAACTGCTCAAGGAGATGGGTAGCGAATACGAGGCCGTGAAGGATTACGACAAGGCGATCGGCGCTTACAAACGCTATATCGATCAGGCCAAGGACGTCAAGCTGAACGATTATTTCAACCTCGGTAAAGTCTATTATACGGCCGGCGCGTCGATTCGTCCGACCGAAGACGGAGTGGTTATGACCGAAAGCGATTCGATGCGTATGGTCGATTACCTGAAAGGGGCCGACAGTCTGTTCGCGCATGTCGTGGAAAAGGCTCCGGAAAGCTATCTGGGTTACCTGTTCCGCGGACGCGCCAACTGGGCCATCGATAATCCGCAGGCTCCGAAGCTGGCCAAGCCGTTCTACGAACAGGCGATTGCCGTTATGGAAAAAGATCCGCAGAAGAATGCGGCCGGTCTGATCGAGGCTTATCGCTTCATGGGGGTACACTACATCGGGCTGGAGGACTATCCGGCATCGCTCGAGTACTGGAAAAAGATTCTCGAACTGAATCCCGACAATGCGGAAGCCAAACGGATGGCGGAGGTGTTGCCGCAGTACATTCAGCAGTAATTTTTAGCGTGACAATCACTCAAATCCCGTCCGGGTATCCGGACGGGATTTTCGTTTTTCGCGTTTCCCCGCCGCGTCCGGTCGTACGGGCCGTCCGGAACGGTCGTTTCGGAATGTTAATAAAAATTTGTAAAAATTAGGAATAAAAAAGGGATATAATTTTTTCTCTAAACAAATTCAGCTATTTTTGCATCGTTTTTAATCCATTTATCATTTGTGCCTGTAAATAGTATACCGATACCGTTTAGAGGCCTTTTTGGTTATCAAAGCAAATAACTATGGATCTGACTTTATTGCTGGTCGTTATTATTACGGCAGTATTTCTTGTAGTGGCGGCACTCAGTCTCGACAAATGGCTCTCGCCGCGATCGTTCAACAAACAAAAAGGGGAGGCCTACGAATGCGGCATCCCGACGCGCGGTAAATCGTGGATGCAGTTCCGGGTAGGGTATTACCTGTTCGCGATTTTGTTCCTGATTTTCGACGTGGAGGCGATGTTCATGTTCCCGTGGGCCGTTATCGTGCGCGAAATGGGTGTCGACGGCTTGCTGAACATCCTGTTCTTTTTGTTGATTTTGGTATTGGGTCTCGCCTATGCGTGGAAAAAAGGAGCTTTGGAATGGAAATAAAAGGAGTCAACATCAAGTCGATGAAATACGACGCGTTCAATGACAACGAGTACATTGAACAGCTCAGAGCGGGCGGAGTGAACGTCGTCGTCGGCAAGCTGGATCAACTGATCAACTGGGGGCGTTCCAATTCGCTGTGGCCGCTGACGTTCGCGACCAGTTGCTGCGGTATCGAGTTCATGGCGGTCGGTGCGGCGCGCTATGACTTTGCCCGGTTCGGGTTCGAAGTGACTCGGGCCAGTCCGCGCCAGGCCGATGTGATCGTCGTGGCCGGCACGATCGTGCATAAGATGGCCCCGGTGCTCAAACGGCTGTACGACCAGATGGCCGAGCCGAAATACGTGATCGCAATGGGCGCCTGCGCCATTTCCGGCGGCCCGTTCAAAGGATCGTACCACGTGCTGGAAGGGGTCGACAAGATCATTCCGGTCGATGTGTACGTGCCGGGGTGCCCGCCGCGTCCGGAAGCGTTGCTGTACGGTATGATGCAGTTGCAGCGTAAGGTCAAGGCCGAACATTTCTTCGGCGAGGTGAACAGAAAGGAAAAGAAAGAATCCGCAGACCATGAATAATATCAAAGATAAGTTAGCGCTTATGGCTCCGTCGCTCGTGTTCGGGGAAGGGGAGCCGTTGACGGTGACCGTGCCTGCCGGGCAATTCCGCGACGTGGCGAAAAGCCTGCGGGACGATCCGCAGATGCGGTTCGACCTGCTGCTGTGCATGACCGGGATGGACTGGGGCGAAACGCTCGGCGTGGTTTACCACCTGCGTTCGACCGAATTGGGACACGAAATCGTGCTCCGGACGGAGACCGCCGACCGCGAGAACCCGGAATTGCAGAGCGTGTACGACCTGTGGGAATCGGCCAACCTGAACGAACGCGAAGTGTACGATTTTTTCGGCATCCGCTTTATCGGGCACCCCGATATGCGCCGGCTGTACCTGCGCAACGACTGGGTCGGCTATCCGTTCCGCAAGGATTACAACGCTTCGCCGGACGTCAATCCGGTCAGACTGGATTCCGACGAAACGCTCGACACGGCTCCGGCTTACGAGCTGAAAGACGGCAAGGTCGAAAAGCACGAAAACGTGCTGTTCGAGAACGACGAATACGTGGTCAATATCGGGCCGCAGCACCCGGCTACGCACGGCGTGTTGCGTTTCCGGGTTTCGCTGGCCGGCGAAACGGTGCAGAAGGTGGACGTCCACTGCGGTTACATTCACCGCGGCATCGAAAAGATGTGCGAGAGCCTTACTTATCCGCAAACTTTGGCGCTGACCGACCGGCTCGACTACCTGTCCGCGCATCAGAACCGCCATGCGCTGTGCATGTGCATCGAGCAGGCGATGGGGATCGAAATCCCGGAACGGGTGCAGTACATCCGCACGATCATGGACGAGTTGAACCGTCTGTCGTCGCACCTGTTGTTCTGGTCGACGCTGTGCATGGACCTCGGTGCGCTGACGGCGTTCTTCTACGGGTTCCGCGACCGTGAGATCGTGCTGGACATGATGGAGGAGACCACCGGCGGCCGGTTGATCCAGAACTACAACATGATCGGCGGCGTGGCTGCCGATATCCATCCGAACCTTGTTAAACGGGTAAAGGATTTCATAAAATACCTGCCGAAGATGCTGGACGAGTACGACGAAGTGTTTACCGGCAACGTGATCGCGCAGCAGCGTCTGAAGGGGATCGGCATCCTGCCCAAAGAGGTGGCGGTTTCGTACGGCGTGACGGGTCCGTCGGGCCGCGCTTCGGGGTGGAGCTGCGACGTGCGCAAGCTGAAACCATACGGCGTGTACGACAAGGTGCAGTTCGACGAAGTGATCCGCACCGGTGGCGATTCGTTCGACCGTTACTTGGTGCGCGTCGATGAAATCCGCCAGTCGCTGCATATTCTCGAACAATTGATCGACAACATTCCTGCCGGCGACTACGCCGTGAAGACCAAGCCGATCATCCGTCTGCCGGAAGGACAGTTCTTCAGCAGCGTGGAGGCGAGCCGCGGAGAATTCGGCGTTTACATCGAAAGCCGGGGCGACAAGTTCCCGTACCGCATGAAGTTCCGCTCGCCGGGACTGCCGCTCGTATCGGTGGTTGATTACCTGGCCAGCGGCAGCAAGATCGCCGACCTGATCGCGATCGGCGGTTCGCTCGACTACGTGGTACCCGATATCGACAGATAACAAACTTTAATCCAACAACGATATGTTATTGAATACATATACAGACAGTATTGATTTCAACGCGGTGACCGGATGGGTGCACGATACGCTGAGCGGGATGATGCCGGCCTGGGGCGTGACGCTCACCGAGTGCGTGCTGATCGGCCTGTGCCTGTTGCTCGGTTATGCGGTGATCGCGCTGGCGCTGATCTACGTCGAACGCAAAGTCTGTGCTTTTTTCCAGTGCCGCCTCGGGCCGAACCGGGTGGGGCCTTACGGAACCGTGCAGAGCGTAGCCGATATGATCAAGATGCTGATCAAGGAGCTGATCACGATCAACCATATCGACCGTTTCCTGTTCAACCTCGCGCCGTACATCGTGATTATTTCGTCGGTGCTGGCATTCGGCTGCCTGCCGTTCGCCAAAGGTTTCGAAGTGCTCGATTTCAACGTCGGGATCTTTTTTCTGATGGCGGTGTCGTCGATCGGGATCGTCGGCATCCTGCTGGCCGGTTGGTCGAGTAACAACAAATATTCGCTGATCGGCGCGATGCGAAGCGGCGCGCAGATGATCAGTTACGAATTGTCGATCGGACTGTCGTTGATGACGATGGTCGTGTTCGCCGGAACGATGCAGCTTTCCGAGATCGTCGAACGCCAGGCCGACGGTTGGTTCCTCTTTACGGGGCACATTCCGGCGGTGATCGCTTTTTTGATCTACCTGGTGGCCGGTACCGCCGAGACGAACCGGGGGCCGTTCGACCTGCCCGAGGCCGACTCGGAACTGACGGCCGGTTACCATACCGAATATTCGGGGATGCACTTCGGTTTTTTCTACCTGGCCGAGTACCTGAACCTGTTTATCGTCGCGGGGGTCGCTACGACGATGTTCCTCGGCGGATGGATGCCGCTGCACATCGCCGGTTGGGAAGGCTTCAACGCCGTGATGGATTTTATTCCGTCGATCGTATGGTTTCTGGTGAAGGTGGGCGTGGTTATTTTCGTCATCATGTGGTTCAAGTGGACGTTCCCGCGACTGAGGATCGACCAACTGCTGAAGCTCGAATGGAAATACCTGTTGCCGCTGAACCTGCTGAACCTGCTGCTGATGGTGATTATCGTTGCGTTCGGATTGCATTTTTAACCGCCGAACCGGCCTATAAACAAACGGAATATGAATGCTTTTAAGAATTACATAAGTTCCTTTTTCAGCGGGCTGTCGTCGCTGTTGAAGGGGATGCGCGTTACGATACGGGTTTTCTTCCGTAAGAAGACGACCGAGCAGTATCCCGAAAACCGCGATACGCTGCAGATCTTCGACCGTTTCCGCGGGGAGTTGGTCATGCCGCACAATGCGAACAACGAGCACAAGTGCGTAGCCTGCGGGATCTGTCAGATGAACTGCCCGAACGGATCGATCAAGGTGATCTCCGAGACCGTAACCGACGAGGAGGGTAAGAAGAAGCGGGTGCTTACCAAATACGTGTACGACATCGGAAGCTGTCTCTACTGCCAGCTTTGCGTGCGCACCTGCCCGCACGGAGCGATCGAGTTCGACAACAAGTTCGAGCATGCGGTCTTCACGCGCGACAAACTGGTGCGTCAGCTCAATCACGAAGGTTCAACGTTAGAAAAAAAATAGACGGAAATGGAAATTACCTTGCAACAGGCCGGTTTTGCGTTTCTCGCTGCGGTGATCGTCGTCTTTTCGGTGATGACGGTGACCACGAAGCGGATTCTGCGAGCTGCCACATATCTGCTTTTCGTGCTTTTCGCCACGGCGGGCATCTATTTTCAGCTTAACTATTCGTTCCTCGGCGCCGTGCAACTGCTGATTTATGCCGGCGGCGTCGTCGTCCTGTATGTTTTCTCGATCTTGCTGACCAGTTCCGACGAGGAGAAGAAGACGCCGCTGCGCAACCGCCGCGTCGTCGCGGGCTTGGCCGCTTCGGTGGCCGGCGCGGTGCTCTGCATCTTCCTGCTCGTGACCCATTCGTTCGGCCCGTCGCAGTTCGCCGGTGGGGAGATCGACATGCACACGATCGGCCACGCGATGATGGGAACCGGGAAATACCAGTATTTGTTGCCTTTCGAGGCGGTCAGCGTGCTGTTGCTGGCTTGTATCGTCGGAGGTTTGTTGATTGCACGTAAACGGAAATAGCGCTATGGAAATACAAATGGAATATTACCTGATCGTCAGCGCCGTGATGTTTTTCGCCGGCGTGTACGGGTTCATCACCCGGCGCAACCTGATCGCCGTGCTGATCTCCATCGAGTTGATCCTGAATGCGGTGGATATCAATTTCGCCGTGTTCAACCGTTACCTGTTCCCCGGACAGCTCGAAGGGTTTTTCTTCACGATCTTCGCGATCGCCATCGCAGCGGCCGAAACCGCCGTCGCCATCGCGATCATCATCAACATCTACCGCAACCTGCGTAACATCGAGGTCAAAAACCTCGACGAACTGAAAGACTAACTTTAAGGACAGAAAAAACTACGCAATATGGAATACACGATACTGATCGTACTGTTGCCGCTGCTGACGTTCCTGGTGCTCGGTCTGCTGGGCATGAAACTGAAAGCATGCGCGTCGGGACTCGTCGGCACCCTGTCGATGGCCGTGACGACCGCGCTCGCTTACGGGACGGCCTGGCAGTACTTCACGACGGCCAAGGTGGACGGCATTTACCAGAAATGGGTGCCGTTCAACATCGAGTGGCTGCGTTTTACCGATAACCTGCACATCGACCTGGGCGTATTGCTCGACCCGATCTCGGTGATGATGCTGGTCGTGATTACGACCGTGTCGCTGATGGTGCACGTTTACAGCCTCGGTTACATGAAGGGCGAACGCGGTTTCGAACGCTACTATGCTTTCCTGTCGCTGTTCAGTTGCTCGATGCTCGGATTGGTCGTGGCGACCAATATTTTCCAAATGTATATCTTCTGGGAGCTGGTGGGCGTTTCGTCCTACCTGTTGATCGGGTTCTACTATACGAAGCCCGAAGCGATCGCCGCTTCGAAAAAGGCGTTCATCGTGACGCGGTTCGCCGATCTCGGATTTTTGATCGGCATCCTGTTGCTGTCGTTCTTTACGCAGACGTTCGATTTCGGACTGCTGACTTCGGGCGACCGTGCGATCTTCTCCCAAGCTGCCGGGACGACCTTCATGGGCGCTTCGGCGTTGGCATGGGCGATGGCGCTGATCTTTATCGGCGGCGCCGGTAAGTCGGCGATGTTCCCGCTGCATATCTGGCTGCCCGATGCGATGGAAGGCCCGACCCCGGTGTCGGCGCTGATCCATGCCGCGACGATGGTCGTGGCCGGCGTCTATCTGGTGGCGCGGCTCTTCCCGGTCTACTATTTCGAAACCCCGGAGGTGCTGCACGGCATTGCCTACGTCGGCGCGTTTACCGCGCTGTTTGCCGCCACGATCGCGTGCGTGCAGACCGATATCAAGCGCGTGCTGGCCTTTTCGACTATATCGCAGATCGGTTTCATGATGGTGGCCCTCGGCGTGTCGGGCTACGGCGGACACGAAGGGCTCGGTTACATGGCCGGCATGTTCCACCTGTTTACGCACGCGATGTTCAAGGCCCTGCTGTTCCTCGGGGCCGGCGCGATTATCCATGCGGTGCACAGCAACGAGATGAGCCATATGGGCGGCCTGCACAAGCAGATGCCGATTACGCATATCACGTTCCTCGTCGCCTGCCTCGCGATTTCGGGTATTCCGCCGTTCTCGGGCTTCTTCAGCAAGGACGAGATCCTGACCGCGGCATTCATGTTCGCGCCCGCTATGGGATGGGTGATGAGCTTTATCGCCGCGCTGACGGCGTTCTATATGTTCCGTCTGTACTACAATATTTTCTGGGGAACTCCGGCCAAGCACGAGCATGAGCCGCACGAGGCCCCCGGCGTAATGACGACGCCGCTGATTATCCTCGCCGCCGTCACCTGCGTTGCCGGGTTCATCCCGTTCGGCAAGTTCGTCAGCAGCGACGGGGCCGACTACATCATCCACCTCGACTGGACGGTAGCCGGAACGAGCATCGCGATTGCGCTGATCTCGATCGCCGTCGCTACGGTGTTTTACCGCAAGCACAGTCCGATTCCGGATCGTCTGGCGCGTACGTTCAGCGGCCTGCACCGTGCGGCTAGCCATCGCTTCTACATCGACGAGGTATATCTTTTCATTACCAAGAGGATCATTTTCAACGGCGTTTCGCGTTCGATCGCGTGGTTCGACCGGCATGTGATCGACGGCGCGATGAACGGGCTGGCGCTGGTGACAAACCGGATGTCGCTGGCGATTCGCGGATTGCAGTCCGGACAGGTGCAGCAGTATGCGTTCGTATTTCTCGTGGGATTGTTGCTGATTACCGTACTGGTGCTGTTTTGTTGAATAAAATAAGTTGATACGGATATGAACTTTTTATCTTTATTTGTACTGATACCGCTGCTGATGACCTGCGCGATGTTCCTCACGAAGGACATCCGCCGCATCCGTGCGATCATGGTAGTCGGCGCCTCGCTGTTGCTGGGCCTGTCCGTGGCGCTGGTGGCGATGTATCTGGGAGAACGCAGCGCGGGGAACGGCGCCGAAATGCTGTTCACGGCCGATGCGGTGTGGTACGCTCCGCTGAATATCCACTATTCGGTCGGCGTTGACGGTATTTCGGTGGCGATGTTGCTGCTGTCGTCGGTGATCGTCTTTACCGGGGTGTTCGCTTCGTGGAAAATGTCGCCGCTACCGCGGGAGTTTTTCGCATGGTTCTCGCTGCTGTCGATCGGGGTGTTCGGATTCTTCATTTCGATTGATCTGTTCACGATGTTCATGTTTTACGAGGTGGCGCTGATCCCGATGTACCTGCTGATCGGCGTGTGGGGAACCGGCCGGAAAGAGTATTCGGCGATGAAACTGACGCTGATGTTGATGGGAGGTTCGGCGCTGCTGCTGGTCGGCATCCTCGGCATCTATTTCCATTCGGCGCCCGAAGGCGGTCAACTGTCGATGAATATTCTCGAAATCTCCAAACATACGATTCCGATGAGCGCGCAGTACCTGTTCTTCCCGCTGACGTTCGTCGGCTTCGGGGTGCTCGGCGCGATGTTTCCGTTCCACACGTGGTCGCCGGACGGTCACGCTTCGGCGCCTACGGCCGTTTCGATGCTGCATGCTGGGGTGCTGATGAAACTCGGCGGATACGGTTGTTTTCGCGTGGCGATCTTCCTGATGCCCGAGGCGGCCAACGAACTGGCATGGATTTTCCTGACGCTGACCGGTATCAGCGTGGTCTACGGAGCGTTCTCGGCAATCAAGCAGACCGACCTGAAATACATCAACGCCTACTCTTCGGTCAGCCACTGCGGACTGGTGCTGTTCGCGATCCTGATGCTGAACCAGACCGCGATGACCGGCGCCGTGTTGCAAATGCTGTCGCACGGACTGATGACGGCCTTGTTCTTTGCGTTGATCGGGATGATATACGGACGCACCCATACGCGGGATGTCCGCGAGATGGGCGGTCTGATGAAGGTGATGCCGTTTTTGAGCGTCTGCTTCGTAATCGCCGGACTGGCGTCGCTGGGGCTTCCGGGACTCAGCGGATTCGTAGCCGAGATGACCGTGTTCGTCGGCTCGTTCGAGCATACCGATACGTTCCACCGCGTCTTTACGATCGTCGCCTGCTCGTCGATCGTGATTACGGCGGTTTATATCCTGCGGATGGTGGGCAAGGTGTTTTACGGTTCGGTACTGAATAAGGATCACCTGGCGCTGACCGACGCCGTGTGGTTCGAACGCCTGTCGGTCGTCGTGCTGATCGTGGCGATCGCCGGACTCGGTATGGCGCCGTTGTGGGTGTCGAATATGATCAACGACAGTTTGCTGCCCGTTGTACAACAGTTAATGAAATAGAGGACGCTATATGGATTACAGTAATTTTCTGATGATGAAAGAGGAGCTGTCGCTGATCGCCGTGATGGTGATCCTGCTGCTCTACGATTTGATGGCTTCGAAGAACGGTTTGCGGTATTTCCAGCCCGTAGCGTGCATTCTGTTCGGCGTACATACGTTGCTGAACATCGTGCCGGGAGTCGCTGGCGAAGCATTCGGCGGCATGTACCAGTACACGCCGATGATGGGCGTCGTCAAAAGCATCCTGAACGTCGGGACGCTGATCGTGCTGATGCAGGCCGAGGGCTGGCTCAAAAGCGATACGACCGTCCACAAGCGCGGCGAATTCTATTTCTTGACGCTGACCACGCTGCTGGGCATGTACTTCATGATCTCGGCCGGCAACTTCCTGTTCTTCTTTATCGGACTGGAAACCGCGTCGATCCCGATGGCTACGTTGGTCGCTTTCGATAAGTTCAAACGCGAATCGGCCGAAGCCGGAGCCAAATACATCCTGAACGCCGTCTTTGCATCGGGGCTGTCGCTGTACGGTATGTCGCTGATCTACGGTACGACCGGAACGCTCTATTTCGACGACATCCCGGCCGCCGTGAACGGTTCGCCGTTGCAGATCATGGCTTTCCTGTTCTTCGTCGTGGGGCTGTTCTTCAAAATTTCGCTCGTGCCGTTCCACCAGTGGACGCCCGACGTTTACCAGGGCGCTCCGACGACCGTTACCTCTTACCTGTCGGTCATCTCGAAAGGGGCTGCCGTGTTTGTGCTGATGACGATCCTGATGAAGGTGTTCTCTCCGATCGCAGCCCAGTGGCAGGGCGTGCTCTACGGCGTAATCATCGCGACGATCACGATCGCCAACTTGTTCGCGATTCGACAGCGCAATATCAAACGTTTCCTGGCTTATTCGTCGATTTCGCAGGCCGGTTACATCGTGCTGGGAGTGATCAGCGCATCGGCTCTCGGTATGACTTCGCTGGTTTATTACATATTGGTTTACATGGTGTCCAACTTGGCCGCTTTCGGCGTGATTTCGGCGATTGAGAACCGCTCCGGCAAGGTGACGATCGACGATTACAACGGATTGTACGCAACGAATCCGAAACTGGTGCTGGTGATGACGCTGGCGATGTTCTCGCTGGCCGGGATTCCGCCGTTCGCCGGATTCTTCAGCAAGTTCTTCATCTTCGCAGCCGCCGCCCAGCAAGGGTATTACATCCTTGTGTTGATCGCGCTGATCAATACGATTATTTCGCTGTACTATTATCTGCTCGTGGTCAGGGCCATGTTCATCAACAAGAACGAGGCGCCGATCGCCGCGTTCCGCAGCGACGGGTACATGCGTGCCAGTCTGGTGGCTTGTAGCATGGGTATCCTGCTGTTGGGAGTCCTGAGCGTGGTGTACGATCGGATCTCGTTGCTGAGCTACGGAATGTAGCGTGGGATCGAATCCTATAAAAGCCGGTGAAACTCGCCGGCTTTTTCGTTTGTGTACAAAATGTGCAAAAAAAATTACCGGAAACCGTCGGGAACGTTTGATTGTTCGTAAAAACGCTTTACCTTTGCTTCCAGTTGAATCAAGGTGGCCCGACCGCAGCGACGCGGAATGGCCGTAATAGGGAATCCGGTGCGAAACGTCGTTTCAATCCCGGAGCTGTACCCGCAGCTGTAAGCCTCGGAAAATGTCCGGCGATTCTGAAAGTCACTGTCGTAAGGATGGGAAGACTGCCGGATGTGAGGCGAGCCAGAAGACCTGCCTCGATTCGTTTGAAACATTTGTGCTTCGGGTAAAAAGCGGAATGGGTTGATTCTTTGCGGGGGTCGGACGGGAGTTGTCCGGGTTCGCGTTTTTTCTTCCTCTTTTATTTTATTTCGGAGCAGCCGGACGAATATTACGGAAAAACGGTTTTACAGGATCGACGCCCTGCGAACGACGTTTTTTACGAATATGATAAGTAGTTTTCCCCCTGAGTGACGGATGAGGATCTGAATAAGGTGCTCATCTGTCCTTGTTTCGGTTTGTAGGGGATCGGTAATTTGCGTAACTTTGTAAGTTCAACCGGAAAATATGGGTATTCCGATGAGATTGATTCGATCGTTTTTTCTTTTTTTGTCCGTCATACTGCTGGGAGCGGGGTGCGGATCGGGCCGGAAATCCGGCGAAGGCGCCGGCGAAGCGTTCCGGATAGAATATGCCCGGCATTATCGGGTCGAGCATTTCCGGGATTATACGCTCGTCGACGTGCTCAGTCCGTGGGACAGCCTCCGGTTGCTGCGTCGTTATGTGCTCGTCGACCGCGAGAGGCCGCTGCCGGTTGGACTTCCGGAAGGAAATATCGTACGGACGCCGTTGCAGCGGGTCGTGGTTTATTCGGCCGTGCACTGCGGTATGCTGGACGAACTGGGGGTGGGCGACCGGATCGTAGGGGTTTGCGAGCCCCGTTATATCGACCTGGATTTTATTCGCGACGGGGTGGCCCGGGGTGCTATTGCCGACCTGGGCGAGGCTTCGTCGCCGGATGTCGAAAAGGTGATCGACCTGGCGCCCGACATCATCATCGCTTCGCCGTTCAAGAACGTCGGTTACGGACGGATCGAAAAAACGGCGATTCCGATCATGGAATGCGTCGATTATATGGAGGTTACGCCGCTCGGAAGGGCCGAATGGATGCGTTTCATGGCGTTGTTTTTCGACAGAGGACAGCGGGCCGATTCGCTATTCCGGCAGACGGCGGCGGCATACGATTCGCTGTGCAGGATGACGGATACGGTGGGCGTGCGTCCGACCGTACTGTCCGAGAAAAAATACGGATCGGCATGGTATGTTCCCGGGGGCCGCAGTTACATTGCCAACTTGTACCGCGATGCCGGGGCCGATTACATCTGGGCCGACGACCCGACTACCGGTTCGGTGCCGTTGGCGTTCGAGACGGTGTTCGAAAAGGGACAGGGAGCCGATTTCTGGCTTATTAAATACAATGCGCCGCAGGAACTGACCTATGCGGAACTGCAGACGGAGTACGAACCTTACCGGCATTTCGACGCTTTTAAAAAACGGAATATTTTCGTCTGCAATACCGGGAAAACGCCTTATTACGAAGAAATGCCGATGCATCCCGACCGGGTGTTGGGCGACCTGATCGAGATTTTTCATCCGGGGACGATACCCGGATACCGGTTGCGGTATTTTAACAGGATGCGGCAGTGAGCATTTCGGTGCGGTATATCGTTGCGGCGGCTTGCTGTGTCGCGGTGCTGTTTGCGGCCAGCCTGTTCCTGGGGTCGGTGCCGATTCCGTTGCGGGCGGTGCTCGGCATCCTGACGGGCGGGGAGGCCGGACAGGCTTCGTGGTCGTTTATCGTGCTCGAATCGAGGTTGCCGCAGGCCGTGACCGCGCTGTTGGCCGGTGCGGCGCTGGCTACTTCCGGACTGATGTTGCAAACCGTGTTCAACAATCCGTTGGCCGGCCCGTCGATTCTCGGGATCGATACGGGGGCGAGTCTCGGCGTGGCGTTGGTGATGCTGATGCTGGGAGGGACGGTCGGCGGTACGGGCGGTTTCATGCTCAGCGGTTATATGGCCGTCGTATCGGGCGCATTCGTCGGAGCGACGGCGGTGTTGTGCATCATCATCTTTTTTTCGACCCTGGTGCGCAGCAACGTGATGTTGCTGATTATCGGGATTATGGTCGGCTACCTGGCCTCGTCGATGATCTCGCTGCTGAATTTTTTCGCGACGTCGGACGGCGTGTATTCCTACATGCTGTGGGGAATGGGCGATTTTTCGGGCGTTTCGTTGCGGCAGATGCCGCTGTTCGCGCTGCTGATCGGGGCGGGACTGTTCGTCGCGCTACTGCTGATGAAGCCGCTGAACGCATTGCTGCTCGGCGAACGCTATGCCGAGAATCTCGGGGTGCGCGTACAGCGCGTGCGGATCTTGCTGTTGATCTGTACGGGGGTGTTGACGGCCGTTTCGACGGCGTTTTGCGGGCCGATTGCCTTTATCGGGTTGTCCGTACCGCATTTGGCGCGGTTGATGACCGGTTCGGCCGATCACCGGCTGTTGCTGCCGGCGGTGATGCTGACCGGTTCCTGCGTCGCGCTGCTGTGCAACCTGATCAGCCTGCTGCCCGGCGCATCGGGCGTGATTCCGCTGAACGCGATCACTCCGCTGGTCGGCGCTCCGGTGGTTATCTATGTGATCGTGAACCAGAAACGGATACAATATTTCAACTGATGGAGCGTCGTTGCGTGATAACCGGAGAGCGCCTCTCGATCGGCTACCGCCTCGGCGGGCGCGGCGTCCGGCGTGTGCACGAGGGTCTGTCGTTTTCGCTGCGTGCCGGCGAGTTGACCTGCCTGCTCGGCCCGAACGGCGCCGGTAAATCGACGTTGCTGAAGACGCTCGGCGGCGGGCGGACGCTGTTGGACGGCGAGCTCCGCTTGTGCGGCGAGCCGTTCGGGAAGTATTCCGAGACCCGTCGTTCGCGGTTGGTCGGCGTGGTGTTGACCGATAAGGTGTATGCCGGGGGACTGAGGGTGCATCAGTTGGTCGCTCTCGGTCGGTATCCCTATACGGGTTTTTTCGGAAATCTCGGCGCGGAGGACCGGCGGGTCGTCGATTGGGCGATGGAAGCGGTCGGAATAGCAGGCAAAGCCGGAAGCTACGTAGCCGAACTGTCGGACGGGGAACGTCAGAAAGCGATGATCGCCAAGGCGCTGGCGCAGCAGTGCCCGGTCATCCTGCTCGACGAGCCGACCGCTTTTCTGGATATTATCAGCCGGATCGAGGTGATGAACCTGCTGCACCGCCTGGCGCGCGAGGAGCATAAGGCCGTGCTGCTGTCGACGCACGACGTCGATCAGGCGCTGCTGTTGGCCGACAGCCTGTGGCTGATGTCGCAGCAGAACGGATTGTTGTGTGGAACGACCGAAGACCTGGTGCTGAACGGTTCGCTGAACCGTTTTTTCAGCCGGGGCGACGTGGAATTCGATCCGGACAACGGCCGTTTTCGGCATTGCGGCGGGGTGGGGCGGACCGTGTCCGTCGAGGCTGCCGACGATCGGTTGCTACTGTGGGCCCGGAATGCGCTGATGCGAAACGGCTACGCGGCGCAGTCCGGCGCGGACGGTAATGACGGAATGCGGCTCAGGGTACATGCGGCGGACAATATCGAATTTTTCCGTCCGGACGGTGTTGCGGTACGCTGTGCATCGTTCGCCGAATGGATAGAATTATTAAACGAAACCGATTGTGGGTAGTATTACTTTGATAACGGGAGGCGCCCGTTCGGGGAAGAGTTCGTATGCGCAGCGGTTGGCGCTGGAGCGTTCGGATCGTCCGGTCTACCTGGCGACTTCGCGCGTATGGGACCAGGAGCACCGACTCCGGATCGAACGCCATCGTGCCGACCGGGGGCCGCAGTGGGAGACGGTCGAGGAACCGAAAAACTTGAGCCGCCGTGATTTTCGCGGCCGGACGGTGGTGGTGGACTGCGTGACGCTGTGGTGCACGAATTTTTTTTACGATTTCGATTCGGATGTCGACCGGGCGCTGGACGCGGTCAAAAGCGAGTTCGACCGGTTGGCCGCGCAGGATGCCGACTTTATTTTCGTGACCAACGAGATCGGGCTCGGCGGCGTATCGACCGATCCGTTGCAGCGCCGTTTTACCGACTTGCAGGGGTGGGTCAACCAATACATTGCACAACGTGCCGGAAGCGTCGTACTGATGGTGTCCGGCATACCGATAAAAGTTAAATAGGTGATGAAAAACTTTGCGATAAAGACGCCCGATGCGGAGATTCGTACGGCGTTGCAACAGAAGATTGACGGGCTGACCAAGCCGCTCGGATCGCTCGGCCGTCTCGAAGAACTGGCTTTGCAGATCGGGTGGATACAGCAGACGCTTACCCCGTCGCTCGACAGGCCGTACAACATCGTTTTTGCCGGCGATCACGGGGTTGCCGAAGAGAAAGTCAGCCTGTCGCCGAAAGAAGTGACTCGGCAGATGGTCGATAACTTCTTGAAAGGCGGGGCGGGGATCAGTTTCCTGTGTCGGCAGCACGGTTTCCGGCTGAGAGTGGTCGATGCCGGCGTCGACGCCGAGCTGCCTGCCGCCGACGGACTGATCGACCTGAAGATTCGCCGCGGGACGCGTAATTTCGTCGATACGGCGGCCATGACGCGCGAGGAGATGGAACTGGCCGTCGAACGCGGCGCTTCGGTCGCTGCGATGTGCCGCGACGACGGTTGCAACGTCATCAGTTTCGGCGAAATGGGGATCGGCAATACGTCGGCTTCGTCGATGTGGATGACCTGCCTGACCGGTACTCCGCTCGAACAGTGCGTCGGGGCCGGCAGCGGACTCGGTTCGGCCGGGGTGCGCCGTAAATGCCATGTATTGCGGCAGGCGCTCGACGGATATGCGGGCGATCGTTCGGTGGAGGACGTGATGCGCTGGTTCGGCGGCTACGAGATGGTGATGGCAGTCGGGGCGATATTGCAGGCCGCCGAGCTGGGAATGGTGATCCTCGTCGACGGATTCATTATGACCAACTGTATGCTCGCCGCATCGAAGCTTTATCCCGAAGTGTTGAACTATGCGGTGTTCGCGCACCGGGGAGACGAGTCGGGACACGCCCTGTTGCTGGATGCGATGGGAGCGAAACCGCTGCTCGACCTCGGCCTGCGTCTGGGCGAGGGAACCGGCGCCGTGTGCGCTTATCCGATCGTCGAATCGGCCGTGCGGATGCTCGCCGAAATGGCTTCGTTCGGCGACGCCGGCGTTACCAAATATTTTTAGAAGAGGGGAGTGCGCGCTGCGATGTCTGCGGGTGATTGCAGCGGAACGTTCCGGACGAAATTCCGCCCTCGATTTTAATACGGATTTTGAAATGAAACAGCTTGCCGCCGCATTGATCTTTTTCACACGCCTGCCCCTGTGGCGGGTCGTGCGGGTTCCGGACGCCTGTTACCGGCGGGTGGTGGCTTATTGGTCCGCGACCGGGTGGCTGACCGCTGCCGTGACGGCGGGGGTGTTGTATGGTGCGGCGTTCCTACTGCCGGTGCCGGCGGCCGTGCTGGCGGCGGTTATCGCGCGGGTGCTGCTGACCGGGGCGTTGCACGAAGACGGGCTTTCCGATTTTCTGGACGGTTTCGGCGGAGGTAGAACCCGGGAGCAGACGCTGGCCATTATGAAAGACTCCCGTACAGGCAGTTACGGAATCATCGGGTTGATTCTCTATTTCGGGCTGCTCGTCGCGCTGCTCGCTTCGCTGCCGGTTCCGGTGGCGTGTGCGGCAGTGCTTTGCGGCGATCCGTTCTGCAAGTTCGTCGCGTCGATGACGATCAATTTCCTGCCTTACGCGCGTCCGGCGGCTCAGAGCAAATCCGGCGTGGTGTATGCACCGATGCGCGTCGGCGAAATAGTTTGCGGCGCGGCGTTCGGTGTGCTGCCGATGCTGTCGCTGTTTTATCCGCCTTACTGGCTTGCCGGGCTTGCGCCGTTCGCGTGCATTGCGTGGCTTATTCGACAGATGCGACGCCGTATCGGCGGGTACACGGGGGATTGCTGCGGTGCGGCATTCCTGTTGTGCGAGGGCTCGTTTTATGTGGCTTTGGTCGTTTTATACCGATATTATGGAAGCGGTACTGGTGCGGCATACCTCGGTTGACGTTCCGCCGGGCGTTTGCTACGGACGGACGGATGTGCCGCTGAAGGCGACGTTTCCGCAGGAGGCGACCGCCGTTGCGGCGGCTTTGCCGACGCCGCCGTTCGATGCCGTTTACACCAGTCCGCTCAGCCGTTGCGAGCGGCTGGCGGCTTTCTGCGGTTGGCCGGACGCCGTGCGGGAATCCAGCCTGTTGGAAATGGATTTCGGGGCGTGGGAGATGCGGCCGTGGACGGCGATCTCCGATCCCCGGCTGAAAGTATGGTTCGCCGACTGGATGTATGCGCCGACGGCCGGCGGCGAGTCGTTCGACGGGATGTGCGGCCGCGTCGGTTCTTTTATCGGCCGGTTGAAAGCGGCCGGCCTGAGTCGCGTGTTGTTTTTTACGCACGGCGGGGTGATCGCCTGCGCGCGCACGGTCGCCGGCTCGTGTTCTGTCGAACAGGCGTTTGCGGAGCCTGCCCCATACGGGGGCGTCGTCACGCTGCAATTCTGACCTTTTTCCTACGGTTTTCCGCTCTTTTCCCGGCCGACATGGCACGGGTATTGATGTATTCCGGGAAACGTTCGTAGAACATAAAAAACGGAATTATGTATTTTCTGTGGTATTTATTGATCGGGCTCATCGTGGGCTACATCGCCAGTCTGATCGTCAAGGGCAGCGGTTCGGGCCTGTTGCTCAATATCGTGATCGGTATCGTCGGCGGGGTGCTCGGCGGATGGCTGCTGAGCCTGTTCGGGCTGGTCGCCGTCGGGACGCTGGGCAGCCTGATCGCGTCGCTCGTCGGGGCGATCGTGTTGCTGTGGATCGCTTCGCTGCTGAGCCATAAAAAACAAAGACAGCAATAACCGAAAAAAGTAAAGAATGTTTCACTTATAAATTATCGTATTATGGAAAGCACTAAGAAAGGGGGATGCGGATGCGGATCGTCATCACGCCCCAAAGATTCGGACGACATGAAGAAAAAAACGATGGACGGGAAGAGCTCGTCGAAGACGGATAAGAAATAAATTTTTCGATCCGGGGGTAAGTTTTTACTTCGCGCGATGTTCCGACGGGAACGGCTTTCCGTTCCCGGTAACCTGCAAACGGCAGATTCTGCCTCGTAACAAAAGGCGGAGACTTCAGGGAATCATCCCGATTCCGGAAGTCCCCGCCTTTTCAATTTGGAATAGGGAAAAATTTTTCGTATCTTTATAAATACTGACCCGAATATTGATCTTTTTATGCCGACTACTGCGCTTCCTTCCGTTACACGATGCCATTACCTTGATAATTTGAAAGTGCTTCTCACGGTACTGGTCGTATTTCATCATGCCGGTCAGGCGTACGGCGACGGAGGAGCGTGGCCTTACTCCCCTTCCTTATCGCATGAATATGTCGGTTGGCTCGGAAATTTCTTTCCGGTGAACGCGGCTTTTTTTATGGGGTTGTTTTTTCTGATTTCGGCTTATTTTATACCCGGAAGCCTGGATAGAAGCGGTACGAAGCAATTTGTTCGCAAAAGGGCGATCCGCTTGGGCGTTCCCATGCTGGTCGTGCTGATATTGTCGTTATCGGTTACCGGAAAAGCGGAATTCGCTCATACGTGGTTTCTGGAACATCTGTTGTTTTATTCGCTGGCCTATGTTTGCATTTACGAAGCGTGCAGAAAATACGAATGGGGACTGAAACGGGACAGGCGGTTGAATTTACTGCGTGTTTTGCTTTTGGCAGCCGGGTTATCCGCCGTTACTTATTATGTCCGGTTGGAAAATCCGATCGACCACTGGAAAATGCTGGGAGGTTTTTTGAGTAGCGAACCCGCCCATCTTCCCCAATACGTTCTGATGTTTGCGCTGGGAATTGTCGCTTACCGGAACGATTGGTTCGGATCATTGTCTCCGTCGGTGGGGAAGGTACTGCTCGCGGTGGCGGGATTGATGGTTTTATTGGTTTATTTGCGTCCGGTTTACCCTTTTCTGGGAAACAATATCTGGAAGAATTGGTGGTGGTATGAAGCGCTCCTCTGTCTGTCGCTGAGTTTCGGTCTGATCTATCTGTACAGAGTAAGATTCAATCGGACGTCTCCTTTCCGCCGATGGCTGGCCGATCAGGCGTACGGCGTTTATTTTTTCCACCTGTTCGTCATCATCGGATTGCAATATGCATTCGACGGGTTCGATATGGGAAGCGGAACGGTCAAGTTTCTTTTTATCGGAATATGCGCGACGGTCGTGTCGTTCGCGCTGGTTTATCTGGTGCGGAGTATTCCGGGGATGAAACGGGTATTGTGATGGGGCATGTCATATTCGTTTCACCGGACGACGGATTCTTTTCCCAGTTTCAACATACAGTGCTGTAAAAACCGACAGGGACGGCTGTTGTGTCGTCCCTGCCGTTATGCTTACGGTCTGCGGGGCCTTGGCCTGCACCGTATTTTCCTTTATTTGAACGTAGTCTGTCCTTCCGCAAAAGCGCGCATGTCTCTGACCGTCGGATTGTGGCAGGTGCAGCCGCCGTCTGCCACGACCGTCTGCCCGGTCACGTAACGGGCGTCGTCGGAAGCGAGGAAGGCGATCACTCCGGCGATGTCTTCCGACTGCCCGGCGTAATCCACCGCATTGTGCGCGATGAACAGTTCCTTGTACTCGTCGGTCAGCGACCGTTCGGCCGCCGGGGTCAACACCAGTCCCGGCGCGACGCAGTTGCATCGCACGCCGGCTTTGCCGTACTGCGTGGCTACGTACCGCGTGAAGTTGACCGAACCGGCTTTGCAGATGCCGTAATAGCAGCCCGTCAGGTTGCCGGTCAACCCTCCGATCGACGCGACGTTGACGATCGCGCCGCCGCCGTTGGCCGTCATCCAGGCGACTGCCTGCTGCGTAATGACCATCATGCTGCGAACCATCACATGGAACACTTCGTCGAAATAATCCAGGTCGGCGTGCAGCAGGTCGGCGTCCCGTTTGGGATCGGCATACCCGGCGTTGTTGACGACCACGTCGATCCGGCCGAAATTTTTCAGCGTATGCGCCGCCAGGTCGCGCGAACTTTCCAGTTCCGCCGCATTGAAATAGACGGCGACGGCGTTTCCTCCGGCGTCGTTCAGGGTTTGGCAGGCCTTTTTAGCTCCTTCCAGGTCGTAGTCGGCCACGACGACCGAGGCCCCTTCGGCGCATAGCCGCTCGGCCGTGGCAAAACCGATTCCTTTGGCCGCTCCGGTTACGAGCGCTACTTTGTTTTCGAATCTTTTCATCAGATTATGTTTTAATAAATTTTCATGCAGCCGGACGATCCGGACGGTTCGGGCGGAAAATGGACGATGGCGATCCCCGCCGCAGACCTTCTCCCGGTGTCTGCAAAATTCGTTCCCGTCGGGATTTTCTTCTGCAAGATAGATAATAGTTCGGAAGCGGCAAACGGTTGTGTCGGAAGAAATTCCGTGCAGATCGAGATCGGAAATCCAGTAAAATACGTACCTTTACAGTTCTAACCTAACCTGCTTATGAAACGAATACGACTTTTGCGCTTTGCGCAGCTTTTTCTAACGGCGGTTGTGTTGGGAACGGGATCTCTCGCACGAACGCAATCCTTGGCTCCCGAACATTTCGAACGGCAGCCGATGGACCGGATGGCGGCCTGGAACTATGCGCTGGTACGCACTTACGAACGGGCTCCGGTATCGCGCCTGTTGACTTACGTGCGCGAGAATTACGGGATTCAATATACGGCCCTCGCGCGCATCGTGCCGCAGGTCGAGGTGGACGGCCGCATTTATACCGCGGCCGAGGCGACCGATATCCGCGTGGAGGATTTTCCGGGCGGCGTCGAGGCGCGTTTCCGGCTCGGCGGCGTCGAGGTCGAGAGCCGGTTTACGCCGTTGATGGTCGGTACGGGCGAATCCACCCGGGTCGGGGCCGCCGTGTACAGTATCCGCACCGAACCGAAAGCGACGGTGCGCCTGATGATCGGCGAATCGTTCTGGCAACGGTCGGCTTTCGAGGATATGAACAAAGTGCCGTTCGAGTCGCTCGACCCGCGCGACAACCGGATCGACAAGCAGGGTAAAACCTACTTGATCGCCACCGGCGAACATAGCGCGATTACCGGAGTGCGAACTTCCGCCGTCGTCGATGTCCGGCGCGGCGAGGGCGGGGGAGAGTACCTCGACTGCGCTTTCGCCGGCGGGTCGGGCGAAGTGTTGCTCGCCTTTGCCGAAGACCGGGCCCGGGTGGCGAAGATCTCCGGACTCGATATATCCCGGGCGTTGGCCGATGTCGACTGTCATTACGGGGAATTGCTTGCGAACCGGATCGAGACTCCCGATTCGCTGCTCGACCGGGCCTTCGGCAGCGCGCTGACCACGCTCGAATATACCTGGGTCGATCCGTACGGCTGGGTCGAGTGCATCCATCACTGGACTTCGCTGTGGCACATGCAGCAGACTGCGGCGGCCGAGTGGCTCGGTCAGACCGACCGTTCGCGCGCCACGACGCTCAAACAGGCCGAGATGATCAATTCCGACGGGTCGATCCCGCATTTCGCGCCGTTCGGTTTTACGCGTCGCGATTTCGGCGGGACGAACCAGTTCTGGGCATGGCAGGTGCGCCGTTACTGGAATTTTACCGGCGACCTCGATTTTGCCGCCGCGACGGCGCCCGTGCTCGACCGGGTAATCGGCCAGACGTTCGCCGAATACGACAGGAATGACAATTTGCTGCTCGGCTGGGGTCTGCAGATCGGCAATCAGGAAGATTACGTGGCTACCGCCGGCGACGGAACGACCCCGTCGGTCGAAGGGATCAACATGATGCGTACTCGCAGCGAACTGGCCGCCGGACTCGGGGATACTACCGCGTCGCTGCTGTGGCGCGCCCGCGCCGACGAGACCGTCTCGCGGCTGCGCGCGAAATTGTGGCGTTCCGATCTCGGGCGGTTCGTCTATTTCGACGATCTGCAGGGCAATCCCCGGCTCGACGGACAGTACCATACGCTGACCTATCCGGCTATTTTCGGGATAACCGACCTGTTGGATTCCTATACGTCGCTCCGACACCTGTCCGACCGGCTGACCGACAGCTCCGGAGCGATTTATTGTTCCAATAATTTTCCGTATCATGCGGTCGGGACCTGGGGAATGCAGGCCGGAGCCGCTCAGCAGCCGTGGGGCGCGTGGGGATACGCGGCCGCCGGGTTGCGCAACCGGGTGTCCGATCCGTTGCATGCGCTGGCCGGCTGGGTAATGGACGACAACCACCGGGGATCGTGGCCCGAAGTTTCGACCGAAGCGGTTCCGGCTTATTTCTCGGCTCCGGCAGGGTTGTATGTGGCGGCTGTGGTCGAGGCGCTTTTCGGCCTGGAAATGCACGCTCCGGAGGGGTATATCCGGGTGTCGCCCAATTTTCCGGACGATTGGCCTTCCGCTTCGATGCGGCTGAAAAACCATCGGGTCGATTTCCGGCGATCCGGAAACCGGCTCGAATACGACCTGCATACGACCGCGAAACTCGCCCGGAAAATCCGATGGTCGTTACCTGTTTGCACGAACGTGCGGCTGACCGATCACGGCGAACCGATTCCGGTTCGCCTGCGGTCCGGTATCGACGGCGTGTTCGCCGAAGCCGAACTGCCAGCCGAGAATCATTCGCGGATTGTCGTGACGTTCGATCCCGTGCCGTTGAACCTTTCGGTTCCCGGATCGGTGGCCGAAGGCGAATCGTTACAGGTCGCGCTGCAGGGCGCCGAATTGCTCGGAATCGAGGACCGCGGCGGCTTATTGGCGTCGGTATGCACCGACGGAAATGTTCTGCGGGGGACTCTGAAAAAGGGATTGCTCGACGAGTACCGGTCGTTCGGGGCGTTGGGCGAACTGAATTTCAGCCGGCGTACGCTGTTCGTGCGCGCCCAGACCGGCGAGGGCGTCGGGTTTTACATTCCGGTCGACCTGACCGTATTGCCCCGGTTCGAGGCCGTACCGCTCGGCGGATTGAAGTTTACGGACTCTTTGTCGGCGGACGTATTGCTGCGAAACAATACCGACCGGGCCGTGACGGGCCGGGCCGTGCTGCGTGTCGGAGAAGCCGCTTTCCCGTTCTGCGTCGATCTGGCGCCGCGCAGCGAGTGCCGGCGGAATATCGCTTTCGGAGCGGGCGACGCAACGCTCTTTGCGCCGGGCGTCAATTGTGCCGAATTGACCTTGCCCGGCGGAGAGTCGCTTCCGCTGAGGCTGGCGTTCGGCGACCTGCCGGAAGCCGGGCCGTTCGATTCGTTCCTGAAAGAGAATCTGCGTCCGATCGCGATCGACGGATTGCTCGATACGCCCGACAAATCGTGGCAGAAAGTCCGGAAATACCAGGCCTTTTATCATCCGCCCTGGCACTCCTGCCCGCCGCCGATGGAGGCGCTCGATACGACTCGCGAGTTCCGTGTGCCGCAGATTCCTGGGCTATCGTTCCGGGTTCCGTCGCACCGCTTCGCGGCTTTGTCGCGCAGCAACGGAACTCCGTTTATCCGGATTCCGGGCGACGGTTTGCATTGTAAAAAACTTTATTTCCTGTTCGTGCCGTTGCTCGATAATGCCGATATGTTCACCCGCGTGGCGCGTATCACCGTGCGCGATGCGGAAGGGGGCGAGGTGACGCGGACGCTGAGTTTTCCGGGCGATCTGGATTGGTCGTGCCCGCCGTCGGCCGTGGGAAAGTTCGCGACGACGCAGCAGAACCGTTCGTTGACGGCTCCTCCGTTGTCGCTGCTTTCTCCGGTTCAGGCCGATCGGCCCGAGGGCCGGGCTCCGGCTTTTCCGCAGCCGGTATGGTGGAGCGGCAGCGCGGCAGCGGTCACCCGTTCGGGTGTCTTCGCGGTGGTCGAGCTCGATTTGGAACGTATCCGCGAATTGGCGTGGATCGACTTGGAAGCGCTGGACGATATTTCCGCGCTGGGACTGGTGGCCGTTACCGGTTATTCGGCCGACCGTTTCGGCGCGCTGGCCGGTACGCCGTGGTTTCCGCCCGCCCGCCGGTTGCCCCCGGTGCCGTTGTTCGATCTGACGGCTCCCGATTCGCTGTCCCGGTGGCAGATCGAAGGAGATGCGTTCTCGGTCGCTCCGGTGCCTGCCTTGTTCAACGAAGCGACCCTGAATTCGCTGGCCAAAAACGGAGAAACCGCCGTGGGCCGGGCATTGTCGCCGGCGTTCCGGTTGCCGGAGTGGTGTGCGAAGCTCGACTTCGACACCCAGGGAGGAACGGCGATGAAAGATCCCGACGGGAACGAAACGCTCTGTATTCGGCTGCTGGACGCCGATACCGGCCGCGAGCTGGCTGTCATGCTGTCGGCCGGGGTACACAGTCTTACGCACCGATACATGGACGTTTCGGCCTTTTCCGGCCGCAATCTGCGACTCGAACTGGTCGATCGGAACACCCGGACTTCTTATGCATGGATCGGCCTGCGGAGGGTTTGTATGATGCCGTAGCGACAGTCGGCCGAAAGCGCGGTTGATGCCGCACGGTCGTCGGTTATTCGATTCTTTTCGCGTGATGATCGTACTCCGGTCGTCACGCGAAAATTTTGTGCGATCGTAGAGCATACCGGCGATCGGGACGTGCGGGATATTCCGGTTTCGTCTTCAAACGGGGCCAGGGGGCTTTTAAAAGACCGTAGCCCTTTGTTGAAATAAAGCAGGCTGACAATCTAATGATTGTCAGCCTGCTTGTGGTCCCAGCAGGACTCGAACCTGCATTTAAAGTTTAGGAAACTTCCGTTCTATCCCTTGAACTATGAGACCGTCCATTTATCCTCTCCGTAAAAGGGAATAAAAGTTATCCGGTTATTTCGAAAAATCGCCGCCGTTATAGGCCCATTTGACGTAAATGGAGCCCCAAGTGTAACCGCCGCCGAAAGCCGAAAGGATCAGATTGTCGCCTTTGCGCAGCCGCGATTCGTAGTCCCACAGGCAGAGCGGAATAGTACCCGCAGTTGTATTGCCGAACTTGTTGATGTTGATCATGCACTTCTCTTTGGCGAGTCCCATGCGGTGGGCCGTCGCTTCGATGATGCGCAGGTTGGCCTGATGTGGAACCAGGTAGGCGATGTCGTCCGGAGTCAGCTTATTGCGTTCCATGATTTCGACCGACGTATCCGCCATGTTCGATACGGCGGCTTTGAATACGGCCTGTCCTTCCTGATAGACGTAGTGCCAGTTGTTTTCGACGGTTTCGTGCGTGGCCGGATAGGCCGAGCCGCCCGCCTTCATGTAGAGGTGTTGGCCGCCGCCGCCGTCCGAGTGCAGGATAGCGTCCTGTACGCCGTAGCCTTCGGTCGAAGGCTCCAGCAGCACGGCTGCCGCGCCGTCCCCGAAGATCGGGCAGGTGTTGCGGTCTTTGTAGTTGATGATCGACGACATTTTGTCGGCGCCGATCACGATCACTTTTTTATGCGTACCGGCTTCGATGTATTTGGAAGCCGTGTTCAGTGCAAACAGGAAGCCGCTGCAGGCTGCGGACAAGTCGAACCCGAACGCCTGTTTCATCCCGGTCTTGTAACAGATCAGATTGGCCGTCGACGGAAAGAACATGTCGGGGGTGACCGTTGCGCAGATCACCATTTCGATATCCATCGGGTCGGTATTGGTCTTTTCGAGCAGGTCGAGGACGGCTTTTTCGCCCATAAACGAGGTGCCCAGCCCTTCTCCTTTCAGGATGTGGCGGGTCTTGATGCCGATACGCGACATGATCCATTCGTCGGATGTATCGACCATCTGGCTCAACTCGATATTGTCCAGAATGTAATCGGGCAAATATGCGCCGACGCCAGTTATTGCTGCGGTTTTCTTTTTTGCCATTAACTAAATCTTTCTCGTAGTTTGGAATCCAACTGAGCCTTGATGGTTTTTTCGGTCTGGAGCACCATGTTCTTGATCGCTTCGGCGCTCGAACAGCCGTGACCGATCAGCACCGGAGCGTTGATGCCCAGTACCGGGGTTCCGCCTACCGTTTCGTAATTGAGTTTGTTGAAATAGCTGTTTTTCAGACCGTCGTGCAGGGCCATCGAATAGACGCCTTCCACCTGTTTGATGATCGTATTGCCGACGAACCCGTCGCATACCACCACGTCGGCCACTTCACCGGAAAACAGGTGTTTGGCTTCGATGTTGCCGACGAAATTGAAATCGTGGCAGTTTTCCATCATCTCGTAGGCGGCTTTGGTCTGCTGGTTGCCCTTCTCCTTCTCTTCTCCGATGTTCAGCAGGGCGATGCGCGGGTTTTCCTTGTGCATGACCCCCTGCGCATACAGGTTGCCGATCGTACCGTATTGGCACAACACTTCGGGCTTGCAATCCACGTTCAGTCCGACATCGAGGAGCATCACTTCGCCGCCGTCAATGGTCGGGATGACCGACGAGATGGCCGGGCGGATGATTCCTTCGATCTGCTTGACGGTGCACATACAGCCGACCATCATCGCCCCGGTGCTGCCGGCGCTCGCGAAACCGTCGATTTTCTGTTCCATCAGGTAACGGAAGCCGACCGCGATGCTGGAATCGGGTTTCTGGCGGAATGCCTGCGACGGATTGTCTCCCATGCCGATAACCTCGGTTGTCGGTACGATTTCGAACGTGTCGGGCGGGCAGTTCTCGCGCGACAGAATCTCCTCGATCCGGACTTTGTCTCCGAACAGGACGATTTTGCTGTCCCTGCCGATGAGGCCGGACGCTTTGATGGCACCCGACACCACCGCCTGCGGAGCATAATCTCCGCCCATTGCGTCAATTCCTATTTTCGTCATACGGTTATGACTTTAGGACTCTATTCGGCTTTCTTTTCGATCGCTAAGCGGCCTCTGTAGAATCCGCATTCGGGACATACCCGGTGGTAAAGCACGGCTGCTCCGCAGTTCGAGCAGGTAGAAATCGTAGGTGCTTCGGCTTTGTAATGAGTTCTTCTTTTGTCCCGTCTCGTGCTCGAGATCTTACGTTTAGGATGTGCCATTTTTAAAGATATTTACTACTGTTAGTATTCTCGTTTATTTTTCGTTTGTAGACTTTTTCGTTTTTAGTTTGTCTTGTAGCGTTTCGGTCTGCTCGTTGCCGGTGAGCCGGTCGAATTCCTCTTCGCTTACGATGTTGAACCGCGCCAGCATGTCCGGATCGCAACCGCTTTTACCATCGCTGCCGACAGGGTGCACCCGCTGGTAAGGCAAGCTCAAACAGATGCTTTCGTAGATGTACTGCGACAAGTCGATCTCGGTTTCGGACGGGCCGATCCACATCACCTCGCCGTCGCTTTCCTGCTCCGTTTCGCTGTAGCGGACGGCAAGCGTTCCCGTATAGCCGACCGGCATCATGAACTCTTCGAGGCAGCGGTCGCAGGTCACGCAGACTTCCCCTTCGATCCTGAAATCGAGGGTCAGCAGGTTGCTTTGCTTGTTCAGCACGACCTGTACATCGGCTTTTCCCCGATGGATTTCAGATCCTTCGAAAGCTTCGAAAAAGCGATCGCCGATTTTGAAATCGAATCGGTGTGTCCCGACACTCAGCGCCTTATGGGCTATGGAACATTTTGTAAGCGTACTCATCCTATGCTAAAACAGACCGCAAAGGTATATAATTTAAACGTAATTGCCAAACCTTCCGTGAATAATAGAGTATCCTATCCGTGCTAACGGGAAACGTACCTTCCGTATTGTCCGGAGTGCCGGCCGGAAGGTACGGAATCCCGTTTCCGCCGATCGTCCGCGCTATGGACGTTGCGACTTTGCGATTAATGTCAGGTCGCACAACGCGATGGCCATCGCCGCTTCGACGACGACCGGTGCGCGCAGCGCGATGCAGGCGTCGTGACGGCCCTTGATCTTCAACTCTTCGGGTTTCCCGGTTTCCGTGTTCAGCGTGATTTGCGGCGACGAGATGCTGGAGGTCGGTTTGACGACGACCCGCGCCACGACCGGATTGCCGTTGGTGATCCCGCCGGTAATTCCTCCGGCGTTGTTCGTGGCCGTGGTTCCGTCCGGCGAAATGATCGGGTCGTTGTGCTCGCTGCCGCGCATCCGGGCCGCTTCGAATCCGGCGCCGAATTCCACGCCTTTGACGGCCGGGATCGAGAAGAACAGGTGGCTGATGACGCTCTCCGCCGAATCGAAAAACGGTTCGCCGAGCGAGTGCGGTACGCCGGTGGCCGTGCATTCGACGATACCGCCCACCGAATCCTGCGAACGCAGCGCGGCTTCGACGACTTTCGGGAAATCGTCCGGGTTGTTGCAGTTGTCGATCTCAAGGATGCGGCTTTCGATCCGGATCTTGCCGCCCAGTATTTTTTTTGCTACCACGCCGGCCGCGACCAGCCCGAGGGTCAGCCGGCCGGAGAAGTGTCCGCCGCCGCGGTAATCGGCGAATCCCCTGAACTTTTGTATCGCCACCCAGTCCGAATGCGACGGGCGCGGATGCGTGATCAGGTTTTTGTAGTCGCCCGACAGCGTGTTTTCGTTGTGGAACAGGATGGTCAACGGCGCGCCGGTCGTGCGGCCGTTGAAGACGCCCGTCAGCAGGTGCGGCGTATCGCTCTCCTTACGCGGCGTCGTGCCGCGTTTGCCGCTTTTGCGGCGGCCGAGGTCTTTTTCGAAAGAGGTCTCGTCGAGTTCGAGTCCCGCGGGTACTCCGTCGAGGGTCACGCCGACCGCTTCGCCGTGCGACTCTCCGAATATGGAAATTCTGAATAATCTGCCAAAACTGTTCATTTCGGTTTATTTTTAGGATCAGGCCCGTCGCAAAGTGAAAAAGCCTGTGCGTATCCGTAATTATTTACAATTTATCTTCCGCCTCGCGTCCGGCCAGATTTCTGAAATCGTCCCAGAATTCCGGATAGGATTTGTCGACCGCTTCGGCTCCGCGGATCGTGACGGCCCCGTCGCTGTTCAGCGCCGCTACCGCCGCCGCCATGGCGATCCGGTGGTCGTTGTGGCTGCTGACCGTAGCGCCGTGAATCGTTCCGCCGATGATCCGCATCTCGTTCTCCGTCTCGATGTCCACCGCAACTCCCATGCCGCCGAAAACGTCGGCGAGGGTTTGGGCGCGGTTGCTCTCCTTGTGGATGAGCCGGTGTGTGCCTCGGATGATCGAAGTGCCGTCGCAGTTGGCGGCGAGCGCGGCGAGCGCCGGGAAAAGGTCGGGGCAGTGCGTCGCGTCGAATTCGAACGCGTGCAGTTCGTTACGGCGGACGGTGACCGAATCGGCCGTCGTCGTGATTTCGGCCCCGGCCCGGGTCAGGGCGTCGATGATGGCCGTGTCGGCTTGTAGCGACAGCGGATTCAGGTTTTCGACCGTGATCCGACCGGCCGTGGCTCCTGCGACCAGCAGGCACGAGGCGCCGCTCCAGTCGCCTTCGATGCGGTAGCGCGTCGGGACGTAGCGTTGGCCTCCTTCGATGAAGAACTGCCGGTAGTCGTTGTGTTTGATGTCGATGCCGAAATTTTTCAGCAGTCCGATCGTCATGTCGATGTACGGCCGGCTTTTGAGGTCGTTGACCGTCAGGGTCGTGTCCTGTGCGGCCAGCGGCAGCGCCATCAGCAGCCCGGTGATGAACTGCGAACTGAGCGAACCGTCGACCGTAATGTTGCCGCCGCGGATGGCTCCCCGGATGTGGATCGGCAGGTAGCCTCCTTGCGAACTGACCGTCGCGCCGAGTTGCCGCAGCGGTTCTTCCATCATCGAGATCGGGCGTTTGAGGATCGATCCTTTGCCGGTCAGCGTGATGGTTTCGGTGCAGAGCGCCGTGATCGGCGTGAATAGGCGGGTCGCCAGGCCCGATTCGCCGATGTTCAGTTGGCGTTTGCGCGGATGCAGGCCGCCGTGCAGCGTGTATGTGTCTTCGTGAGCCGATATTTTCGCGCCGAGGTCGGCGGCGACTTGCAGCGCGGCGCGGGTGTCGTTGCACTGCACCATATTCGACAGGACGCTTTCGCCCTCGCACAGCAGCGCGGCGGCGATCGCCCGCTGCGCGTAGCTTTTCGATGCGGGGGCGGTAACGCTGCCCGATACGGTTCCTTCGGATAGGGTGATGTCCATGTGTTAACGCAGTTTAAAGTCTTGTCCCAGATAGACCTTGCGCACCATTTCGTCGTTGGCCAGGTCTTCGGCCGTGCCGGCTTTCAGGATGCGTCCCTCGAACAACAGGTAGGTGCGGTCGGTAATCGACAGGGTTTCGTGCACGTTGTGGTCGGTGATGATAACGCCGATGTTCTTGTTTTTCAGGGTTGCCACGATGCTCTGTATGTCTTCGACGGCGATCGGGTCGACCCCGGCGAACGGTTCGTCGAGCAGGATGAACTTCGGGTTGATCGCCACCGCCCGGGCGATCTCGGTGCGTCGTCGTTCGCCGCCCGAAAGTTGGATGCCAAGGCTTTTGCGCACTTTGGTCAGCCGGAACTCTTCGATCAGGTTTTCGAGTCGTTCTTTCTGATACTCTTTCGTGAAATTGGTCATCTGCAGGACGGCCCGGATGTTGTCCTCGACCGACAGTCGGCGGAATACCGAAGCTTCCTGAGCCAGGTAGCCGACCCCCTTCTGGGCGCGTTTGTAGACCGGCTCGTTGGTCAGTTCCTGGTCTTCGAGGAAAATCGAACCCTCGTTGGGCTTGATCAGTCCGACGATCATGTAGAACGTCGTGGTCTTGCCGGCGCCGTTCGGGCCGAGCAGTCCGACGATCTCCCCCTGGTTGACTTCGATCGACACATGGTCGACCACCGTGCGGGTTTTATAGCGTTTTACCAGGTCTTTCGTGTATAGTCTCATAGGGTTGGATACGCAGTGTGCGAAAAATTTTCTACAAAGTTAGTTAAATTCGGAAATTATTCTTATCTTTCCTTTATTAAATAGGTTTGTTGTCAAATAATATTGGATGTAGATGTCTGATAAAGAGGTTTCTAAGCTATATCATTGCTTAAAGGAGTATTTCGGATTCGATAATTTCAAAGGAAATCAGGAGGCGGTGATCCGCAACGTGCTGGATGGGAACGATACGTTCGTGCTGATGCCTACCGGAGGCGGCAAATCGCTGTGTTATCAACTTCCCGCGCTGATGATGGACGGCGTGGCTATCGTCATTTCGCCGTTGATCGCGTTGATGAAAAATCAGGTCGATGCGATGCGCACGTTCAGCATGGTGGACGGCGTCGCCCATTTTTTGAATTCGTCGCTGAACAAGGCGGCCGTCACGAAGGTCAAAGAGGACGTGCTGGCCGGGAAAACCAAATTGCTGTATTTCGCTCCCGAATCGCTTACCAAAGAGGATAACGTCAATTTCCTGCGGAAAATCAAAATATCGTTCTATGCGATCGACGAGGCGCACTGTATTTCGGAATGGGGACACGATTTCCGCCCGGAGTACCGCCGCATTCGTCCGATCATCAACGAGATCGGGCAGGCGCCGCTGATCGCGCTGACCGCGACGGCTACGCCGAAAGTACAGATGGACATTCAGAAGAACCTCGGTATGCTCGACGCTTCGGTATTCAAGTCGTCGTTCAACCGGCCGAATCTTTTCTACGAGATCCGTTCGAAGGCGAATGCCACGAAGGATATTATCCGTTATATCAAAAACCACGAGGGACAGTCCGGGATCATTTACTGCCTGAGCCGCAAGAAGGTCGAGGAACTGGCCGAACTGCTGGCCGCCAACAACATCAAGGTTGCTCCGTACCATGCCGGGATGGATGCCGCGACGCGGGCCGGCAACCAAGACAAGTTCTTGCACGAACAGGTCGACGTAATCGTGGCGACCATCGCGTTCGGGATGGGGATCGACAAGCCCGACGTGCGTTATGTGATCCATTACGACATTCCGAAAAGTCTCGAAGGGTATTATCAGGAGACCGGCCGCGCCGGCCGCGACGGCGGGGGCGGGCAGTGCATCGCCTTTTACAGTTACAAGGATATCCAGAAGCTCGAAAAATTCATGCAGGGCAAACCGTTGGCCGAGCAAGAGATCGGCAAGCTGTTGTTGCAGGAGACGGTCTCCTATGCCGAGAGTTCGGTGTGTCGCCGCAAGACGTTGCTGCACTATTTCGGCGAGGAGTTTCCCGAGGAGAACTGCGGTTGCTGCGACAACTGCGTCAATCCGAAGCCGCGTTTCGAGGGACGCGACCACCTGCGGTTGCTGCTGCGCGTGTTGCAGGCCATCGGCGATAAGTTCAAGGCCGACTACCTGGTCAACATGTTGGTCGGTCGCAACAACGCCCTGATCAAGTCTTATAATCACCATAAGAGCGAGTGGTTCGGCATCGGCGACGATCACAACGACCGTTTCTGGGGAGCCGTAGTGCGCCAGGCGTTGATCCTCGGGCTGGTCGACCGCAACATCGAGAATTACGGCCTGCTGTCGATCAACGAGGCGGGCGAGGAGTATATCGAGAATCCCTATTCGGTGATGATGACCGCCGACCACGAGTACGATGATACGGACGACGACGAGTCGGTTTCGCCGCCGGCCGGCAAAGGCGGGGTAGCCGACGAGGAACTTTTCGCGATGCTGAAGGACCTGCGCAAGAAGGTGGCCCGGCAGATGGAGTTGCCGCCGTTCGTGGTATTCCAGGATCCGTCGCTCGAAGACATGTCGATTCAGTACCCGGTTACGCTTGAGGAGATGCAGAACATCACGGGCGTCGGCGTCGGCAAGGCAAAGAAGTTCGGCAAGCCGTTCGTCGAACTGATCAAGAAATACGTCGATGAAAAAGACATCGTCCGTCCGCAGGACATGGTGGTCAAGAGCGTGGTCAACAAGAGCGGCAACAAGGTGTTCATCATTCAGAGCATCGACCGTCAGATGGATTTTGAAGACATTGCCAAAGCGCGCGACATGGATTTCGAAGAGCTGCTCGGCGAGATCGAAGCCATCATCCATTCCGGGACGAAACTCAATATAGGCTATTACGTGAACGAGGTGATCGACGAGGAGAAGGCCGAAGAGATCTATCTCTATTTCAAGGAGGACGCCGAGAGCGATTCGCTCGAAGAGGCGGTCAAGGAGCTCGGCCCCGATTTCACCGAAGAGGAGATCCGGCTGGTAAGGGCCAGGTTCATGAGCGAAATGGGGAACTGATCAACGGTAATACGGCGGAATGATGCCGGACTCGTCCGATACGGGTCCGGCATAACGTTAATTGCCGGGGGGCTTTCCCTGCATAATGGAGGAAAGGACGAAGCGTTGTGATTAGAAATTGTTTAAATAATCTGATTATGAATAAACTGGGTGTAATGAAGTTGCGAAAAAGGATTTGGAACGGATCGTTGTGTTTGGCCGCAGCGGTTTTTACGCTGTGCGCGTGCAGCAAAGATGAGTCGGATCCGCCGCTTGCGGCCGGAGACGTGGCTGTGGACGTGGTGCTGACGCCCCGCGGCTTCGAAGATCAGATTTACACCTCTTATCTTTACATGATTCCGTTCGTAACGGACTATCAGGGCGTGAATGTGGAAGGGTTGCTGACGAAAGATATTTTCAAGCTGTCGCTGGTGAGTCCGCGTAGCGGGGCGACGATCGAACTGAAGATGCACGAAAGCGAGCTCAACGAAGAGGTCGTCGGGCAATATACGCTGCCCCGCAGCGGGGATACGTTGTGGATGCAGCCCCGCATGGTCTGGAAGTACGATGCGTTGCGCCGGTTCGACCGGACGCGCAACCTGGCGCTGCGCTGGACGATCTCGGCCGACGGCAGGGAGATTTGTACCGTCGATCGCACCTTTTCGTGCCGTTCGGTCAGTCAGTGTGTGAACGCCTTGATCGTATATCCGTACGAACGGCCGCAGGGGCTGGTCGTCAACGAGGACGATGCGGTCGAAATTCCCGAGATGTTCGCCGGTTACGTCGAAGAGGAAAATCCGGAGATCGACCGGATTATGGAGCAGGCGCTTCAGGAGGTCGCTTTGCCGTCGGGATTCAACGGTTACCAGTCGGGCGATGAAAATTACCTGTTTCAGCAGATGTGCGCGATCTGGTACGTTTTGCAGCAAACTGGGGTCAGTTACAGCAATGCGACCCAAATTCCCGGTCAGGCGGAGGATGTCAGGGTGCAAAACGTTCGTTTTTTTAGTCAGGCTTTGGCCAGCGCGCAGGCGAACTGCGTGGAGGGAACCTGCATGCTGGCTTCGATCTACCAACGGTTCGATCTGTTTCCGTACTTGATTCTGAAACCGAATCACATGTTTTTGGGCATCGGCGATGCGAACGGGGATCTGACTTATTTTCTCGAAACGACCATGATCGGTAACGTCCGGCTGGACGCTCTGACGACGGCGGAGGAGAAATGGGAGGCGAGCAAGGCCAATTTTAAAAACGCAATGGCGGTGGCGAAGGAGGAATTCGACGAGGTGAAGTCCCGTGTGGATGCCGGAGATCCGTATTATGCGGTGATCGACCTGAAAGAAGCCCGGAAAACGATCCCGTCGATCAATTACGGCAGCGTACGGACCGATTCGAAAGGCAAAGTGATGTTGGTGCGCTGATAACGTGACGGAGAGACCTATGTATGTAAAACCCAAAAAACACCTCGGTCAGCATTTCCTGACCGATTTGTCGGTCGCGAAACGGATTGCGGACAGCCTGCGGGCCGATCGTTGCTCCACGGTGCTCGAAGTGGGGTGCGGCACCGGCGTGCTGACGAAATTCCTGCTCGAAAGGACGGATATTACGCTCTACGGCGCCGAAGTCGATACCGAGAGCGTCGCTTACTTGCACGAGCATTATCCGCAGTTCGCGCCGCGGTTGATCGACGGCGATTTTTTGCGAATGGATCTGGCGCAGCGGTTTCCCGACGGGGTAAACGTGATCGGTAATTTCCCGTACAATATTTCGTCGCAGATTTTTTTCAAAATTCTGGAATACCGCGACCGGGTGCCCGAAGCGGTCGGGATGGTGCAGCGCGAGGTGGCCGTGCGGATAGTCGAAAAGCCCGGTACGAAAGACTACGGGATTCTGAGCGTTTTTTTGCAGGCTTTTTACGATATCGAGTACCTGTTTACGGTCGGCGAGGGGGTGTTCAACCCGCCTCCGAAAGTCAAGAGCGCCGTGATCCGGCTGACGCGCAACGGGGTAGAGAGACTCGGTTGCGACGAGGTGCTGTTCGCCCGGGTGGTCAAGGCCGTTTTCAACCAGCGCCGCAAGACGATCCGCAATTCGCTGCGCGCCGCGTTCGGCGACCTGGGAGGAGACGAACATGCGTTTTTCCCGCTGCGTCCCGAGGTGTTGAATGTCGCTCAATTCGTCGAACTAACCGATTGGGTAGCCGGACGGCTGCCCCGAAATAACCGAACTTAATTTTAATTCATGAAAAGGATCATTTTACTTGGATTGCTGTTGGCCGGAAATATCGGCCTTCGGGCGGCCGGCACGGAGGGGCTGCGTTGCGAATACCTCGATAATCCGCTGGGGATCGACGTGACGTCGCCGCGGCTGAGTTGGAAAGTCGTTTCCGGCAAGCGCGGGGACTGCCAGACCGCTTACCGCATTCTGGTGGCCTCTTCTGCGGAACTGCTGAAAAAGGATCGGGGGGATCTTTGGGACAGCGGCCGGGTGCCTTCCGACCGGTCGATTCAGGTCGAGTATGCCGGCAAGCCGCTGGAATCCCGTATGCGCTGTTACTGGAAGGTGCAGGTGTGGGATGCCGCGGGGAAGGCGGGGCCGTGGAGCGAGCCCGCGATGTGGAGCATGGGGCTGCTGACCGAACGGGATTGGGGCGGCGCCCGTTGGATTGCCTACCGCGACGATGCGCAGTGGCGCGAGCAGTGGCAGGCTCACAAGGATCGGGAGAACAGTCACCGCGAACCGACGTGGCCGTGGTTCGTCGGAACCGGCCGGACGATTTGGGAACTGTACGATATGGCTTCTCCGCATTACGATCCGTCGCCGCTGTTTCGCAAAGAATTCGCGCTCGGGAAGAAAGTGAAGGCAGCTACGCTGTACGTGACCGGGGTGGGGTATTACGAAGCCTTTCTGAACGGGGAAAAAATCGGCGATCACGTCCTCGATCCTGCCTGGACGAATTTTCATAAACGGACGTTTTACGTAACCTACGATGTGACCGCCGATGTCCGGCGCGGGGACAACGCGCTGGGGATCATGGTCGGACGCGGACAGTACAACCCGTTGTGCAACGATATCTGGCGATTGGGCAGCTCCCTGTGGGTCGGACAGCCGAAGGCGATCGCGTTGCTCAGCGTCGAATACGCCGACGGGACGACTGCTGATATAGTGACCGACGGCAGTTGGACGACCGCCGGCGGTCCGATTCTTTACGACGATACCCGGCACGGGGAGTTGTACGACGCCCGCGAAGAGAAAGCCGGGTGGAACCGGCCGGGATTCGTCGCGGACGGCTGGAGGCCCGCGGCCGTGGTCGACGGCAGCGGGCCGCTGTATGCCCAGATGATGCCGCCGGTACGTTGTTTCGCTCCGATCGCCCCGGTCAAAACCTTCGATAAAGGGAACGGACGTACGGCTTACGATATCGGCCGGAACATCGCCGGGTGGGCGCGGGTGCGCGTCAGCGGTCCGGCCGGAGCGCGGGTGCTCGTGGAGTACTGCGAACTGCCATCCGATCCGGAACTCGTGCCGGATATCCATCCGTCGAAAATGAAATTCAAAATCGGCGATCCCGATTACGCGTCGTTTTACGACAAGTCGATCAATATCCGGCAGCAGAACGGTTACATTCTTAAAGGCGGCGGGCCGGAGACGTTCGAATGTCGTTTTTCGTACAAAGGCTTCCAGTATATCCGCGTGACTGCGGACGAGGGGGTTACCGTCGAGCGGGTCGAAGGCGTTCCGGTGCATACCGACGTGGCCGACGCCGGATCGTTCGTCTGTTCGAACGAGACGGTCAACCGTTTGCAGCAGATGTCGCGCGCGACGCTGCTGAACAATATCCACAGCATCCCGACCGACTGTCCGCACCGCGAGAAGCAGGGCTGGACGGCCGATACCTATATGACCGACCAGACGGCGATCTACAATTTCGATATGGCGGCTTTCTATGCGAAATGGGCGACCGACCTGGCCGGTACGGCCGACCGGAACGGCGGACTGTGCACCGTGGCGCCGTCGACCGGGTACGACCAGAGCATTTCGACCGTGTGGCCGGCCGCTATCGTGTTCGTGCCGTGGGATCTGCTGTGCTATTACGGCGACCGCCGCGTGGTGGAGCGGCATTACGAAACGATGAAGCGTTTCGCCGAAAGCAGCCTGCTGCGTCAGGCGGACGGCAAGCCGGAGATCATCCGCGAGGTGCTCGGCGACTGGGTGTCGCCGCACATGACGTTGTCCGATACGCTGCAATCTTATGAGATGGCGCCGCCCGAAGGGCTGACTCTTTACGGGACGGCTTCGCACTACCGCGTCGTGAAATACCTCGCCGGGATCGCGCGTTACCTGGATCGCCCGCAGGAAGCCGAGCGGATGGACGCCTGGGCCGCGCGGATCGCCGAGAGTTTCAACCGCGAGTTTTTCGATCCGGCTACGAAGACCTATCACGGGGATAAGCCGACTCCGTACCGCCAGGCGGCGAACGTCGTTCCGCTCGAATACGGGATCGTTCCTCAGAGCGACCGGGACGCGGTACAGCGGAACCTGATTTCCGATCTGCAGAAGTACGACGGCCGCATCGGAACCGGCTTCGTCGGTACGATGGCCCTGATGGATCTGTTGCCGCAAGTCGATCCGGAATTGGCTTACCGGCTGGCGACCCAGCCCGCCTATCCGGGGTGGGGCTTTATGGTGGCCAACGGAGCCAATACGATGTGGGAAACGTGGGACGGCTCGGCTTCGCGCAACCATCCGCCGTTCTGCCTGATCAGCGGTTATTTCTACAAGTACCTGGCCGGGATCCGTTGCGTTTCGGAATATCCCGGATTCAAACGTTTCGTGATCGACCCGTCGGTGGTCGGCGATCTGACTTTCGTCGAGGCGTGGCACGATTCGATGTACGGTCGGATCGAAAGCGGCTGGAAGCGCGACGGCGAGCGGTTGACGCTCGACGTGACGGTGCCGGTCAATACGTCGGCGGTCGTTCACGTGCCGGCTGCGTCGGCGGAAGGGATCACCGAATCGGGCCGTCCGGCGGCGGAGGCCCCGGGCGTTCGGTTCTTGCGGATGGAGAACGGCAAGGCGTTGTACGAAGTGGTTTCGGGCACTTATCGTTTTCAAAGTTCTATTTAAATAAAAAGTGTGTCGGATCGTGCGTATTTGCCGGTTCGACACATTTTTTTGTCAAATAAAGCTATCTTTGTGTAACGAATTGAAAAAAATATAGTTTTATGAAAGGTATTGTGTTGGCGGGGGGCAGCGGTACCCGGCTCTACCCGATTACCAAGGGGGTGTCCAAACAGTTGCTTCCGATCTATGACAAGCCGATGATCTACTATCCCATATCGGTGCTGATGCTGGCCGGTATCCGGGATATCCTGATTATTTCGACGCCCGAAGACCTGCCGATGTTCCGGCGGCTGCTCGGCGACGGTTCGGATTACGGCGTGCGTTTCGCGTATGCCGAACAACCTTCTCCGGACGGATTGGCACAGGCGTTCCTAATTGGCGAGGAGTTTATCGGCGGGGACGACGTTTGTCTCGTGCTGGGCGATAACATATTTTACGGACAGAGTTTTACGAAGATGCTCGGCGAGGCGGTCGCACAGGCCGGAGAGCAGGGGAATGCGACCGTATTCGGTTATTATGTCAACGATCCGGAGCGGTACGGCGTTGCCGAGTTCGACGCCGCGGGCAACGTGCTTTCGATCGAGGAAAAGCCTGTGCAGCCGAAATCCAATTATGCGGTAGTCGGACTCTATTTTTATCCGAACCGGGTGGTCGAGGTCGCCCGGACGATCAAACCGTCGGCGCGCGGAGAACTGGAGATTACGACGGTCAACCAGCGGTTCCTACAAGAAAAAGCGCTGAAGGTGCAGTTGCTGGGTCGAGGATTCGCCTGGCTGGATACCGGGACGCACGATTCGCTCAGCGAAGCGTCGAATTTCATCGAAGTGATCGAGAAACGACAGGGGTTGAAAGTAGCCTGTCTCGAAGAGATCGCTTTTAACAAGGGATGGATCACGCGGGAAAAGCTCCGGGAATTGGCAAAGCCGATGTTGAAAAATGGATACGGCCGATATCTGTCCGGGCTGTTGTAGTCCGGTTTGTCGAAGACGGTATGAATTTAAATATGAAAGAACGGATATGCATGTTATAGAAACCGATTTACAGGGCGTCGTGATTCTCGAACCGCAAATCTTCGGGGATCACCGGGGCTATTTTTTCGAAAGTTTTTCGCAGCGGGAGTTTGCCGAAAAGGTGTGCGAGACGGTGTTCGTGCAGGACAACGAATCGAAATCGAGCTATGGAGTATTACGCGGACTGCATTATCAACTGCCGCCCCACGCACAGAGCAAGCTGGTACGGGTGATCCGCGGAACGGTGATCGACGTGGCAGTCGATATCCGCAGGGAATCGCCTACGTTCGGTCGGCATGTGGCGGTGGAACTAACCGGCGAAAACCATCGCCAGCTTTTTATTCCGAGGGGATTCGCGCACGGATTCGTCGTATTGAGCGACGAAGCGCTGTTCCAGTATAAGTGCGATAATTTCTACGCGCCGCAATGCGAGGGAGCGATCGCTTACGACGATCCGGCTTTGGGAATCGATTGGCGGCTGCCGGCGTCGGATATCGTCGTTTCTGAGAAAGACCGGCATCATCCGCTGCTGCGCGATGCCGTATTGTTTAATGGCGTATTGTATTAAGCTATGAATATATTGGTTACCGGCGGAAATGGACAGCTGGGTTGTTCGCTGCGGAAAGTTGCCGGAATGTACCCGCAGCACCGGTTCGTATTTACCGATGTCCCGGAGGCGGATATCACGGATCGGGCGTGTATCGCAGCTCTGGCGGAGAAACATGCGATCGACCTGATCGTCAACTGTGCGGCCTATACGGCGGTGGATAGGGCCGAAAGCGATGCCGAAACGGCGGCGAAAATCAACGTGCAGGGCTCGGAAGTGCTGGCCGGCGTCGCCCGGGAGCGCGGGATCGGTCTGATCCATATTTCGACCGATTACGTGTTCGACGGGGAGAGTTGTCATCCGCTGAAGGAAGACCGTCCGACCGCGCCGCAGGGCGTTTACGGCCGCACGAAACTGGCCGGAGAGCAGGCGATCGAAGCGAGCGGGTGCAATGCCTGCGTGATTCGTACCGCATGGCTTTACTCGGAGTACGGGAATAATTTCGTTAAGACGATGCTGAGGCTGGGCCGCGAACGCGATGAGCTGAACGTGGTGTACGACCAGGTCGGAACGCCGACTTATGCGACCGATCTGGCGCATGCGATCCTGCGGCTTGCCGAACGCGGCGTATCCGGTTTCGAAGTGTACCATTTCAGCGACGAGGGGGCGATCTCGTGGTACGATTTTGCGAAAGCGGTATTTGCGCTGGCGGGGATCGATATCCGCGTCGGAGCGATCGAGACGGCGGCTTATCCGACTCCGGCCCGTCGTCCGGCTTACAGCGTGCTTGCAAAAGATAAAATCAGGGAGGCCGGCGTCCGTGTTCCCTACTGGCTGGATTCGCTGCGGGAATGCATGGCGATCCTGTCCGTCCCGACCGAAAAATAAAGACAAAAAGCGATGAAAAAGAACATTCTGATTACCGGAGGAGCCGGGTTTATCGGCTCGCATGTCGTCCGGCTGTTTGTAAATAAATATCCCGATTACCGAATCGTCAACCTCGACAAACTAACCTATGCGGGCAATCTGGAAAACCTGCGGGATGTCGAAAATGCGCCGAATTATACGTTCGTAAAAGAAGATATTTGCCGCTATGAAAAGATGCAAGAGATCTTCCGGACGTATTCGATCGACGGGGTGATCCATCTGGCGGCCGAGAGCCATGTGGACCGCAGTATCAAGGATCCGTTCACCTTTGCGAAAACCAACGTGCTGGGGACGCTTTCGCTGCTTCAGGCCGCGCGTGAGTATTGGGACGGCGATTATGACGGCCGGCGTTTTTACCACGTTTCGACCGACGAAGTTTACGGCGCGCTGGGATTCGACGGGACGCTGTTCACCGAAACGACCAAGTACGACCCGCACAGTCCCTATTCGGCTTCGAAGGCGGGCAGCGATCATTTCGTGCGGGCGTTTCACGATACTTACGGACTGCCTACCGTGATTACCAACTGTTCGAACAACTATGGGCCTTATCAGTTTCCCGAGAAACTGATCCCGCTGTTTATCAATAATATTCGTCACGACAAGCCGCTGCCCGTCTACGGCAGGGGCGAGAACGTGCGGGACTGGCTCTATGTGGAAGATCACGCGCGGGCGATCGACGCGGTTTACCATCGGGGCCGAATCGCCGAAACCTACAACATCGGCGGTTTCAACGAATGGAAAAACATCGACTTGATCCGGGTGGTCATCCGGACGGTCGATCGTTTGCTGGGGCGTCCGGAGGGAGCGGGCGAAAAGCTGATCGCTTACGTGACCGATCGGGCGGGGCACGATCTGCGCTATGCCATTGATTCGACGAAGCTGAAAAACGAACTGGGGTGGGAACCGAGCCTGCAGTTCGAGGAAGGTATCGAAAAAACCGTGCGCTGGTACTTGGACAATCAGGCGTGGCTCGACAGCGTGACCAGCGGCGAGTACGAAAAGTATTACGAGAAGATGTACGGGCGGCGGTAAGCCTGGGCGATGTATTTTGTCCGGGGCGGTTGAATTGAGTTGATAACCGATCGTTTAAACGTTCAGCATATGTTGGTGGATGATATTGCATTGACGCTGTATCCCGGGGTGGGATCCAGGACGGCGATCCATCTGATCGCCTGTTTCGGTTCGGCGGAACGGCTATTCGCCGCGACTGCCGATGAAATCGTCGAACGGGCCGAACTGAGACCCGACCTGGCGCAGCGAATCAGCCGCCGGGAGTATCACGAACGGGCTGCGAAAGAGGTCGATTCGATCCGTCGCAACGGGATCCGGGCTATCGATTCGTTGTCGCCCGACTACCCGCAGCGGCTTCGGGAGTGTTCTGATTATCCGCATGTGCTCTATGTCAGCGGGGATATCGATCTGAACCGGGGACGTTGGCTCACGGTCGTCGGCACGCGCGATTGCACGGTGTACGGGGCCGGCGTATGCGAACGGATTATCCGCGAAGTGGCCGGCCTGTGTCCCGATACCGTGGTGGTGAGCGGATTGGCTTTCGGGATCGACATTGCGGCGCACAGGGCTGCCATGCAGGCCGGACTCGCTACGGTCGGGGTCGTCGCGCATCCGCTGGATCGCATCTATCCGAGAGAACATACGCGGGATGCCCGCCGCATGGTGCACGAAGGCGGCGCCGTGGTGACCGAGTTTTGCAGCGGGTATAAGACCGAACGCTCTTCGTTCATTTGCCGGAACCGGATTATCGCCGGCCTGAGCGACGGGACGTTGGTCGTCGAATCGCACCGTCGCGGCGGCTCGCTGGTGACCGCGGGGATGGCCGACGGTTATCACCGGATCGTTATGGCCGTTCCGGGGCGCGTCTCCGACTCGTCGTCGGACGGAACGAACGGCCTGATCAAGAGCCTGAAAGCCCAGATGGTATGCTGCGGACAGGATGTGGTCGAGGCGCTGAACTGGCAGCCTGCCGATCCGGTTGAACCGGTGCGGAAACCGGCGAGGCAATCGCCGATCGATATACTTGCCGGTTCGCCGGAAGAAGCGGTATTGCAGTTGATCGGCACCGACGTTCCCGTATCGTCGGAGGAATTGAGCCTGCGCAGCGGGATTGCGCCGCAGGAATTGTCGCCGCTGCTGTTGGAACTCGAATTTTCAGGATTGATCCGCTCGTTGCGGGGTAGTTTTTACGTCAGATGTTGATCGATACGCATAGCCATATGTACGACGTCGCTTTCGACGACGACCGGGACGAAGCGATCGCGCGCGCGCAGGCCGCCGGAGTGGGGAAGATGCTATTGCCCGCCGTCGACCGCGAGTCCTACGATGCGATGTTCGCCCTGTCGAGGCGTTATCCGGCGTATTGCCGCCCGATGATGGGGCTGCACCCGACTTCTGTGAATGGCAATCCGGACTACCGGGCCGATCTCGACCGCGTGGCGGAGTACTTGCAGGCGCCTCCCGCGGGGATTCGTTTCTGCGGTGTCGGCGAGATCGGACTCGATTTCTACTGGAGCCGCGATTTCCGGGAACAGCAGATGCAGGCGTTGCGCTTCCAAATCGAACTGGCGCTGGCTTACGACCTGCCGGTCGCCATCCATACGCGGGATGCCTGGGACGAGATGTGCGGATTGCTGGAGAATTTCGGCGGACGGGGTTTGCGCGGGGTGATGCACAGTTTTTGCGGAACGGCCGAACATTACCGGCGGATTCGGGCGGTCGGGACGTTCTGTTTCGGGATCGGCGGTCCGGTCACGTATAAAAAATCGGCCGTGGCCGAAGTGCTGCCGGCCATGCGGCTCGACGAGCTGCTTCTCGAAACCGATTCTCCATACCTGCCTCCGGTGCCGTACCGCGGCAAACGGAACGAAAGCGGTTACCTGCCGCTGATCTGCGAACGGATCGCCGCGATTTACGGTATTTCGCCGGACGAAGTGGCGGAGACGACCGCCCGGAGCGTCCGGAAGATATTCGGCGACGCGTTCTTCTGACGTTTTCCACTCCCGGAGCGGGCCGGTAAACGTTACGACGGAATATCTTTTGCGATAAAATGCCGTCCGGTTTTAATAATTCAGGATTTTTTCGTACATTGCCGCGCTTTTTGAGCCGAACACTACTTCGACCCCGGCTCGGAAGTTTCAGTAAAAGTTTTTAGGAGAAGTGTCCGAGCGGTCGAAGGAGCACGCCTGGAAAGTGTGTATACCTCAAAAGGGTATCGCGGGTTCGAATCCCGCCTTCTCCGCTGAACTTCCGGACAAATCCGGATAGAATTCAGACAAAAGCCTATAAATCTAAGATTTATAGGCTTTTTTGTTGCCACTGAATCGACATTCCAAGACATCAAAAAGACAACGACTGACAAAAAATCGTTACCAAATCGTTACCTTTTTTTCAAGGGACAAAAAAGGTAACGATTTGTCCGAAAATGACTGTGTAAAGTCCACATTTTACGAAGTTTATCTATCTCCAAGTTTAGGGATATTCCCTATTCTTAATTGAACTAAACAACGTGAGATATGAAAAGCACATTTTCAATTCTGTTCTACCTGAAAAAAGGATCGGAAAGAAAAGACGGACGGGCCATGATCATGGCTCGCATCACCATCGATGGTAAAGTTGCCCAGTTTAGTACCAAGCAGAGTGTCTTGCCTGCAAACTGGAATGTGGAGGTCGGAAAAGTCAAAGGTAAAGATGCGGGTAAAATAAACGCACTGCTGGATGACGTCCGGTCTTCGTTGAATAAAATCTACCACGATCAACAGCGGGACAATTACTACGTCACCACTGAAACGGTGAAGAATGAGTTTTTGGGACACCGTATCAAGCAGGAAACGGTATTGGCCCTATTCAAAGAGCATAATGAAAACAGCAGGAAACAGATAGGAATCTCAATAACGAGACCGACTTACTTGAAATACGAGGTCACCCGGCGACACCTGACAAATTTCATTCTCAGTGAATACAACCTCTCGGACATGCCCCTGCGAGATATAAATCATAAGTTTATTGCCGGTTTTGAGTCGTTTTTGCGGACGGAATGTAAATGTTGCCACAACACAACCGTAAAGTTTCTCCAGTTTTTCAGGCGCATAATCATCATAGCCCGGGAAAACGGAAAATTGCAAACGAATCCTTTTGCAGAATATAAAGTACGCTTAGAAGAAGTTGATAGGGGCTATTTGACAGAGTACGAAATCGCTCTGATCTTAAAGAAGCCAATGGTAACAAAAAGACTGGAACATGTACGGGATTTGTTTATATTCTCGTGCTTCACCGGTTTGGCTTACATCGACGTGATGAACTTGAAAGCAGAAAATATCCGGAAAAACTTTGATGGCAAACTTTGGATAATGACTAAACGAATAAAAACCAATGTAAAAGTCAATGTGCCATTGATGGACATACCTAAGATGATTCTCGACAAATATGCAGGTCAACTACCACAGGGCAAATTGCTGCCGGTAATCAGTAACCAGAAGATGAACGCTTACCTGAAAGAGATCGGGGATGTTTGCGGTATCAATAAGAACCTGACTTTCCACGCCGGCCGGCATACGTTTGCGACGACAGTAACGCTGGGGAAAGGGGTTCCGCTCGATACGGTGTCCAAGTTGCTTGGGCATAAAAAAATCGAAACTACCCGTATTTACGCCCGTACAACCGAAATAAAGATAAGCAACGATATGGAACGGCTTAATGGCGTATTTGTCAATATGGACAGCCTTTGTCAGGAAGCGTTTAAGCGAAACTGAACAGCATGACTGGGATAACGAAACTGGCCGCGGAAACGGTCAGTTTTTTTATTGTCCATCTACAATTCACGGGGGCTTGAATAGAGAGGTTATTTTTTCTTTTTTCTGTAAGCGGACAGGCGATGATGTTCTACGAGTGCTTGAAAGCATTCATCTGTACTTTTGACTAAGCGTTCCTTGAGCAAACGCCTGATTTGACTGAGTTGATAGTAGTGCTTTCCTCCCATCGTAGAATAGGGAATAATACCGTTTGACCGTAAGCGTTGCAGGGTACGTGCGCAGATACGCAGGAATTGGCATATTTCCTGGCCATCCACCCACTCCTCCTCCTCATTTTGGGTGGAGCTTTCGAGTGAATAAATATAGGACGAAACGGCTTCTAGCTTTTCCGTCAGCTCTTTGAAAGCCCTTGAATCGATAGTAATTACTTCCATGTGAATCGGTTGATTTAAGTGAATTCATATTCGCGTTGCATGGAAGAATAGCAGAACGGGACTACCAGGGTTTAGACAATATCGGACTTTTTACAGACCGATGCAAAATTAGTAAATAGAGGTGTGAGTTAAAGGTTTGTTTCTCAAAGAGATATTAAGAGGCGAATAGTGCGCAGCCTATTATGAGAAACTGTTTTTAACGCAGTTTCTCAAACGCCTCTACGATCTCGTATCCTTCGTCGCAATATTCGAACGCCTGATCGTCTTGGGCTTCCCAGTGGTATTCCTGCGGAAAAACATAACCTTTCAAGGTGAATATTTTACCCTTCCGGGTCTGATAAAAGATTTTATTTGCTACCCGGTACACCCGGAATTCCTGTACGCAAACTTTGTCATTCTGATTGCCGCCCAGCAGGCAGGCGTATCTTTCGTGTCCGATTTTTGTATAATTTACCAGGAATCCGACATGTCCTTGCCAAGGGCCCGATCGCAGGACGACCAGAGAGCCATAAGGCACCCGGTTGAGCCTGGGGCGTAAGCGAATGCTCCCCGGATATCGTTTCCGGGTAGCGTAGTTCTGTGACCCGGAGGGATTGTTCGTTACAGAGGAAAATGCCGTTCCATAAATTTGATTTGTCTTTTTCAGCACCCAATCGACAAAGCAACCGCACCATCCGGCTTGGGAGGGCTTGAAATAATTGCGAGTGATGTAAATATAGTTTTGTGCGCGTTTTTGACCCTCAGGATTGTTTATTGTCCAGTCGTTTTCCTGCCACAGCAAAAATTCATGCCATGCAATATCCATCCAGGGTGGCATATCGACCGGTTGTGCGTTTTTTGTTTTCATAGCATATTAAGATTGGTAATTCGGTGATACGGTAAGATGGCGTGATGAAAGTGTTCAGGAGCCGGTCAAAGCAGTATATGCTTTTACGACATCCCGATCTATGGCAGGGAGCGGTTCTATCTCGTTATGAATTCCTTTTTCCTCCCACCATTGATTGAAATGGCATCGGTCGCCCTCGTCCCACTCGTTGAAATCCCGGTAATAAGGATCGGCCAGGGTTTCCCGTAGTGGAGGAAAACAATACCCGCTTTCCGCTAAGACACCTGCGACTTTGTCCAGGCAATATGCGTTGATCAGGTTGGCGTGCAGTAGCAGGATATGGTCGATATTCCGACCTATCTTAGCGAATGTCGACCGTTCATGGTATCCGATCAACAGTTTTATATGGGAAATATAAGCAGAAACGATATTTTCCATAGCAGCCACTTTTTTATGCATCTGTGCATGGACGTATACCGCGTTGAAGATAAAATCAAAGCTATTCACTGTAACCGGTGCCAGGGTATAGGGCAGATGCGAGAGAAAGTTTTTCAATCCGCTAAATTTTTCGATGGATCCCCATTGCAGGTACGGCAGGCGGAAATAGCGCTCTTTATATGGTGCCGCATTCCAAAATGGCTTCAAAATCAGTTCGTTTTTCAGGATGTCTTCGATGAAAACATCCAAAGGAACTTGGCTGAGCGATACATGGGAAAATGTGTGGCTGCCCAGCAAATGCCCCTGATCCTGCCAGCTTTTCAGTATGTCCAGACGGCGATTGTCCTGATGTCCCCAGGAAACATACTGTCCGACGGCGAAGCCGACGGCCTGTATTTTGTTTTTTTCCAAATGGCCGTGTATCCGGGCGGTGGCTTCTTCTATGTCATCTAAGGTCACCCCGGGGGAAACGAAGGGCAGGTCGTCTATCGTGATAGATATTTTTTTGCGATTCATCAGCCTATGTAGTTTGTTTGTGAGAGAGATGTTTTATTTGCTATCATTCGAGGAACAGTTCGGGACGGTATTCGAAGTGCATCGTATCGTAATGCCGCCATCGGCCGCCCCAGATAAAACCGTGTTTTTCAAACGTATCTACGATGATTTGGGGAATGGGACTTAGGGGGAGTTCGGGCAGTTTACCGCCTTGTTCCAAAATCTGATGTTGCCAGTAGTGGGCCTGATCGACGGCAATATCTATCGCTATGCCAAAGCAGTGTGGGCTTAAACAGTCGCTACCATTTATCGGTCGCCAATTGAAAATGCCACCGCTGTTCAGGTAAACAGCAAGTTCCGGATGTCGGTCCAGTTCCGCCGATATGCGGGAAAGGCGAACGTGTACCATATTGACTTTGGTACACCACAGGGTTTGATTTACCAATTTTGGGCACCATTGGACCGGAACCAGGTTTTTCCGGACTTCTTCCGGGGAAGCTCCGTACATTTTCATCAGTAATTCCTGATGTCGGTTACGCCCGGCATCGTTTTGAGAGGCAGAATTGACAGGTACACCTTTGGGGTAGCATTCATTAAAAATGGCGTCTAAGCCCGGTTTTCCCGTTCCATTGTTGGGGGCGGGTCGTTTATATTCGATCGTCTGGCCGTTGTACAGGCGGATGTATTGCCCGTCGTATTCCTTTAAGGACTGTGGGTATGCTCGGATCAGTTTGTCGATGCTGTCGGGAATACCTTTGTTTGTTCCCTGTTTGATAAAATTTCACCATCTAACAAAATCAGTGTCCCGAATTTTTCTCCAAAATGAATACATGGGCCAATGTTTTCGGCTATATGGGGAGCTATAAACCCTTTTTTGACCATAGCGCGGGCGTAAGAGCGGAGATGCAGGTTCAGGTTCTTACGCAGTTGCTCGGTCTGGTCGAGCAAAGCCTCGTAAAAATGACGGGGGCGGGGTATGATGTAGGTTAAAGTCAGTATTTCGGTCAATGTCAATTCGCCGGGTTCTTTGTCGAAATAAAACCGGACGGCGCTCCGTACGCCATATACATCCGGAGCAAATTCGATGAGATTGGCATACAGTTCCAGGATAGTTCTTTTATCGATCTTATAGTAGTTCTCAAGCAGAAGAGCTATTATTACCTCTTCAACTTTGCGGACCAGGTTCCGGTTGTGGGTCAGGAAAATATTCCGGGCTACCTGCATGGTGATGGTGCTGGCTCCCCGGCTGAATTTCCGTGTTTGGGCATTTTCCCGTAGGGCGATCCCTAAGCCGTAAAGGCAAATGCCGGAATGGTTCCAATACCGGGGGTCTTCCGTACAGATGATGGCATCGATCAGTTCCCAAGGAATTTGATCGAAAGGCAAATATTGACCGTTACGGACGATTCCCCGCTTTTCGTCCAATGCGTTCATTAAATAATCGCGGTCGATTTTTAGGGGCGCTTCGTCGGGATTTTTACGGGCCAGTGAAAAACCGTTCCATTTGATTTCCGCATGGGCAAATGGAAGAGGATTCCTTGGAAGGAACCGAAAAATGACTGTTGATGATATTGAGGCTTCGGAATGGGAACCGGCAATAACAGGGCTGAGCCAATGACCGTCCAATACTTTTACTATATCGTTCCATGCGAGATTTGTAAATTGCAGGTAGAGGTCATCCTGTATTTTTTTATGTAAATGCTGTACCATGATGGCAAGGCCGCCTGTTTCTATCTCTACAATTTGATTCTTTTTTCCAAGGCGAAAGCCCGCTTCAAAACAGGATAATGTCAGGGGAATGTCCGATACGGCTCTCAGGTCGATACAAATCTTTTCCGCTTTTAACCCACCATCTGGTGAAAAATGAAAGAGGCTACGCCACACATGGAGCTTACACATCAGTCGTTCTATCTGGATATATTGGGCCGGGTCATTGGCTTTTTTCAGTAAAAGATCGTCGAGTGTTAGGTGGTTGCCACGCCATTTAGTACAGCCAATCGTTATGTCGAATCCTCTGTTTTTGAAGATTCGTATGATCTGGCGACGGATGTAATCTTCGAAATCAAGCATAGCTAAGAAATTTTATTTTAGATTATTCCATTCCTTCTTTCCATATTTTTTTCAGGGGCAGGAACAAGCGTTCCAGTAGTGAGAGATCTTCGGTGATAATATCAGCCTGGGCCTGCATCTGGGGTTGGAAGGGGAGGCTTTTGTTATAGTTGGTTTTCAGTCCGTCCGGAAGCCGGATGCTGACCACATAGGAGGACTCCCGGATGCCTGTCAGCGAATTGATGACATCTACCGGTACTTGGGAGATATTTTCCACAATGCCCCGGACGATCCCGAATTCGTTTTCCGGGAAATTCTGGAAACGAATATTTACTTTTTGGCCAATTTTTACTTTTCCGGAACGGGCAATGGGCAGCATGGCTTTTCCGATGATCTCTCCCTGTTCGTGAGGAATGACGGTGAATATCTCTTGCAGGGCGGAAACATTCTGGTTTTCAGCCAAGTAATTGGCAAAGGAAATGTGACCGTCGATTGGGGCAGTGAGGACATAGTTCAGCTCCCAAGCCTGGATGGAAGTGGATAATTGTGCAGTCAAGTTGTTTAGTTGGGTTTCGAGCGTCCTCCGGGAATCGGCGTATTGGTTTTCGGTGTCGAGTAAGGATTCCCGTAGTTGTACCAACGTAGTCTGCATATTTTGTAGATTGGCATGGCAAGTTTCTACTGAAAGGCGGCTTTGCAAATACTCGGATAAGGAATGTTCGAGATCCTCGGCAGATAAACTCCCTATGAACTACTCAACGGCTCGGGCGATATAGCTCTGTGGGTGAAAAAAGCCCGGTGGATGGGATATACGGCGCTGGGGATCTGCGACCGCAATACGATGGCCGGAACGTTGAATCTGCAAAAAGCGGCCGGGGCAGCCGGCATAGGCTATGTATTCGGTTATTCGTGCACGATGAAATACCGGGACGAATTGGTGGACGTGAAGATCTACTGCCAGAGCCGGGAGGGGTTGCAAAACCTGCTACGGATCCAGAAGGAGATCATGGTGGACTCCGAAGACCATACGATAGGTTACAAGGAACTGCTGTGTCGCGGTAAAGGAAACGTGCTGGTGCTCGGTACGCTGTCTTCCTACTGGATGCAGCGGCGCCTGCAACTGGTCAAGGGTTTTCAGACGTATTTCGACGGGGTTTATTACCAGGTGGATGTGTCGCAGTACAAGGCTGAGCGCGTGGATCGAGAGGCTTTGGAGGCCGTCAGGCAGTTCTTTCACACTTTCTATGTGAAGAGCCTGAAGACCTTCCGCGTGGAACCGGTACTGATAACGGACTGCTATTACCCCGATAAGGACGATGCCCGCAGTAAAATGATCCTGAACAAGATCGCATCGGGTGCCGCCCACCGCCAGAGTGAAGATCAGTATTTCAAGGATGTGGACGAACACTACGCCGCCTTGCGCCCCCTGTTCGGGCCGCAGTGGGACTTCGATGGGCTGTTCGGGAAGATGTGCCGAAACACGGTAAAAATTGCCCAGGGAGCCACGGCATCCTATGAAACGGGACGAATGTTCATGCCCCGGTATATTCTGCGTTCCGAGGAGAAAGAACGTTACGGCGACAGCCGTAGGATGCTACGCGCCCTGCTCGAAGAAGGACTGCGGACTAAGGTTTCCGAAATGCGTCGGGATGACTACCGCAAGCGGTTGGAAGAGGAAGTGTACGTGATCGAGAGTACGAACAACGTGGACTATTTTCTGATCCAGTGGGACATGGTGGCCGAAGCCCGCCGGCGGGGGATCGCTACGGGTGTGGGCCGGGGATCTGCCGGGGGATCGTTGGTCTCGTACCTGTTGGGTATCACGTCGATCGACCCGGTGGCTTACGATCTGCTGTTTTCCCGTTTTCTGGTGCCGGAGCGGTGCGGGCTGAACTGGGTGGAAGAAATTACGGTGTTGGGAGAGGATGTGTCCGTGGAAGCCGGGAGCAGTTATGTGGAGATTACGATAGGCGGGCGGAGTTACCTGTTCGACCGGGATGCGCAGTTCTGGGTGGAGCGCGGCGGGAAGATGATGAAAGTTTATGCCGACCGGCTCCGGGAAGGGGACGATATCCGCTTTGACCGACGCGATGTATTATGGAATTTGAATGGGCGATGAAAATAGAGAGTGTAACCATCAAAAAGGCCCGGAAGACCATGAGTGTCCGGGATGCCTATGTAGATCGTGGACTGGTGGAAGGCGGGCATTCGGCCCTGCCGGATATCGACGTGGACTATGCCTCCGACCGCCGTCAGGAGATCAAAGAATATCTGGAAGAGCGGTATAACGTCGGCGGCGCCCAGCGGGTGTTCTCCGCCGGCACGTTCTCCACGATGAAACTCAAAGCGGTCGTCAAGGATGTGGCACGCGTACACCGGTTACCGCACAGCCTGGTAAATTACATTACGGCGATTTTCGACGACAATACGGACTGGACGGGACTGTTCCGCCTGGCGGCCGTGAACAAGAAAGTGAAACGGTTCGTGCAGGACTACCCGCAGGTGATAGAGGACATCCGTACGATCATGGGGCAGCCCCGGGCGGCGTCGATCCACGCTTCGGCCATTATCGTGACGCCCGCGGCCCGCGACGGACAACCGGTGGAGTGCTACGACTTCCTTCCGATCCGCAAGATGGACGGCCTGTTGGTGTCCGAATTCGACGGCTATACGGTGGACGAGATTGGACTGCTGAAAGAGGACGTGCTGGCCACCAAAGAACTGGCGAAGCTGAGTGCGGTGATAGGTATCGTGAACCGTATCTACGGTAAAGAGTACACGATCGAGCGTATTACCCACGACGAACTGGCCGACGAGAAGACCTACCGATTGCTTGCGCAGGGCTATACGCAGAACGTATTCCAGTTTGCCTCACGGGGGATCACACGGTTTCTGATGGATCTGCGGCCCGACTGTATCGAGGACCTGATAGCGGCCAATGCCTTGTACCGCCCGGCTACGCTGGAGATTGGCGCTACGGACGATTACGTGCGCTACAAACGCGGCGAGGTGGCACCGGTCTATAATTTCGGTACTTATGAGGCGACCAAGAATACTTACGGGATCATGTGTTACCAGGAACAGTTCATGCAGATCGCCCATACCCTCGGGGGATTCGACTTGGGAAAGACCGATTACCTGCGTAAGGCCATCGGCAAGAAGAAAGCCGACCTGATGGCGAGCCTGAAAGAAGATTTTATCCGGGGAGCTGAGGGGAACGGTTGTCCCGATTATGAGGCGGAGGAGATATGGCATAAGATAGAAACGGCCGGCAAGTACAGCTTTAACCGCAGTCATGCGGCAGCCTATGCGCTGACGGCCTTCTGTGGGGCGTGGCTGAAAGCAAATTATCCCACAGCCTTTTATACGGTGGCCCTCCAGTGGGCGGACGACAAGGATATCCCGGCCCTGATGTCCGAGATGGAACAATGCTCCGACGCACGTATCGTCCCTCCGGATGTAAATGTATCCCGGAGTAAATTCTTTACCGATTACACGACCAACGAGATCTATTGGTCGCTCACGAGGATCAAGATGATCGGCGTTAAGACCGTGGACTATATAGTAGGTGAACGGGAACGGGGCGGAGAGTATGCCTCAGTAGAGAATTTTATCCACCGGATATTTCGTTACAAACTGAAAAAGTACGCCTATTGGGACGATCCGGACAACTCGGACGAAGCGGTGCGGGTACCGGTGAACGCCCTGCACGTAAAGCATCTGATCCTTTCGGGCTGTTTCGACAGGGTGGAAGGAATCAAGGCGGTGACCGAACGCTACGGCCTGCTGGAACGGGCTGCGAAAGAATTGGGCTTCTGTTGGGAGAAAAAGAGTTCCCGCCGGCGCTGACCGACAAGCACTATTTTTGGTCGATGCAGCAGATAGCCGTTTCGGGCATCGGCTCGATAGATTACCGCCGGATCTACGACAACAGCCAGGCGAAGGCGGCCGTCAAGGGTAAAGCGTCCTATATGAGTCTACGGGATGTACTCGACCCGGATAACGAAGGCCGCCGGGCGGCCGTATGCGCTACGGTGACCGAGGTGCAGGAAGTGGCTTATACCGATAAAACCACGGGGGAACGTAAAAAATTCTGCAAGCTGATCTTTCAGCAGAATAACGACCTGTTGGAAGCCGTGCTGTGGAGCGATTTTTACCAGGCGCACCGCAGTGAGGTCGCCGTCCTTAAAGGGAAAGTGGCGATCCTGACGGGCGGGATAAAATACAGCGATTATTCGGGCTGCAATACCCTCAATACCTATAAAACCTCCCTATTATTTACCGTATGAAACCGATTATCATTGCCATCGTAGGAGCTTCGGGTTCCGGCAAGACCCATCTGTCGAAGTTCCTGCAAAAAGAATTCGGCATCCCGGCGATCATCTCGACCACTACGCGCCCCCGGCGCGAAGGCGAGAGGGAAGGGAAAGATTATTTCTTTGTCGATAATACAAGCGCCTACGACCGCCGGGATATGCTGACCTACACCCGTTTCGGGAAGTACGAGTATTTCTCGTTGAAAAAGCAGCTCCCCGATAGAGGATTCTGTACCTATGTGGTGGACGAGAACGGCGTCCGTGTGCTGAAACGCGGCGCCGGCGAAGATTACGGCGTGTTTTGCGTAACGATACGGTGTAAGCCGGCGAACCGGATAGCCCGGGGCGTCGATCCCGAACGGATCGAGCGGGATAAGCACCGCAGAAACCTGGGATACCAATGGGTGGATATGGCAATCTATAACAATGGAACGGCCGAGCAGTTCGAACAGGCCGGCCGGGATCTCATAACTATTGTGGAACAATGGCAGCACCTACTGTAACCCCCAAAATTTATACCGCTCTGGTTCTCGACTTCGAAACCGGAGGACTGGATTGTACCCAAGCGGCCTGTACCCAGGTCGCGGTACAGGCCGTACGGCTGGACACCTGGGAAGTGTTGGAACGGTATGTTTCGTACATCGCGCCCTATAACCGGCAGGAAACAGCAGGAGCGCGCCGCAAGGTACTGCGAAGCCGCCGGGAAGTCGAACAGGAGGATGCCGGTATCCTGATGGATTACGGGGCGACCGCCCTGGAATATTCGGGTATCACCCTGGAGACGCTTCGCAGTCGTGGATTGCCCCTGAAAGAGGTGGCCTCAGAAGTGATCGCCATCGCCCGTCGGGCGGCGTTGAGTAAAGGCGCCCAGTGCAAGCCTGTCCTGATGGGGCAGAACATCACGTTCGATATCGGCTTTTTGCAGCAGATGATGGTATACGCCGGATTGCAAAAGGAGTTCGCACAGGCGTTTGCCGGCACGACGGATTTCTACGGCAATTTCTGTCCTCACTACATCGATACGATCGATTTGGGGCGGCTGGCCCTGGCTCACGATCCGGAGGTGACGTCCTATAAACTGGAACTGCTGTGCGGACATTTGGGTATTGAACTGGACGATGCGCACGATGCCGACGCGGACGTGACGGCGACCCTGTCGGTGGCGGCCGTATGCTCGGCACGGTTACGCAATGGAGAAGGGGAGTCGGCCCGGCTGCCCGAAAAGGAAAAGACACGCACTCACTTTCAAATCTAATACCTATGGACAAGGAACTGGAAGAAACACTGGATAAGACGGTCACTTTTAAGGTGGGCGATATGATGACCTACGGGGTGATGAGCGAGGACGGCAACGAACTTCTGGCCGCTATTACCGGATTCGGAATGGATATCCGCTTTAATATGCGGCTGATCAATTCATTGGCCGATGCCGAGGCGACTGCCAACGCGATGGCTGATGTTTTTTACCAGGCATTGATGGAGCAACTGCTGGCCGAAAAAGGCGACGTGGTCAAACAAGGTGCGCCGTAAGTGCCTATTCGTAATAAAGGAACCGATCCGAAGGATCTTTTCAGGCTTATGCAGATAAAAAAATGGCAAACGGGAACGATATATTACCGGTAGAAGCAATACCGAAAGCCCAGCGGCCTCTCACAGCGCAGGAAGAAGAGTTCTGTGAACTGTACGTGCGGGGCGGGGCGGAATACGCCGGTCAGCAGACTAAATGTTACCAGACGATCTTCGGACAGGACGGGCGCAATGTCTATGCGGCCAGTCACCGGCTGATGTCGGATCCGCGTATATGGGCCAGAGTCAAGGAGATGACGGCCAGCGCGCAGTATGAAGCCGAAACCATGGCCGTAAAGTTACAGGTAGCCGAAACGCTCAAGGCGGTAATGGAAGAAACAGCCACGCGGGAATATACCGACCGGTTCGGTATTCCCCTGTCTCCGGCGCCGCTACGGGCCGTGGCGGTCAATGCGGCTAAGGCCCTGATGGAGTTATACCCGATCAAGCACGCCAGTGAATCCCGTCTGAAAATAGAGAACGGTCAGGGCGGAGTGATATTCAACGTAATCGTACCGCAACCTGTCTCCCGCGATGAAAACGACCCCGCATGACCCGAACGCCCGGAAGCAGGAGCGTATAGCCTATATCCTGATCGTCATTGTACTGGCGATCTATGGATTTAGGGATAGTGAGGCGGCCGAGATGTTGATCCGGGCGGTCAAAGAGGCATTCACCATCTTATTCCAATAACCATGAGTCAAGTACGAACTTTCGTGACAGAAAATTTCAAGTTCCTGGTAGTGATCATTTCCTTTCTGGTGACGATGTACGCCCAGCATACGACCAATACGTCCCATATTGCCGAGCTGACCATACGCTGTCAATCGTTGGAGTCCAAAATACAGGATCAGTACGATAAAATAGACGCCATCAAGCTGGATAAGGCGGTATTCGAGGCCACTATGACCCAGTTTACCCAAATGCGGAGCGATTTGCAGGAGATGCGTGCCGATATCAAGGAACTGCTCAAAAACCAGAAATGAGAACGGCGGCCGTTATCTTTATGCTCTTGTTGGGTGCCTGTACCCGGACGGAGGCTCCTGTGCCTGCCGCCCGCCTGAGGGTCGTCGTCGTGGAGGAAGACCTGATGGAAGAAGCGGTAGAGTTGATAAAACGCCACGAGGGATGGCATACGGAAAAGGATTACCCGTACGTGGGGTACGGGCACCGGCTGTTGCCGGGAGAAAGTTTCGGAAGACGGATCACCGAACGAACGGCCGATTCACTGCTGCGTAGTGACCTGAAAGCCAAATGTGCCGTATTTCGACACTATGGACGAGATTCGCTGATTCTGGGGGTGCTGGCCTACAATGTCGGTGAGTACCGACTGTTGGGGTACGGCGGCCGGCCTAAAAGCCGTCTGGTCGAAAAACTGGAAAAAGGCGACCGGGATATCAACAGGGAATATCTCTCTTTTCGCAAATGGCAGGGGCGGGTAGTACCTTCGATAGAGAGGCGGAGAAAGGAAGAGTTCGAGTTGCTGTTCGATAAGACAAAGAAAATATACAGATATGAATACGATGATACAGGTAGGAAGTGAGATAACGATCGTCCCATGCAAGGAACTGGATAACCTGCGGCTGTCGGATCTGGCGGGCCGGCGGGCCGTGGTGACCGAAGACCTGACGATCCCCGAACGCCGTGAGCGGGGTTACATGGTACGTCTGGTGGACGGGGACTATATGGATGAAGAAAATTGGTTCATTCCGGCTCATGCGGCGTACCATGCGTAAGGTAACGGTCATAGGATTTGTACTGCTTGCGGCGGCGGTATGCGTGCTATGGCACCGGAATGTGCGTCTGCGCGGTGAACGCGACCGCTACCGCAGTAATACGGAAGTCCTGATGTCCGACATGAAGCGGTTGCGGATCGATTCGGCGACGATGGCCGTCGATGTGAAAGGGTTGCGGTTAAATGTGGAGGAATACAAGCGTCTGCGCAGGGGCGATGCCGAAAAGATAAAGGCGATGGGGGTGAAATTGCGACGTCTCCAAGCGGCAGCCCGCCATGAGGTGGTGGTGTCCGGACCTATCGATGCGGCCGTGCGGGATACGGTCGTGGTACGCGATACGGTACCGCTGGTGCGGCAAAAGGTCGAGATGATTACTCCGCATATCCGGTTGACGGGCCTTATAGAGGATAGCCGCCTGAAAGGAGAGATACGGGTGCCGGTCACCCTACATCAGGCGATATGGATAGAATACAAACGGCGCTGGCTGTTTTGGAAAAAGGCAAAAGCGGTACACCAGCGGATAACGAGCGACAATCCCTATGTGGAGATCGAGTATACGGAATACATCCAAATAGAGAAATAGGGGATCAGCGGACGTACCTGCGCACGAGCCAGAATAGTATCCCCCAGAGCAAAAAGAGAAGCAAAACGATAAGGGATACGGCCAAAATATCCGGCAGACCCACACCGAAACCGAGTGCAAATGCCAATGTGCCGACAGCCTCGACGGGATTCAGGGAATTCCAGTCGAATGTCGCAGTGGCAGGAGCAACAGCATACCCCAAGACTATCAGCAGTAGAACTACGAGCAGGGCCGGGACTAAAATGGTTTTAAGGTTATACCGTGTAATATTGTCCATCTAAAATGCAATCAGGCCGCAAATATAGCAAATATCGCCCTAGACTGTTATATTTGACCACTTAATGAGTTTGCCTGCGGAAGTTTTCATATCTTTTTCGCCGCTATAAATGGTAAAGCATTGTTCCGGCAGAGCTCCTGATAATTTTGCCCATTTAGAAATGCCTTTGAAAAAATCCGGCGAGAAAGTCGCACCCGATTTGATTTCGTAGGCATATTGTTTCCCGTCGACGTATTGTAACAAATCTACTTCGTTACCGGTGCTGTCACGCCAAAATGTGAGATTAGGTTCTTCGCCTCTATTGTAAGACGATTTAATAAACTCATTGATTACGAGATTTTCGAATAATCCGCCACGCAGAAAATGTGTCGAAACCTGTTCGGGCATTCGTATATCTAATAACGAACATGCCAATCCAGTGTCGTAAAAATAGAGTTTCGGCGTTTTGACCAATCGTTTTGCGTAATTGTTATGATCGGGCTTCAATAAATAACAGATATAACTTGCTTCCAATACAGAGATCCACGTCGAAATCGTCGAAACAGCGACTCCACATTCGTTTGCCAAAGAGGAAATATTCAGTAGCTGTCCGATACGCCCGGCGCATAGTTTGATGAAACGGATGAATTTACTTAGATCTCCGATGTTTTTCAGCAGGCGGACATCGCGCTCTACATAGGTTTGGATATAAAACGGGTAGTAGTCCGATGGCGCGATATCTTTGTCGTAAAGACGCGGATAGCTTCCTTTGAAAATCTCTTCATCGACGGATCGGGGAAGGATTCCGCTGTCTTTCATTTCAGTATGAGAGAAAGGCAACAATTTTAAAACGGCAGTCCTGCCAGCCAGCGATTGATTGATACTTTCCATCAACAGAAAATTGTGAGAGCCAGCAAGCAAATACATGCCCTCTCGCCCTTCTTTATCCGTATGCGTTTGAATATACGAAAACAAGGACGGAACTCTTTGCGCTTCATCTATAATCGTTTTATCCGGATAAGTCGCCAAAAATCCCCGCGGATCATCTGTTGCGAATAAGTGCATATCCGGATCTTCGAGTGAAACATATTTGTAGTCAGGAAACGAATGTTGCAATAACGTCGATTTACCCGATTGTCTGGGGCCCGTTAGGGTTACAATCGGGTATTTCTTTATCAACTCTAAAAGTTTAGTCTGCAATGTTCGTTTAATCATGGTCTTCTTAGTTTTTTGCAAATTTACGATTAAAAAATAAATTTGCAAAGATAAATGGGTTGGAATAGCCGGGAAATATCGCGATTAAGGTAGCTATCAAGAGTTGAGGCTTGTCCCATAAAAAAGGTGCCCAACAGGGGCACCTAAACTCTGCTATTTCAACGTGATCGGATTTAACCACGATTCATCGGGTTTGGCGATGAGACGGGCATCTTGATACCCGGTTTCCAAATCGAGTATCGTTCTCGCTATATAGAGCTTGTTCTCTAAATCAGCTTGGAGAACAAGGGCGAAGTCCGGATACGTATTGTATGTCCCATCCAGGAAAATGGGCATAAGGAATGAGATGCTGTCAAACTTGGGGTAGTATATCGGGACGATATACTTGTAGTTTCGTTGTGCAATGGCAAGTGCATATGCAATAGCGTCATACAGTTTTCTAGCAAGTATTTGAGGGCTTTGTGCCCGCATGTGAGGCGGAAACCTATCGATCCTCTGCTCGATGATGTGTTGAAGAGAGTCGTAGTTTTTGTCTATTCTCCACTGGTCAGAAGTGTTGAATATAACCTCGTTGACTTCCTCAAAGAATTTTGGCGGTTCGGGAAGGTTATCCTCAAAGCCGTATTTTTTGAGGGTGGCATAACTTTCTTCGGCTGTTCTTTTCGGACGGAAGTACACTTCAAGACCTTCGGCCTCTTGTACCTCGGCGATAATATACATGGCATGAAAAAACTTGTCGAGGAGGTTCGTATTAAAGATGATGTATTTGCCATCTTTGCTTTTGAGCACTTTCCCCTCTTTTTTCAGCCGCACGAACAGCGTTTCGAGGTAGCTTTTGAGAATCGGATACTTGATGACTGTGATTTTGTTTCTGTACTTCCAGCTTTCCGGAATGGTCGCTTGTGCGATGTCTTCGAGGAAATCCTGACAGTCGTCGATGTTGTCGAAATAGAAGTCTCCCATTTTAAATAGGTGGGAGGTTTGTTCCCGGAGCCGGGCATAAGCCCGCAATTCCTGCAGTGTACCCCAAGTTACCCCTACGAAAGTACCGGACTCGTTTTTTTCAAACCAGCCATAAACATCTTTTCCTGCGTGGATATACCCTGTGTTGAATGCCTTGAATTTAGCTCTACTCGCCGGAACAGTCCGGCCGGCAGCATCTTTAGGGTAGCCATGTTTGTTGAGAAGGATGATCTCGGCATTTGTCGCGCGTTTACGCAGATCTTGTGATGTCGGATCTTGGTCGGTGTCATTGAGGTACTCTTGAAGTTCCCTGATATAAACACCATTTTTGAGGTTAGCAACGTAACCGATGCTTAAAAGGCCATCGGTAACCTTTACAGGAGCATTCATTTTCTCCATAATAAATAATCCTTTCGCGTCTTGTTATTCAATATTCAACTTCCAATCTGACCCTGACGCGAAAGTGTACTTAGAGGGGCAGTGAAGTTGAGAAAGCGGAGATCATTTTAGTCCGCTTTGCTAATTTCATTAAAAATTGTCCGGTCATTCATTCGTTGACCCTTGACTATGCAAAAATAAATAAGGATACCTGAGTTTGCAAATTTACCGAAAAGAAAAACTGATTTATTTTTACTTACTTATAAATCAGATATTTGGGTGAATGGTGTTTTGTCTTAGCCACGAGGCCGGTTACGAAAACGAGTGTTATCCGGCATCTGTGTCTTTCCTGATCGTCCTGGGATAGTATGACTATTGGGTTGAATTTTACAAGCCCCCTCTCCTTGCGGATGACCCTGGTTAATGAAAACGGCATTGAGGTATTTCCAATACATTATCATTACGTGTAAATTAGGGACTGTCACCAGTTGTAGGGCCATTCAGGAGGGCCGCCGCCTCGGCACGCATACGGTCGAGCTGCCGGGAAGGGACTTTGACCCGTTTATCCAGTATTTGCCGGGCGTATATTTCAGCCTGGGTGATGTTCCCCAGTGTCCGGTGCAGGAGCATCAGTTTGTAAAGCGGGCGGAACCGGCTGGGGACGGTGTAGTGGGCCCGCATGTAATATTCTTCGGCCATGGCATAATCTTCGTCGCATTCGTAGTTTTCTCCCATAGCCAGGAGCATCCGGTGGTCGAGATAGAGCAGGACGGCCTGTTCGTAGATGTTGTTGCTGTGCCGGCATTCGCCCAGGAAAGAGAGATCCTGCGCGTAGGAGCGGAGGAACAGTCCTTCGTTTCGCAGTATGGGATAGCAGGTGCGGTAGGTGTCGAGGATGTCCTGGTAGTCGGAGACGGAGCCGGTGCAGACGGCATCGAACTGCCGGTAGGCGTGATACCGCCGTCCCAGGTAGAGACATCCCCATACAAACAGGCAGAGGGCCGGAAGGGTGGCCACGATGCGGAGTGCTTTCCTGCCCGGTAGGGCAAAAAGGCGATTCCGGTCGTAGGAGATAAAGAGGGCGAAGAATACGGCGTATTCACCTGCCGAGGGAAGCGAGCGCAGGGGATAAGAGAACATCGAAGCTACCAGCATCCCCGCCAGAGATACTTTGAGTATGAGCAGGCCCCGGCTACCGGGAGTTTTCAGCGTGAATAGATACCACAGGGTCAGAATGAAAAGAGCGATACCGGCCCAACCGAGTTCGTAGCCCGTCTGTAATAGTTCGTTGAAACAAGCGTGCGTGTCGGCGGCGTAAAGGCTGAAAGGGCTATCCGGATGCCGTTCGAAATAGGCGGCCTGGTCGGGTAGATACCGGTGCGAGAAGCTGACCAATCCGTTGCCCGACGGGTGCTGTACCAGTGACGCGGCGGTGATCCGGTAGATGAGTAAACGCCCCATAACCGATCCGGGCCGCAGTAAGAATAGACCGTAGAAAAGCCCGGCACCCAGCACTACGGCCGTCACTGCCGCCACCGTCTTTTGCCGGACGGAGGCAGAAGCCATATAGCGGCGCAGTACGCGCAGGTAGAACAGCAGCAGGGCCGAAACGATCAGCCCGACGATCGCCGCCCGGGAGCCGGTGAGAACGAGAAACCCCAGGCCGATAAAGCATAGGGCGAGTGCCGCCCAACGCCGGATTCCGCGAAAGAACAGGGCGACGCCACCGGCGATACCCACCAAAGGGAGCAGTGTGTCGGCAAAGATGTTCGGATTGGCTGACCAGCCGTCCAGACGACCGGGGATACCGGAGAAGAGATCGCCACAGCCGTACCACAGGTGGTACGGAAGTATGAGTAACAGAAGCCCCCACAGTACCCTGCGCGGTACGGCACGGCCCAATGCCCAAGTCCCCACGAGAAGGGCGAAGGCTATGTAGGTACCGATGTTGCCATAGTCCGCCCGCAGGGAGAAAAGTACGAGCCAGCCGGAGAGCAAGAGCCCGGCCCGGCCTATGCCGAAACCACCGGACAGGCGCGCCCCCCGTACCCAGGCCGCCATAAGACAGGCGGCACTGAGTAAAAAGAGGGCGGCCTCCGGATAAAACATATCCAAAGCGTGCTGCATAAAGGCAAGTCAATGAATGCTATCCCTGCAAATTATTCGCTGAAAGTGAGATTGTCTCGTGTGCTGCTACCCAGAAATTTCACCTGAATAAGAGTGATCTTACCTTTAGCAATATCCCGCTGGTCGAAAAAGTAAATCTTTTTATTATGGATATCCAGGGAGAGGAACCAATCCATTAATTGTTCACGGGAATACGCTTTGAAAAAAGTATCGAGGTTATACACCGAATGGTAACTGGCAATGTCGGCCCCTGTGGTTTTGATCTCCATCGTACTGTTCCATTGCGGTGTCATATTTCGCTTGACCATTTCGGATGTGTTGTAATTGATATGAGCGAAATGAATATCAATGTTTCTCGATATCGATTTCAGATTGAAAAAATAACCCTTAGATTTATATAGCGGATTAGAGAAGTTATCGTCGTCTTTTTCCAAATAGATGCCTTCCGTCCATTTTTTGTAATCAGTTTCTTCAATAGGTGTAAGACAGAAATATAATTCGCCGGACTGGGCGTGCCCCGCCATACAGGACAGCCCGAATAACATAAGTAGGATTATCTTTTTCATGGCTATGAGTGTGTTTTAGTTTTTCTTGTTTTTCAATACATCTGTTGCTTTTTGTACGTCCTTGTAGGTTACACCATTGAAATATTGTATATCAACGCCGCTATAAATGATGTATTTGTAAAACTCTTCTGATTCACCGGGGAAAACGGCGCGATAAAGGTCTTCCATAGCAAATCCATCACGGCTGACGCTAGAAGGTGGATTTATCATGTAATAGTGTTGTGTGTCATTAAGGTTATTATATCCTTGATCAGCAAACTGGAATCCATACCTCTCCAAAACGAGATGTCCGATTTCGTGTAGCAGACAATCGGCGATTTGATACATATTCATATTGTTCCTTGTAATCCAATTTTGGTCTATGTTTAGATCCAGTGAGTTAGATGTCATATTTCCTTCCATTATCCGAGGTAATCCCTTGGTCAAGGTGATTGTCACGCGAAAATGATTTAAAATGGGACTGAGGTTCGCGGGCAATCTGTCAAGAACGTATTTACCGGCATCGTCAAGCGGTGACCATCCGGTTTGGGTGAGGGCATTCCTGATGTTTTTATCCGCCGGAACATTCGGATTGGAGCCCGAGATACCCTGGCCACCGCCTCCGCTTCCTTGTCCCTGATCGTTATCGTCCTGGCCGTCCGGAATGGGAGGCTGGTCCGGTCCATCCGATTCGTCCGTTCCGGTTATCGGGCCGATCTCGCCGATGCCGCATAATTCCGGATTATGCAGGCAGAAATCATCATCCGAAGGTTGGTTCGGCCTGTGTCCGATGACCACCACATCGTCCAGCATATAAGGGTCTTCCTCGCTGTTTTTGGTGAAAACCTTGTGCACGATACCGATGGTCATAGGTTCGCGCTGGTCATCGATACGCCCGTCGGTATAGCATATCCGGTACAGGGGTTTGCGCCGTACGTCGAACACGACGATATCCCCGCTGAACTTCTGGGTGTTGAGTACCGAGATGTACCGCAACGGGTAGTGCGTGTCGGCCAGGTATTCGACCTGCGGGATGGCCGAGCTAACGATGGCCTGAGCTTTGGTCGTTCCCCGGTCGACCGTGACGATAAGCCATGGAGAACAGGCCATGTAGGCGGCACGCAGTTTCCCCTTGTACTGCTTTGCCCGGACATTGTAGCCGAACTCGCCCAAGTAACCCCGTAGGCGCACCATAGCGACACGGGAACTGTCCGCCCTGCGGTAAACGATCGCTTCGCTCCAATCGACCGGCAGGTCGGTGACGGGATACGTCTGTTCGAACGCCGACCGCATCTGTGTGCGGAACTGGTCTTCCGCCGAAGCGGGAGCGGGTTGATACGATCCTTTCTCGCATGAGGCGAACAGCAAAAAGAGATACACGCCAACCCTAACAAATTAACGGAATTTTTCCACATAACTGTGACGTTTAAAATGTTAAAAAATACGTTGACTGTAAAAAATGGCGAGTTGTATGGAATGCCGCATACCCGTACCGGCTATTCTCCCGGCGGTATCGACACGTGGAAGCGAATAGAAATAAAAAAGGTGAGCGTTCGATGCCCGTGGGCCGCCGTGGCGAGGGGAGAATGTACCGCGCCGTCACGGCAATGTGACGCAACTATCTGGCTGTACGATAACAAGATTATCAAAAAAGATGTATTATGCAAATTCTTCCGTTATTTTCGCGGGAATTCTTTACTTTTGGGGAGTAAAAGCAAAACGCATGAAAAAGATTCTGCCGCTACTGATTACGACCGTCTGTTTTGCCGCCTGTTACGATAGGCCGTCGAAAGAAGCCATCGAAAAAGACAAAGTTTTCAAGGACAGTATCGCCTTGGCCGATGGCGACCGGGTGCTGGGGAATATCCGTTTCGGGATAAATGAGGATGAGTTCGAAATACAGCGGGAACAATTCCTGAAAGAGCATAACGATTCGGTGTACGGGTATTGTATCCAGCGGATCGAGGGGGATTTTACCCAGCAGGGGAAATTGTATCAGGTAAAATTTCTGGGGCTGGACTACCAGGATCATCCGTCGGATGAATATCCGTTCCGGGATTTTCTGACGGCAAAATTCGGGTTGGAGTCTTCCTCGGCCCCCAACAGGTGGGTAGTGGGTAACCGGGTGATATCGATAGGGCGGGAAAATACCATTATGAGTTTGCGTTATGCCCTGCAAAAGGCTTATACGAGAGCATTGGCGTCACGGCATTTGGACGATGCAGAAACGGAGCCGTCCGAGGTGCAGTTTCACAATTTTTACACGATGTATTTCGTGAGCGACAGCCTGCGTTTTGAACATGCGCGACAGATAGCCGAACAGCAGAAAGCGAAAGAGGAGAAAACGCATGAAGAAATGCGGCGAAAACAGGAGAATATGGAAAAGCGAAAAGAGAACGACGTGAAAACGCTGTAATACCTGAATCATGCCCGAACCTGCCGAACCCTCCGCGTGTATATAAGCGCGGGGGGCTTTTTCGTGTATAATTACCGTCTGTGAGACGAGTAGGCGTTTGGTGATGCGCTGGTCTTATCTATTTCCGGATCGTCGGGCTAGGCCGTTTGGGCGCAAAGGTGATCGAGTTTAGATTACTTCGTATTTGTTTTAGGTTCGTTTATTATTCCGTATAATCTTCCCGTGCGGCAGAGACCTATTCTTTGATGTAACCTCATACATCAAGGATAATGGATATCGCTCTCGACTTGGTACGCCGCTACTACGGCGTCGATTACACCATGGGCAGTCTCTATATCGACGGCCGCTATTTTTGCGACACCCTGGAAGATACGGTGCGCAAACTCCCTGTTGCTTGCCCTGATACGCCCAAAGGGCGTTCCTGCCGGTGCAAGGAAAAAATCTATGCCCGCACGGCCATCCCGGCGGGGACATACACCATCACGATGGAATACAGCCCACGGTTCAAGCGGGTGCTGCCGTTGCTACATGACGTACCGCATTTTCTGGGCATACTGATACATGCCGGCAACGATCCGGAGGACACGGCGGGGTGCATACTGGTGGGCAAAAACGATATCCGGGGCAGGGTGGTGGAATCACGCGCCACGTCTGATGATTTGAATAAACTGCTGGGCAAAGCGGAGCGTATCACGATCCGGATCGCGTAATGGGTGCTAACAAGCTGATAGCCCCCTTGAACCTGCGGATAGATTTCCAGCCATCGCCCCGCCAGTACGATCTGTGGAAGCTGCTGCAACCGGACTACTGCCCCGAATGCGGAGGTCATATCGAGTTGGTGCCGGTAGGGCACGACGCACAGGGTAACCCTCAATATAAGCCGCAGTGCATGAAGTGCGGCAACCGGAACCTGCCGCAGTTGATATTGGGAGGGGGGCCGCCGGCGGCGGCAAGAGCTATATAGGGAGCGTATGGTTGATAAGCAGTTGCATCCGCTATGAGAATATCCGGGCGGTGGTGGCGCGTAAGACGCTGAAAAGTCTGAAAGAGAGTACGTGGAACACGATCAAGACGATACTGAAAGACTGGGGTCTGAAAGAGGATGTGAACTATAAGATCAACAACCTGGACGGGACGCTGTTATTCTGGAACGATTCGATCATCATAATGAAGGAGATGGCCGATATCCCGTCCGATCCGAATTTCGAGCGTTTCGGGTCGGCGGAGTACACGATCGCGATGGTGGATGAGGTATCGGAGATCACCGAGCGGGCGATCGAGGTGTTGTTTTCCCGCCTGCGCTGGCGCACGCACGAGACGTTCAAAATACCGCGGATGCTACTGACCACCAACCCGACGGTAAACTGGGTGCGGGGGCGTTTCGTACAGGACGGTAACGGCGACCCGGTCGTGCTCCGCGAAGGGGAGGCATACGTGCCTTTTTCGGTGTTCGACAACCCGAATCTTCCGTTCCGCCAGACCTATGAAGCGGCGCTGAACAAGATACGCGACCAGGCGACCAAAGAGCGTCTGCTGTACGGTAACTGGGATTTTATCGAGGCCAACGATATGGCGGTGTACGCCAAATTTGACGGGAGCCGGCATTTGGAAACGGGCCTGCGGGAGCGGGTGTACGACCCGATGCGCCCGCTTATCACCGTGTGGGATTTTAACGTGGCTCCGCAGATGTCGGTACTACTGGCCCAGATGGACTACGAGAACAAAAAAGTCTATATCCTGGAAGAGGTGCTGGGCAAACCGGAAGACAAGGAAAACAATACCCCGGCTCTGGCCCGGAAGCTGAAAGCGAAATTATACCGCGATAAGCAGGCCGGAGGTGTGGATGTGACGGGCGATCCGGCGGGGCTGCAACGTTCCACCGCGAGCGAGCAGGGGGTGAACAACTATACGCTGATCGCCGACACGCTGGGGCAGGGCGTCCTACGTCCACGGATCAAACTGCTGCGCAAGCAACCCCCGCAAGCGGCCCGGTGCGAGTTCGTCAACGAGGTGTTCTGCGGGTACAACGGGTGGGAATTGCTGATCGACATACGCTGCCGTAAACTGACGGAAGACCTGCTGTACCAACTGCGCAACGAGGACGGCACCAAGAGCAAGCAAAAGACTACCGACCCCAAGACGGGTGTGAAATACGAGAAATACGGTCACTTGTCGGACTGTCTGGATTACCTGCTGTGCTATTACCTACGGGAGAGCTGGCAGCGGTACCGTAGCGGGGACGGGATGGGGTCGGTGCTGACCACGGCGGTGATACAGGAAGGTTTTAGCTATTAAACGATATGTACAGACGATTTTTGAACGACGCGGACTATCTGGGGATCATCACCCAGGAGGCCCTTTCGCAGATGACCCGGGGGCATGCCGAGCGGTTCATCCAGGCGGAGGAGAGTGCAGAGATGAGCATCGTGGAATACCTGTCCGAGAACTACGAGGTGGAACGCGAGCTGGCCAAAGGCAAATACATAGCGGACTACGACCGGCGGGTGAGCTATCCGGTAGGGGCGCATATCTACTATGAAGGGAAGATATGCGAAGTGATCCGGGCGATAAGCGGGTACAAGGCGCCGGCGGCGGTGGATTATTGGGAGGAGTATATCGAAATGTCGCCGGAATCGCCTGTGTATACGCGGTATTCGCAGTTCGGCACGTACTATAAGGGGGATGTAGTAGAATACAATGGTACCCCGTACTGTTGTTTGGCCGAGAACGGGTGGAAGTTCGGAGAAGTGCGTATCCCGATGGTAGCGGGTTGGAAAGAGGTAGAGAGCGAGCCGTGGCAACCGGTGGGATATGCGCTGTGGGATGTGGTGTCCTTTGAAGATACATTCTATACGCTGGTATCTCAGAAGGGTTATGACAACAACCTGACGCCGGCCGTGTCCGATGCATGGGGCGCTATCGCAGATTACGACCCCGCATACAACGACTACCTGATGGACGGGCACGACTATGTGGTGTATCAGGGGGCTGTGTTCGTGCCGGAGACAGACGTGAATGCCGATGTGCCGGAGATAGGCCGCAACCTGACCCCGGGCGATCCTCGTAATTACAACCTGAAAAAGCACATGGTGCGCCTGGCGCTGTACGAGCTGACCAAGCTGATAGCTCCGAACAATGTAAGCGTAGTGCGGGAGCGGGATCACGAAGATTCGATGAAATGGCTGTATGATGCGTCCAAGCTGCGGCTGAATCCGCAGATACCGCGCAAGGTGGCCGAGGATAACAAGCCGGTGACAGACTGGCAACTGGCGACATTTCAAAACGATTACGACCCCTACAAAAACCCGTGGCTGACCTGACGCCCATGAAATTTTTCCATATACAGTTTCGAATCCTTTTTGTGCTCAGGTTCCGGGTGTTACTTGGAAGCAGACTTATGGGACGATGTAAGCTGCTGGAAAATAAGGGGGAAAATCTTATGCCGTGAATAAGATTATCGCTATTTTTAGCGCAATTCTTAAACTACTAAATTTTTAGGGACATGGTTAAAGCAGAAATTGTAGAGAAGATTGCCCGGGAGAAGGGTATCTCTAAAACAGAGGTGGCCGTTGTGGTAGAGGCGTTGATGGACACTATTAAGGACGCAATGACGGCAGGAAAGAACGTTTATCTGCGGGGATTCGGTAGCTTTGTGGTCAAGCAACGGGCGGCGAAAACGGGCCGGGATATCCTGCGCAATACGACCCTGATAATTCCGGCGCACAGTTTTCCGACATTTAAAGCATGCGAGGATTTTGTGAATGATGTGCGCAAGGCGGTGCCGGTGTCGCAGAAGAACTAAAAATACCGATGTAAAACAGGGAATAGAGGGATAAAACGTCAAGTCTTATCCCTTTTTCTTTATCCGGTCAATACCGTTGGAAGGGGAGAAGAGCCTTTGCTAATTAACGACTTTAAACAAAACCTGTAACTGGCGGCGATCATTTACCACGAATATAAAAGTGCCGTTTTTTAATACGCATTCGTGATAAATTTCATCGTTGGAGTCTTGTGCCAGCAGTCGGGATTTTTCACGGGAGGTGATCAGTTGCATATCGACCCCTCGGACGGTGGCTTTTATACAATCTGCAGGAATAGATATTAATTCTTCGAGAAATGTTTTTTCCGATTCCATTATTATACACACTTTATCGACCGATTGTCCCGTATGCGGTCAGTATCAAAAAAAGCGTGGGACAGAACCCATCTGCTTATACGAGGCTCTGGTAAGCCTATTCCCACCAACGAGTAATGCCCACGCAGTTGCGCAGGCGTTTATCGTTTGCTTTGCGGGAGGGATGAAATTTACCAGATTTCGTATAAGCAAAACAAATTTGAACGCTTTTCAATATGGTTGGGTCGAGTACTGTCGACGATGTAAAAGTAGGGAAAAATTTCTTTGAACGGATTCTTAATAGTATTTTATTCAGAGCTTTTTGTGATTCAATCGGTCGTTTTTGATGCAATAATCCCCTTGCAATCACATTTTTATTATTAATCTGGTGTAATTAATGGTCATTTAATATTTAACACTCGTAAGTTAAAAAGTGTTAAGTAGTTATTGTTTTGTTGCTGAAATTATTATAAATTTACGACAATACTCCGTTATAGCGTTTTTAACGCTACTTAGATTATATAGTGATGAAAAATACGCCTGTTAATATTCATAGGATTTCTATTCAGATGATTTTGTTCGGCGAGTTGATGTTGAATGCCTGGATAATTTTATCTGAACTCCGGCAATTATAGTCGGCAAATCGTATGTTGCGAGGTGACTTTATTCTTGCGGCAGAAGAATATGGCAGACATTTTCTTTTATCCGGAGAGGAGTATTATTCAGAGATGGAAATTGTATATAAAAGAAACGCTTTAGAAGAAAATGGGATAGATTGTTAAAAATCGATAACCTGAGTAAGGTATATGACAGAAAAAGATGAAGAAGCCGATATTTCTCCTGTTGCCAATGACGGTCAATCTATATCAATAGACGATAATCAGGAAGCTGATAAAAGCGAAGAAGTTCAGGATATCATTGATCGGATACCTACACGGTGGACGGAGCGCATTTCGTTGCTTACGGCATTGTTGATTTTAGGGATCATCGCGTTGGGTTTTATCATCAAATACCCCGATACGGTAGATGGTCAGATCTCAGTGACAGCCCATGCGGCTCCGGTACGTCTTGTGGCTAATACGAGCGGCAAAATGTACTTGCTTCGTGAAAGTGGAGATTATTTGTGTAAAGGAGATGTAATCGCTTATATCGAGAGCGGGGCCGACTATCGGGATATCCTGTACCTGGACTCGACACTACGTTCAACAGGTTTTGAGAATACCGGTATGGACTCGTTGCCCGGAGATCTGATCCTCGGTGACGTGGGTACGGCCTACAACTCTTTTATGGTTGCGTATGCCCAATACAAGCTTCTGATTCAGTCGGATATTTATGAAACGATGCGTAGGAATCTCACGGGCAAGATCGCCCTTGATGAGCAGATCGTGGTGAACATGGTCCGGGAAATCGAGCTGAAGAAACAGGCTGTGGACAGCGCATACGCACAATTAGATCGGGATAGCCTACTCGTAATACAAAACGCCTTGTCTGTGGCGGAGTATCAACAACAACGTAATAACTGTCTTGCTCTGGAAGAGGCGGTATTAACGTTGCAGAATAACCGGTTGGCCAAACAATCGGAGATTGCCCAGAATCGCTTGGAAATCCAGCGTATCACACTCGAAGAAAATGAAACCCGTGCTAAGACATTCGCCGAGGTGAATACGGCTCGCAATGCGTTGGAGAACGCTGTCAATGTATGGAAAGAGCGATATCTACAGTATGCACCGATCGACGGAGAATTGGAATACCTCGGCTTTTGGAGGGAGAACAGTTTTGTCAGTTCCGGACAGGAGCTTTTTACGGTTATTCCGGATAAAGGCGATTTCTTCGGTGAGATAAAGATTCCGGCTCAGGGAGCGGGAAAGGTCGAGGTGGGGCAGCAGGCCAACGTGAAATTGCTGAAATATCCTTATGACGAGTACGGTTATTTGCGTGGTAAGGTAAGTTCCATTTCACGGATCACAAACAATATCAATACTGAGAATGGAATCACCCCTACTTATTTGGTTACCGTATCGTTTCCGGATGGCATGACGACGAATTTTGGTCGCCGTCTTCCTCTCGATTTCGAAACGCAGGGCCAGGTAGAGATTATCACTAAACGAAAGCGACTGATCGAGAGATTGTTCGATAATCTGAAAGCCAAAGCGGAGAAATAATATATCCTGCCGATCCGTCACATCCAGAAATTGATTGTCCAACCTATTCACCCAACTTTATGTTTAAACTCTTTCCGGTTGAATATCAGATGGACTCGCAAGACTGCGGGCCAGCTTCGCTGAAGATTATTGCAAAATATTTCGGTAAATATTATTCGTTGCAGTATTTGCGCGATCAGTGCGGTATTCGCAGAGAGGGAGTGTCGATGCTTGACCTGAGTACTGGCGCAGAGAATATCGGTCTGAGGACACTGGCAATCAAATGCACAATCGACGATATAGTAAACAAGGTTCCTTTTCCAGCGATCGTATTCTGGAACGATAACCATTTTATAGTTGTCTACCGGGCAAACCAAAAGTATATCTGGGTCTCCGACCCGGCTAAAGGTCGGGTGAAATATACCCACGAGCAGTTTCGTAAGGGGTGGTATCCGAAGGGTGAGAAGCGAGGTAAATTGCTGGCTGTAGAGCCGACAGCCGAGTTCAAAGATTCCGAGGCAGAGAAAGAAGTACGGAAGAACAGCTTCCTGCGTATTCTCAAATACTTTGTCCCGTATAATAAGAATTTTATGCTGGTGTTTGCCATCATGTTGATCGTCACCCTGCTCTCTGGACTATTGCCGTTTATTTCGAAAGCGGTTATTGATGTAGGGATTAAGACATCGGATATCAATTTCATTAACATGGTGCTGATTGGCAATATTGCCATTCTTTTGAGTGTTACGATCTTCAATGTAGCGCGGGACTGGATACTGATGCATATCACCTCGCGCGTCAATATTGCACTGATCTCAGACTACCTGATCAAGTTGATGAAGTTGCCTGTAACTTTTTTTGAGAATAAGTTGCTGGGCGATATTCTACAACGGGCACAAGATCACGAACGCATCCGTAGTTTCATCATGAACAACTCGTTGGCGCTGATTTTCTCAACGCTGACATTTATATTATTCTCCATTATTCTGCTGGTCTATAACGCCGTTATCTTTTACATTTTTATTGCGGGGTCAGCTTTGTACGTGATCTGGGTATTGCTGTTTTTGAATATCCGCAAAAAGCTGGACTGGGAGTACTTCGAGCTGGTTTCGCGAAATCAGAGCTATTGGGTAGAAACCGTTGAGGCCATCGAGGATATTAAAATTTACAACTACGAGAAGCATCGGCGATGGAAATGGGAGGCGATTCAAGCCGGTTTATACCGAGTGAACAAGCGCGTACTGTCGGTAACGAATATGCAAAACCTGGGGGCTCAATTTATCGAAAATATAAAGAATATGGGCATCGTGTTTTATTGCGCGATGGCGGTGATCCGGGGCGATATCACTTTTGGGGTGATGATCTCGACGCAGTTCATTATCGGGATGCTCAACGGACCGCTCGTACAGTTTATCAACTTTATTATCTCGGCCCAATATGCAAAGATTAGTTTTTTGCGTATGAACGAGATCCGGCAACTGGATGACGAAGAGGATCTACTGACGGTAGGTAATTCGATGATTATTCCAGAGGGCAAAACCATAACGCTGGAGAATGTGTTCTTTCAATATTCATCCAACGCTCCGGTCGTATTAAGGAATGTTTTCCTGATTATTCCTCAAGGTAAAGTGACGGCTATCGTCGGGGGTAGCGGTAGCGGTAAATCGACGTTACTTAAATTGCTTATACGGTTGTATAAGCCAACTCATGGGGAGATCAAGATGGGGAGCATGAACGTACAGGCAATTAACTTGCGTAAATGGCGAAACATGTGCGGAGTGGTAATGCAGGACGGGAAAATGTTTTCGGATACGGTCTTGAATAACATCGTGCTCGATGATGAACATATAGACTACGATTGCCTGCGTGAAGTTTGCCGCATTGCGCAAATCGAGGACGAAATCAACTCAATGCCTAAGGGGTTTGAAACAAAGATCGGAGAGACGGGACGAGGACTGAGCGGTGGCCAGAAACAGCGTTTACTGATTGCCCGAGCGCTATATCGTAATCCAGAATTTCTGTTTTTGGATGAGGCAACTAACTCGCTCGATGTGATAAACGAGAAGAAGATCACCGATGCGTTGAGTGCGGCATTCAAAGATCGTACGGTGATCGTCGTAGCTCATCGGTTGAGTACAATCCGTAATGCCGATCAGATTGTTGTGCTTGATAAAGGTGTGATCGTTGAAATAGGTAACCATGAAACGCTGATGGAGAAAAAGGGGTACTACCATGCGCTCGTATCGTCTCAGATGCAATGTTGAATTATCGATAAGCTAACCGGAATATGCAAAAAACGATTTTGTTGTTACTTTCACTTTTCGTAGGGGGAGCACTCTATGCACAGGAACGGTGGTCGCTTGAACGTTGTGTCAGTTATGCTTTGCAACATAATGCACAGGTGCGCAGGGCACTGGTTACGAGTAAAGAATATAATGTTCGTCTTAATACGGCCCGTAACAACCGCCTACCTGATCTGAATGCCAGTTTCGGACAAAATATCTATTTCGGTCGCGGTCCATCGCGCGATGGAACATACAAAGACAATACCCAAATGTCGACATCAATGGGGGTAACGGCCAGCCTGACGGTATTTGCCGGTTTGAGAATCAAGCATGATATTTCAGCGAGACGCCTCGACCTAGAAGCATCATTGCAAGATTTGGAACGGGCCCGTGAGGATTTGTCGCTTCAGATTACATCGTTATTTCTTCAAGCGCTTTTCTGCAAGGAGCTTGTCGGCGTGGCTGAACGGCAGACTGAATTGAGCCGTAGACTAGTGGAGCGTAACGAATTGATGTTGCAGGGGGGACGTAGTGTGGAGGCGGCACTGCTCGAAAGTCGTGCGCAACTTTCGAACGATGAGTTGAACCAGGCGCAAGCAGAGAATAACTTGACTCTTGCGCTGCTTGCATTGAGTCAGGCGCTGAGTCGGGAGAGTGCTGAGGATTTCGATATTGAACCACCGGCAACCGATTCGATCAGTCCGGATGCTCTCGACAGGATCGAACAGCCCGCAGCTATATTCGAAACCGCCGTATCCATACGTCCGATGATCCGAGCCGAAGAATTACGGTTAGAAAGTAGTGCTCGGGCATTACAAATAGCTAAAGCAGTCCGATATCCACAGGTCGTGTTGAGCGGAGAATATAGCAATAGTTATTTCTATTCGTTTGTTTCCGGTTACAATAACGTGGCGTTCTTTAACCAACTTCGTAACAATGGGAATGAATTTATTGGGTTGAGCGTTAATATTCCAATATTCAACCGCATGGCCACGCGCAATCAAATCAGCTCGGCACGGATCGCAATAGAAGCCCAGCAAATTGCCGTCAGTGAAGCCCGTCTTGCATTGCGCAAAGAGATCGAAACGGCATACTACAATGTACGCACCTCGTTTAAAAAATACACAGCGGCCGCACAATCGGTACTTTCGGCTACCGAAGTATTCAATTACGAGGAGAACCGGGTAGCTGCCGGGCGTAGCAACATGTACGATTACAACGATGCAAAAATGCGGCTCGAAAAAGCGGAATCGAATATGTTGCAGGCCAAGTACGAATTTATCTTCAACCGGAAAATACTCGGATTTTATGCCGGAGAACCAATAACTTATTAATGAGGAATTTTATCATGGGGCTTTACTTTCCAAAATATTTACCACTCTGTGTATGCCGTGCTTCAGCAATAAACTGTTGGCTTCCGGAAAGTCATGGAGCAAATGAGCCAGTGATTGATCGAATATTTTTGTGTTTTTATCAGGGGGGAAAGAAGCGGTATCGAAATCCAGACTCTTTATTTTGTATCAATATGCTTGTGTTTGATTTAATGGATAGTTTTCAGTTGATTGTCCTAATAACTCTTAAACAAATTTGTATATGTCTATTTCGGTAGCAATGTGCACATACAATGGCGAAAGTTATTTGATCGAGCAATTAGAATCGATCATCAACCAAACAATGCCTGTGGATGAAATCGTGATTTGTGACGATGGTTCTACGGATAGCACCTGTCTGTTAGTAGAGCAGTTTATAAAAACCAGTCGCATTCCAATTAAATTTATAAAGAATGGTAGGAATATAGGATTTACTAAAAACTTTGAAAAAGCCATATGTTTGTGTTCGGGGGATATTATTTTTTTGTCAGACCAAGATGATATTTGGTTCCCAGACAAAGTTGAAAAAATCTGTATGTTTTTCAATGAACATCCGGATATTGATTATGTTTTTACAAATGCTATTTTGGTCAATCATGTAGGGGTAAATAGTTTTCATAAAACCTTATTTGATGTCGTAGGCATGACTAAACGTAATAAAAAATTATTTGATCAGGGGTATTGTCTGGATGTTGTGTCGACATCCGGGAAAGTGACAGGTGCAACAACTGCGGTTAGAGCATCATTTATACCATATTGTATTCCATTTCCTGATATCGATAATCTGGCCATACACGATGGGATGATGTCTGTGTGTGCTGCAATACGAAATAAAATCGCTTATATAGACCAAACCCTGATAAAATACCGAATTCATGGTAAACAATCTATTGGTTTAGGTTCATTATTCAAGCGCTCTGTCAAGAGGTGGGAATTAGCGGATAGCCTTTTGATGTGGCACGAACGCTTAATCGACAGATATCTTGAGGAAGACTTGGAAAGACTCAGATTTGTTTACAAAAGATTTTGGGCAATAAGGTCATATAATAGTCTCTTTTTAATTGCCAATATGTTTCTGAGAGGTGAATATCGGCAATATTATTCACGAAGCTGTTATACATTTTATCGAGATTTAAAAGGAATTTTTATACGCAAAATCGATGCAATAAACGGTTTAATACATATGCGACGTAAAGAACGACATTATTTTAATACTTAGGATTATGGGTAAACATGATAACGTAAAATACAGATTGATTCTTGATACGAAAAATACCTCGCAAAAGGTAAAATGCAATCCGTTGGATAAATCATATAAGACTATCATTAACCATTTTACAACATTACCTTTATGGATAAAGCGCCGGCGTTTTTTATCTCCTGATATCAACATTGTACAATTTGAGTATAAATGTGATATGCCAATAAGTTATTTTGGATTATCTATACGGTTTAATATGTTAAAAATAAGGGGTATTGATGCCACTGATACATGGAAGAAATGTACGATTGATATTTCTTCGCATAAAGAATTGCTAAGTCAGTGCATATTGCGTGATGATTTAATGACTCTTCGGTTGCATATCGCCCCATTCCCAACGTCTCCTGCTATCCGGATTAGATTCCGAAAATTCACATTAAGAAGTTATTGGCCGGAAAATAAAGCTAATAAAGTACAAGCAAGGAAAGATTATCAATCTCAGATTGATAAATTTGATCTATATAAATATTTATATGAATCTGAGTACTCCTGCAAAATAGACGAAGTTTTTGTTTCAGATGAGAAGATCAGAATTACAGGTAAGATTTGTCAAGTGGAAGACGTTTTGTATATCGGAGAGATTCCGATTTATAAAGAGATTAGCCCTGAGTCAATACGTATTCACTCAGTAATTACACCGCAGAATAACCATTTTTGTATTTCTGTCGAACGATATGTTATAACTGATGGGATTATTTATGATAGATTATATTCCCGATGGGTCGTAACAATAAAAACATCCAATGGCTTGGCAATGTGTTCTTATTCCCAGTTCTGCTCTTCGCTAACGACGAAAAATTGCATTCCGACCGAAACTCCTAAGAACAAAAAGGGGTTAGGTGATTATGTTTTAAATCCTTGTGTGTCAGATATTGATGATTTGGGGATATCCTATGTTACGGTCAATTTTAGGATTAATAATTTCCTCCGTTCAACTCCATGCAAAAACAATATTGAGTTCAAATATGCCGGAAAAACTTATTATTTTGATGAAAGCCTAATAAAAGAGTATGATGCGACTTTATTAAGCCTTGCACAAAAAAAGATCAATGTATCTGCTATTATTTTACTATATCCAGAAAGAAAGAGCGTGGACAAAAGGATCGGGCACTTATTAGAACATCCCAATTATGATCAGATAGGGGAGTATAGCATGCCTAATTTGACAAATCTGGAATCTGCAAGTTTGTATTGCGCTGCGATTGAGTTTCTTGCATCCAGATATAGTAGGTCCGACTGTAAGTATGGGCATATACATCGGTGGATTGTACATAATGAAGTGGATGCGGGAGGTGTGTGGACCAATATGGGAGATGTTGATATGATGCAATATATGGATACTTATATTAGATCTATGCGTTTGATATACTATACAACATACAAATACAACTCGAACACGGAAGTGTTGATATCTCTAAGCCATTATTGGTACGATCATTTTGAAGAACCTAATTGTCATCCATCTGCTCATTTATTAAAATTATTAATTGATTACACTAAAGCGGAAGGCGACTTTTTTTGGGGAATAGCCTTTCACCCATATCCTGAATCATTAGTTAATCCAAAGTCATGGTTAGATAAAAATGCAACTATGAAGATTGATACGAATTTGATTACGTTTAAAAATCTTGAGATTCTTGACGCATGGATTCAACACCCCAAAGTATTATATCAAGGAATTACAAAAAGAACTTTATTATTGTCGGAGCAGAATCCCAATTCTATGGATTATTCTGAAAAATCCCAACAGGAGCAGGCGGCCAGTCTTGCATACGTATGGAAAAAAGTGTGTGCCTGCAGGGGAATTGACGCATATATTGCACATAGGTGGATTGATGACAGGACAGAGGGAGGACTGAAAACCGGACTAAGGAAATATGCGGATTTTTTACAAGATCCATATGGAAAAAAGATGGCGTGGTTTGTCTATCGCGCATTGGGTACTGCTGAAGAAGACGAGCAGTGTGAGTTCGCAAAAAAAATAATTGGTATAAATGATTGGAAAGAGATCATGTACGAAATTGATGTAAATTAAAGACAAAAAAAATGAAGTGGGAATCTATTTTGACGGGACGCCAATTACAAGATGCGTCTAACAAACTTATACAAATAACAGAAATTCTGTGCCGACGGCAACATAATCTGGACACAGGAGGCTTGATGTATGGTAATGTCGGAGTTCTATTGTTTTTATTTTATTTTTGGAAATGGAGAGGAGACGAAGCAGTTTATAAAAGGGCTGCTGATATGTTAACCAGTATTATTAAAAGAATTAATTCAGGGTTGATAAATTGTGATTATCAATTAACAGGATTATCTTTTGATAGTGGAATTAGTGGGACTGAATGGTGTATAAACCATTTACATCAGAATGCAATAATTGAAGGACGTATTGAAAATATGTTAGGGATAAATGATCCTGTTGTTTACCATCAAATGATTGAGTACGTTCAAGAACCTAATATGCCACATCTTTTACAGGCACTCCAAATCAGTCTATATGGTGTAGGTCGTAATAGTCGCTTATCGAAAGAATACTTAAATCGCCTATTGATAGAATTGACAGATCGATTTTGTTATTCGCAAACGAATTTGATCGAAACGATGCACCCTGATTTGATTGCAAAAACCCGTGTGATTGTAGAGATGATCAAACAGAAATACCCGGACAATCCTATTGCAGGCACATTGTCCGCGTATTTAAGTAAATCGTTGATCAAGAGACTCTCTCAATATTCTGAAAATCTTTTCTTTGATAATCTATATTCATGGTATATACTACTGATGAGCCCTCAGTATTCGAACTTAGCCATAGAAATATTGAATAACAAATCATTGGAGGCTATCGAATACATCGACGATCTTAAAATGGATTCAGGTCTTGAATGCGGATTATTGTCTGTTGCTCATCATTTTAATCATATATATCAATTTTCTAAAGATATAAAATTCAAGAATGTAGCTTGTCTATGTTATAGTAAACTATTACAAAAATCAGAAATTCGAGGTGACGAAAAAATTTGGCAGACTGCTTCAAAAGGTATATGGTGTCAACATGATGGATTACTTAATGGACTATCAGGGATAGGGCTGTCCTTACTTTCAGCGGTATCCGATATCGAACCAAAATGGGATGAATGTTTGTTTCTATCTCCCTGAAATTTTCTAAGGCAGAATATAAATCGGAGCAGGAAGTCTGAGTACGGAATCAATAGAATCTCTCACACGAGGTTGCTGATTTCTTTTAATAATCTTAGTTATTGAATCTTCAAAACGCTCAAATCCTCTTTTTTGTGCCTCTTTTGTAAGTTTGGGTGTAACATTTATAGATTCCTGATGCAAAAGTTTACCATGCTTAAAGGTCAATTTTAAAAAAGGTTCATTAACCCAAGATATAAACTCTTGTTTTTCAGCATCTCTAACCGGCTTTGCATATAATGTCCCGCTAAACCAATCTGCTGTACATAAATCGCGCAGTTGAAATACAGAATCACGTTGCTGTAGACTTTCTTTCTTGAAAGTTTTATTGAGAAATCGCTCCATAACCCGATAATACGGCAGAGGAATTTCAACTAGGCTGAATGGGTCATTGGCTGCATACAGGATTCCGGAAAGATAAAGAGAATCATGTTGAACAGACCATATTGCTGCATATGATTTTCTCTCAAACCCTATTGTTCCCTTATATAGGAATTGCATGTATTTGGCATTTGGGAGCGTATAATATATGGATTTATATTCTTTAAATTCTTGTAACGGGCTATAAGACATTAAATAAGGTGTATTGTCGATATAAAGATAATCGCTAGTACTTGTCGCAAAGCGTCCCGGAATATGAGACTTGGAACGGCATCCAACCAATGTCGTTAAAAAACAAATAACCGTAATAACAGATTTCATAAAATAGCGAATTGTGATTTGTCACCTTATTGACAAGGGTATAAACGTCTCATTGATATAATCCGTCCCTGTCTGAAAGTCAATTCGTAAAACGGAGCCATTGCATTATTATCCTTTAGGAAAAGTTGTTGAATATAAAATACGCCCGTTACCCATGTCGCTGTCATAACTTTAGACGATGAAATTTCAGGAGATAAGAATTGGATTCGTTCGTCCGTTATAAATGATAAATTCAGGAATTTTTGCAAATCATCATATAGTTCAAGAGACCACTCTCGACTTTCGTTGTTTTTTATTGAATCAGAATGCTCTAACATGCATAGCTGCAGTGAATCATAAACCAAACTCCATATAGCAGTACAATTCTGGACAATATTTTTTGAAGTGATCGTATCAGAATGAAAAGACTTGAATCCACGAATGCAATCCAATGGGGAACGGCTTAGTTGATAAGAGGTATTCCCTGAGTAAAGGATATCGTTGGTATTACTGGTAAAAGAACACGGAACATTTTCCTTGTCAGATGAACAAGAAGCGCAACAAATCCAATTTAATAATATTATGCCAATGATCGAACAATGTTTCATAATTAGAAATGATTCAATAAGAGGATGGTATGTAAAATCCGGGGGAGTCTTTTTCTACTAATTCCTTGTAATATTTCAATCTTTGTTCAATTGTATATTGGAAGTGTGCTGAGCAGTGAGAGAAATATGGATCGTTTTTCTGAGCTAAATATGCCATATATTCTTGTTGATTAGTAGTCATATCAGAATTGGTATACTGTTTATGTGTAAGTTCGTGTGTTAAAACCAGGCAAATTTCATAAAAGTTACTTCCGGATACGGCGCTTCCAGAATAACTTAGGTATATCTGTCGTGAATTAGGGTCATACATAGCTTCATCCCCAGGTAGATCTGCCATGTAAATTTGGGCATTAGCGAGTTTTGATGCTATTGCAGCTTGAGCACCGCCATCTGCTTGAGAAAATAAAGTGGCGAATTGATTTAGGTTGGATTCATCAGTGCATCCGACGGAATGAAATGTTGCTGCATCGATAACTCGAATTTTATCACCCTTGCCGACATAATCCAAATATTCACCAGTCGGCGTATAGTAATAATCACCCCCGATCGTTGCAGTTTGTTCTGCTTTTTCCATAGGCTGCATTTCTGCGGCTAAACGGTCTAAATTGAATTTTTCCATGAATTAAATATTATTTATATTCTATATTTTGATACATTGTAGGTAGTAGGATATGTAAGTGTTGCTAAGGTAATATATGATTTGTTAAAAAACAAATATTTTCTGGTTGATATTGTAGAATTGATGAAAAAATATCTTCAATTAGTTATCTGCCTTATTTTGTAATTTCCGTGTAGTTTGTTTGACAATGCAGCTTTGCGAAAGACTTAAAAAGTATTTGAGGTAATATGTAATACGAGGAATGTAACAAAAAACCACCGGCTCCATTTGAATTACTATAGGAAGCCGGTGGTTTTTCGTGATGAGTCTTTTTATTTTTTTGACTCTTCCAGAGATGCCTGACGGAATTCTTTCATCAGTTTGGTCAGTTCAAGGGTCGCTTTGCGGGCGCGGGTACCGGCTGCTTTGTTACCATTTTCGAGTTGCCGGGTCGCATCGGTAGAAAATTCAGCCATCTTGGCCTGGATCTTCTCAAATAATTCTTTCATTTTTATTGAGTTTTAAATGTGACGGGCAAATATACGATTTTTGTGGAATATCGTTATGTCGCGTTTTTATAGTTCCGATGTAGTAATTTTTGTCGGTTTGAGGTGTATTAATTAAATCGGTTGGGTGGGGGAAGGCTAGGTGTCTTTGTTCAATGATTTATCGGGATTTACAGATTACGACAAACTTCTTGCATAATTCTATAAAAGATAGTACCTTTGCTTAATAGATAGGTAAAGTGACGCAAAATGCTGGACAAATACGTCAGTCAGAATCGTTACCAAATCGTTACTGTTTGAAATATTGGAATGCGGTAAGCATTAATAAATAGGCAATTGTGAGGATGGGTTCGAATCCCCCTTTCTCCGCGATTTGAGATAATTGCAGATGTCCGTACAGCCGGCCGTGAGGCGGTTGTACGGATGTTTTTGTTTTCAGATACTCTTGCCCGGACGCGGGAATGACGGTGTCGGCGCATTGCGAAGCGGCGGGAATGTAAATCCTGCCCGATGCCGGAACTGTTTGGCGACAGGCGATGCATAGCGGGCCGGCGGCGGCTTTCGCCGAGGCGGACCCTTTTTCGAAACCCGCGAAGCGGGCGCGAACGGTTCCGTTCCGGATCGTTATAAATAAAAAGCGATCGTGAAATTGTTATAAGTTTTTTTAATTTTGCGAACATCGGGGAAATATTCTTAAGCACACGTGTTTCCCGTCTGTAATACGGGTAGGATTATCCGTAATTCGGGTACGGTCGATATGGCCTGTTTTTAGGTATTTTTGTGGTGCGGGGAGTAAAAGATGGAAACGAAAGAACGATAATATATAAAAGCCTATGTTGCGAAAAATAAGAGTAACGCTCGCCGTCGTCTGTTTTACGCTGATCACATTGTTGTTTCTCGATTTTACGGGAACGTTGCACGCGTGGTTCGGGTGGCTGGCGAAAATTCAATTCTTGCCGGCGGTACTGGCGCTGAATGTCGGCGTAATCGTGGCGCTGCTGGCGTTGACGCTTCTGTCGGGGCGTGTCTACTGTTCGGTGATCTGCCCGTTGGGGGTATTTCAGGACGCGATTTCGTGGATCAGCGGGAAACGGAAAAAGAAAAAATACCGTTTTTCGTATTCGCCGGCCGTATCGTGGCTGAGGTACGGTGCGCTGGCGTTGTTCGTCGTCGCAGCGGTCGCCGGTATCGGTTCGCTGGTGGCGTTGCTCGCTCCGTACAGTTCCTACGGCCGCATCGTGCAAAACCTGTTCGCTCCCGCGTATCAGTGGGGAAACAACCTGCTGGCCTATCTGGCCGAAAGAGCCGGCAGTTACGCTTTCTACCGGACGGAGGTGTGGATGAAAAGCCTGCCGACTTTTCTCGTGGCCGCCGTTACTTTCGTGACGCTGATCGTGCTGGCGTGGCGTAACGGTCGTACTTATTGCAATACGATTTGCCCGGTGGGTACGGTGCTGGGTTTTTTTTCCAGGTATTCCCTGTTCCGTCCGGTGATCGATACGGAAAAATGCAACGGTTGCGGTCTTTGTGCGCGTAAATGCAAAGCGGCCTGCATTGATTCGTCGAAGCATCGGATCGATTACAGCCGGTGCGTGGATTGTATGGATTGTATCGACGCTTGCCGGCAGGGAGCCGTCGGTTATCGGTTCCGGTTTGCGAAAACCGGTGCGAAACCGGCCGTCGCTTTCGAAGCGGTCGGCGATACGCGAAAGCCGGATACAGCCCGCCGCAGTTTTTTGACCGGTCTGGGACTGTTGGCCGCTTCGGCAGCCGTCCGGGCGCAGGAGAAAAAAGTGGACGGCGGCCTGGCCGTTATTTTGGACAAGAAGATACCGGATCGGGCGACGCCCGTCGTCCCGCCCGGAGCCCGGAGTCTCCGGAATATGGCGGCCCACTGTACCGGCTGCCAGCTCTGCGTGTCGGTATGTCCCGACGGCGTATTGCGGCCTTCGGCCCGTCTGGCGACCCTGATGCAGCCCGAAATGTCTTATGAGCGTGGTTACTGTCGTCCGGAGTGCGCTAAATGCGCCGAGGTTTGTCCGACGGATGCGATACGCCTGACCGGTCTTGCGGAAAAATCGTCGATTCAGATCGGCCATGCCGTCTGGGTGAAAGAGAACTGCGTGCCGCTTACGGACGGGGTGGATTGCGGCAACTGCGCTCGCCATTGTCCGACGGGAGCCATTACGATGGTTCCGTCCGATCCCGATACGGCGGATTCTCCGAAAATCCCCGTTGTGAACGAAGAGCGGTGCATCGGCTGCGGCGCGTGCGAAAACCTTTGCCCGGCGCGTCCGTTCAGTGCGATCTATATCGAAGGACACGAAAATCACAGAACGATTTAAGATTGCGAACTCATGGAAAAAAAGATAAAAAAAGAGAAAATAGACCGGCGCGAATTTCTGAAAAGACTCGGCGCGGGAGCGGCCGTTTCGGCGGTTGCGCTGTCCGGTTGCCGTCCGAAGCGCAATCCGGCGTCGGGCGACCGCTCGGCGCAAGGCGAGGTTCCGACCGATAAGATGACCTACCGCACTAATCCGACTACGGGCGACCGCGTGTCGTTGCTGGGGTACGGTTGTATGCGCTGGCCGACCGTTGCCGACAGCAGCGACGAGCAGATCGACCAGCAGATGGTCAATTCGCTGGTCGATTACGCCATCGCGCACGGCGTCAACTATTTCGATACGTCGCCCGCTTATTGTAAAGGGCGTTCGGAACGCGCAACGGGCATTGCGCTGAGCCGTCATCCGCGCGACAAATATTTGATTGCCACCAAATTGTCTAACTTTGCTCCTGCGACTTGGAGCCGGGAAGCTTCGCTGGCGATGTACCGCAATTCGTTCAAGGAGTTGCAGGTCGATTATCTCGACTACCTGTTGCTTCACGGCATCGGTATGGGCGGTATGGAGGCGCTGAAGGGACGTTATCTCGATAACGGGATGCTCGATTTTCTCGTTGCCGAACGCGAAGCGGGACGTGTCCGAAACTTGGGATTCTCGTATCACGGCGATATCGAGGTCTTCGATTACCTGCTTGCGCGGCACGATGAGATCAAATGGGATTTCGTGCAGATCCAACTCAATTACGTCGACTGGAAACACGCCAAAGAGGTCAACGATAGGAATACCGACGCCGAATATCTTTACGGTGAACTCGAAAAACGGGGTATTCCGGCCGTCATCATGGAGCCGCTGCTGGGCGGCCGGCTGTCGAACGTGCACGACCATATCGCCGCTAAACTGAAGCAACGTCGTCCGGAAGCGAGCGTCGCCTCGTGGGCGTTCCGTTTCGCGGGATCATTTCCCGGCGTGCTGACCGTGCTGAGCGGTATGACTTACATGGAGCATCTGCAGGATAATCTGCGTACCTATTCGCCGCTTGAGGAACTGACCGGTTCGGACAAGGAGTTTCTGGAAGAGACGGCGCAGGCGTTGCTGCGTTATCCGACCATTCCCTGCAACGACTGCAAATATTGTATGCCGTGCCCTTACGGATTGGATATTCCGGGCATTCTGCTGCATTTCAACAAGTGTATCAACGAAGGTAATATGCCCTCTTCGTCGCAGGATGCGAATTACCGAAAAGCGCGGCGGGCGTTTCTGGTTGGCTACGACCGTTCGGTGCCGCGCTTGCGGCAGGCCAATCATTGCATCGGCTGTAACCAGTGCAATCCCCATTGTCCGCAAAGCATCAACATTCCCGCGGAGATGCAGCGCATCGACAAATTCGTCGAAGATCTGAAGCAGGGGCGTGCATTCTAACTAAAATGAACGGAGTATGGCAAGGGATACAAACGGAATAACTCCGGAGTTGCGAAGGCAGGCGATTGACCGGCTCTTTGCGGAACGGTGTTCGTGCGTGATTCGTAACGGTTCCGATATGCGGGTATTCTATGAACGGGGCGTGAAAGACTTGTACCGGCTGCTGAAAGAGGAACCCGGGCTCCTGCGCGGGGCTTTCGTCGCGGATAAGGTCGTGGGCAAGGCGGCCGCAGCGTTGCTGGCTTTGGGCGGCGTCGAAGAGGTATTTGCGGATGTGATCAGCCGGCCGGCCCTCGATTTGCTGGGGAAAAACGCGGTCGGCACCGGTTACAGGCTTTGCGTGCCGCATATCGTCAACCGTACGCATACCGGCCGGTGTCCGTTGGAAACCCGTTGCGACGGATTGCAAACGCCCGAAGAGTGCCTGGCACAGGTAACGGATTTTATCGAGACGATGAAACGGGAGGGATAGGCGCGGCCGGGGCGTTTCGTCTGTTGTCCGGTATGCGCGTGATTTGTAGTACTCTGTACAAAGAAACGGCGCCGGGGTATTTTCGGCCGGAACGTGAAAGCGTGCGGTTTGGAATATTTTCATCGTTTTTTGCCGGTTCCTGCTGGAATAAAGCGGATTGTTTCCGTATCTTTGTTACGTGAAGTTACGAAAAGAGTGTAATTTATTGGAAATGAGCATTGGGTAATCGCTCATAATAGTAATAGGTTACGAATTAGTTAGTTATCTACTGCATTATTCTTCTGTGCGTTGCGTAACCTTCAAAGAACTCTTCGTATGCAAAAGTAACAATAAAACGGGAGATTTAGAAATGAATCTCCTGATTTTTTCTTCTCACACAAGTTTTTCCGTAAAAGCGATTTTATCCGTCAGCACACCATCGCCCAAAAAGATTTTGAACGAACGTGTGCCGACTGCCGCATAAGCGGAGAAAAGGGCTTTGCCTCACGCCTAAACAATAGTTTAGACTGATGAGACAAGGCCCCTTTCTTTTGTGCTTATGCCAAAGAGGTGCTTTTACGGGGTTTTGACGATTTTTCTTTTTTCGTTGTCCTTTTGAGCCGGAAGCGGAAAGCCGTGTATGACCGCACATTCCATAAATGGAACAAGCCGTCACTCACGGCAGACAAACCGGGAAGAATGATTTTATCCATCCGACCAAACACGTTTGGCCAAACAGATAAAAACATACTTCCTTGCCGATGGTTTGCCCGGTTTCACGCTACCGGCTATGTTCTTTTCTGTTGGGGATGTCTTTTTCACGGATTTCTCTTTTGAAGTTTTCCTGTCTAATCTGCCTCTACTTCCGTTTACCTCCATTTTCGCGCCTTTCAGTGAGCCGCATCAGGCAGTCATTTTCGTGCTGGGTGCAAAGGTAACTCCGGGATTGTACGGGAAAGCAAGGTCAAGCCTCCTGTTTTCTGGAAAAATCTCCAGCCCTTCGGGTAGTATTTTCCCGAAAAACCTTGCATTCCCTAATCCCTACCTTTTTAAGCACCCGAAACGAAAACGACCGATGCGACAGAAAGACGCATTAAAAAAAATGTCGGATAAACGAGAGGCAGATAAGATAGTTTGAAACTCAACTCCCTCAGCTCTTGAATCCGCATTAAAAAACAAAAAATCAAAAACAAAACGGATATGAGAACGGCAATAGCAACAAAATTCGTGGCATGGGAAGTACCAAGTTTGGAGAACCTGCAAGGCAGCAAGGTGTACGGACTTCGCACCAAACTGAACAATGGTGAGAAATTGAGCCGAGAGGAAAAGGATTGGCTTACACGCAACGTGAACAGCAACACCTATTTCAAGAGCGCAGTACCCTTGCAAGGTTGGATGTTTGACTTTTCCGACATTCTCCGAACCTACATTGTAAAGCAGTATGGACATTGGGCGGAATACAAGGCTACCGACAAGACCGCACTCCGCAGTTTCCTATACGGCAGGATAGACAGCATCGTGGAACTTAACAAATGATACGGCTATGACAGCAACGGTAAATTTCAGACAAATGGCGCAATACATAGGGCTTGCGATATGCACCCTAATCATGCGCACCGCCTTTTGGGTGTCCGGCATCCTTTGGTACATCGTCAGAGAGATAATAAACGGAGTGTTCCGAGTGGCAATAGGGGTAATCGTGGCTATTCTTTCCGTTATCCTGTTCTTCGGCTTCATTCTTTGGTTATTCACCCTTTAATCCCTACCGACATGGCAAAGAGAAGAAGCAAGACAGTGGAGCAACAATGCAGATACTACGAGGTGGGCAACATCTTCGAGTACATGGTGGAAACATACCTCAACGGCAATATGTCCGTGTTCCGTGGACTCTACCACGAACTGAACAAGAACGCACGGAAGGACTTTATAGACTTCCTATTGAGCGAGGTTGAGCCGATTTATTGGAGGGAGATTTTGAAACATACTATTTGACAACTCATAAAAACGACAGCGATATGAAAGGAACAGACCATTTCAAGAGAACGATACAGATGTATTTGGAACAACGTGCGGAGGAAGACACGCTCTTTGCGAAGAACTACCGCAATCCAGCCAAGAACATTGACGATTGCGTAACCTACATTCTGAACTATGTGCAGAAAAGCGGTTGTAACGGCTTCACGGACGGAGAGATATACGGACAAGCAGTACACTACTATGACGAGAACGAGATTGAGGTGGGCAAGCCTATCCAATGCCAAGTGGCGGTGAACCACATTGTGGAACTCACGGCAGAGGAAAAAGCAGAAGCACGTCAGCAGGCAGTCCGCAGATACCAAGATGAGGAACTCCGCAAGTTGCAGAACCGCACCAAGCCGACAAAGGCGAAAACAGAAACCCAAGTTCAACCCTCATTATTTGATTTTGGCTTATGAAACCGAGAAACAAATTTGAAAAAGCAGTTCTTGCCCAAAGCAAGAAACTACGCCCGATAACCCCGATACAGATAAATTGGGCATTCCGTAATTGCGTGGAGCATTATGCACACCGCTTGCCGAAAGGTCGTACCACTTGTATGGATTGCGGTCATAGTTGGGTAATGACGGAGCAGACCGAGCATTGTACGTGTCCCGAATGTGGAGCAAGTTTGAAAGTCTGCCTCACCTATCAGCGCAAGGTAAGACAAAAGCAGTATTTCACAACCCTTACCACAAGCGGAGAATACCAAGTGCTACGAATGTTCTTGCTTGTCGTGGGTATGGAGAAAGGGGTTAATGCCAAGTCCTATGCCCTTGAAATCGGGCAGTATTGGTGGAATGAACAAGGGCGTAAGGCTGTTGTTGCCATTCCACGCACATTGGGATGCTACATCGACACGTTCTCATTCGCTTCTCCTTTTGCTATCCGCAATGACAATGAAGCGTACCGCCATATCTCATATTCCCCGATATATCCAAGATATAAGGTGTTGCCGACGCTCCGCAGAAACGGCTTTAACGGCAATTTCCACGACATTGTACCCACCAAACTAATACCGGCATTATTGTCGGACAGCCGTGCGGAAACGCTGTTGAAGGCAGGGCAATATCCCATGTTGCGCTACTATCTGTACCACTCTTTCAATATTGAAGAGTATTGGGCTTCAATCAAGATATGTATCCGCAACGGCTATACTATTGAGGACGGCTCAATGTGGCGTGACACCATAGACCTCCTGCGTCATTTCGGCAAGGACACAAACAGCCCGAAATACGTTTGCCCTGCCGACCTCAAAGTTGAACACGACAAGTTGGTGGCAAAGCGCAACCTGCAAAGGAAACATGAGCGGACTGAACAGCAACGCAGGAAAGCGATTGAGGACGAGAAACAATATCTGAAAGCTAAGGGCATATTCTTCGGACTTGCCTTTACCGACAGCCTTATTTGCGTCAAAGTCATAGAGAGCGTGGAAGAAATGGCAGAGGAAGGAAGGACGATGCACCATTGTGTGGGCGGTTACCACAAACGAAAAGACTCCCTTATCCTATCCGCCACCATTGACGGAAAACGAATTGAAACGATAGAGGTGTCACTAAAAACTTTTGAGGTGGTGCAGTGTCGTGGCGTATGCAACGAGAACTCCGAATACCACGACCGCATCATCGCCCTTGTGAACAAGAACGCCAACCTTATCCGCCAGCGGATGAAAGCGGCATAATATCGACATCTAACAACTAACATTATGGAAGTAAGATTTGAAAGCATGGTTTTCCTATGGGATGATAAAATCCCCACGATGTTCCTTGAATTTATGAACCTCCTCACTCTTTGTCAGAGTGAGGAGCAATTAAGGGCGAGCGTCAAGGACTTTGCCGAGAAACACGAACTTGACAAGTTCTTCCTTTACGGCTTCGGCTCTCATCATTTCTACCTGCACCAACGCTACACGAGCGACCCCGAAATGGTGATGCAACACAGAGTGCTGTCTGTACATTTCTAATCATCTAAATAACAACGACTATGGCAACAAAAATGACAATTAACGGAGTAAGCACCTGCCAATCGGCAGGAACGGAGAACTACGAGAAATTCCAAACGGGTATCGGCAGACGCAAACGCACCCTTGTGCAATACGACTACCGCCACACGGACGGGGAACTTTTCTCTTGTGTCAAACCCACATTAGACGAATGTCGAGCCGCACGGGACAAGTGGCTAACGGCAAAGGAAAGGAAGGAGGAGAAGCGATGAACGAAGCAGGCTACCAAACGCTGATAGTCAAATTCAGCGAACCCATTACGGCATTGGACGGCATCTTTGACGATGCCGAAGCGTGGGGAGTTGATACCCTAAAGGGGTGGATAGACAGCTATGAAAGCAGCCGTTTCACTGCCATTGACAGCCATACGGCAGTCATCACGAGCGAGTATAACATGGAATGTCTGAAAGAGTGGCTGGAAAAATGCACACCCATAACCGAGAAAACAGAATTTTGAACATTGGGGCGGTGTCCGCACCGCCCGAACCATAAACCTAAAAGACAACGGATATGATAGCAAAGACAATTTTAGAGCAGATTGGCGGCAGACGCTTTGCCGCCATGACGGGAAGCAAAGACTTCACAGACATGGGCAACGGCTTGCGCATGAGCCTTGCGAGGAACAAAACCAGTGCCAACCGCCTTGACATCATCTATGACGGAGGGGCAGACCTATACAATATGCGTTTCTACCGCAAGACGTTCAGCAAAAAGACATTCGAGAGCAGGACGAAGGACATTGAAACGCACGAGGGGATATATTGCGATATGCTGGAGGAAATGTTCACGATGGTAACGGGACTTTACACCCGCTTTTGAGGGGTGGGCGGCAAAAGCCGCCTACTTTCTTTCATGAGCATGATGGCGGATAAGAAAGTAGGCAAAGAAACCTTTGTACCAATCTACGATAGTATTCACAAAAACAAGTTTTAATCATGGAAACAATCAGACAGAACGGAAAAACCATCTTGTACAGCAACGACGGCATAAGCATAAAGATGGTTTTCAAGAACCTTACGGGCAGGAATTTTCAAGGTCAGGAATATACAGACTATATCCGGCATATCGCAATCGGCAGCATGGGATTTTCACCCGGTATCATAGAGCATTGCAGGGACGGTGAGGTTGCAGGCAAAGGGACAATCCCGAATGTATGAAAACTGAAACTCCGATGAAGTTGGCGGCTTCATCGGAGTTTCTTTCGTCAGACACTTATTCTTTATGGTACATACAGCAGCGCAAACTCAGCCTTCCTTCGTTTGAGCAGCATGGCGTGGCGTTTCCCCTTATAGTTACAGAAAGCGATATACTCCCGGTAGATGTTCCTGTCACCCGCCTCCAGCTTTCGGATTAGCGTGCTTTTGGGTATCTTCCCACTCCCCAAAAGACGGTACGGACCGACATTGTAGGCGAGCGTGGCAAGCAGAAGCGAATCCTTCCCGAACTGCTGGAACATCGCGCAGAACTTCCGCAGGTCTTTTCGCAGAAGCGCGTCCGCCTGCCGCTTCGTCATGGTGCGTGCCGAATACCTTTCCCCCGGCTGCAACCGATGTCCATATCCTACATACGGGTGATGTTTTTCCGAATGCCAGCCCTCAAAATACTTCGTGCATCGCACCGCCCTCTCAAATGGTGGCAGCCGGTAGATAGCCGCCTGCCCGTCCGTTCCCTCATGGCGTCTGTTCCGTGCGGACACGGAACAGACCGCCAGAAGCGAACAGAGGATAGCCATGAATACACGCATCATCGTGTAAGGGGCTTGAAGTTCCCGATGGGGACAACAGTGATAACCCCGTCATCCTTCACGTTTCGGTTGTTGAAGTCAAATTCCAACTCATAGGAGTTGCCGAAATTGTCCTCCACTACCACGATGAAGTTGTGCGCCTCGTCACCTTGCGCCGTGTAGTACAGCCGAAACTTCTCGTTTTCGAGCAGGTAGCGGTCATTGGGCAGGAACGTGATGCCGTTGTCCATTTTCAGCGTACCATCCCCCTCAAACTGGAAATACCGGATGGTATAGAGGGTGTTGGCGAAGTCGCCCGTCTTTTTCAGTTCACAGCGGATTTCCACTGTCTGCCCCTTGCTTACCTTGTTCGGCACGGGCATGGTTTCCACCGTGAAGGGATAGGATTGCTGGATGTCCATATCGTCGTCACACGATACGGCGGTGAGCGACACGGCGGCGAAAAGGCAGAGTGCCAACGCCTTGAAAATTGATATTCTCTTGTTCTTGTTGTTCAGTATGTTCATTGTCCTTTGATTTTTAAGTTATTGTTATTTTTATTTTTTCGTTGTCAGTTGTAGATACTCGTTCAAGTCCTTGCAACCATCATAGAGGGCGGAACGGTCGCAGACACGTTCCCCATAGTGTCCTTTCAGCGTTTCCAACGTCCGCCGTCCGGATTCATCACGGTCAAGATAACAGTCTATGCGCCCGTAACCGCCTAAATACCTCATCGCCTTTTCCACGTTGGAAACCGAGTTCAGCACAAGACAGTCACCCGTTTCCAATCCGAGCGTGGCGGCGGAAAGGAAGTCTATGAAGCCCTCAAATACGCTGCACAAGTCAGCCGGAGAGCCTTCCGCCTTGACCGGCGACACATCCTTCGGAGGCACGCATCCTTTGAAGAAACGGCTGCGGATTTCATATCCGCCAGCCACATTCGGGAAGCCGACGGCGAAATACCGCTTGCCACGCACTCCGTAATTCAGTTGGCAGCAATACCGGGATGCAATGCCGTAAGGAATGCCCCGTTCCGCCAGATAGTCCGTCAGTGGAGAACGAAACAGCGGGGTGGCTTCCACTCCTTCAAAGGCAGGTTCTGACGGTTTAGGCTGGAAAGTTGGTCTGCTCATTTCGGGAACAGGCATAGGCATATTGGCGGTTTCCGCTATGAACTTCACTTGTTCCATGAAGTCGTTGCTTCCGATAAACTCCCCGGCAAGCGTGAAGATGTCGCCGCCCTTGCCCGTACCGAAGTCGTACCAGAGCTGTTTCGCCACGTTCACACGGAAAGAGGGCGTGCGCTCATTGCGGTATGGCGCACGATACCACAACTCGTTGCCGCTTCTTCTGACAGGCTCATGCCCCAGCCGTGCGAGGAAGTCCGCAAGGGCTATATGCCTCATGGCGTCGATTTCCGTCCGTTCCATGCGGAGCGTCAGTTTATGATGAACTTCACGCCCACGCCCCACTGCGTATGAAACTTCCTCGTGTCGCCACCCCACAGGCAACGCTCCCGGAGGTTGGCGAGCAGAGCGATACGGTCTGCCACGTAAAACTCCACATCGAGCGTCAGTGCACCGCCGTAGATAAAGGAGTCCCGGTCATGGAGCGTGGAGCCGTCATGCAACACCTTTTCGCCCCAGTTCACCGATTCATATCCGGCAAGAGCCGAAGCCCCTGCATAGACGAACACGATTTTACGGGCATCGGAGAGTATCTTGAAGTAGTATCCCCCCTCCGCCGTGAACTGCGCCACGGGTATCTTCCCGTCCTTGTAAGGGTTGTTCTTCAACAGGTACTCGCCGCCGAACACCCATTTATTCCCCTTTTTCGTGTAGGTGGAAAGAGCCGCCCCGAAGCTGTGCCCGCCGTCGTTGCCGCCGGGATTGAAACCGTCCGCCATGTTCGCCCTGACCTCGATGCCCTGCATCTTCGGCAGGCATCGCTGGGCGTGCGCCTGCCCCGTGAACAGGGCAAGCGACGCGATGACTATTGCGATGTACTTTCTCATGGTCAGCGCACTTGAAGTTCGTTGATGGTATTGGCACGTACCAAGTCCTCGTTCTCAATCACGAAAGACTGGTGGCGACCTCCGTTCTTCTCGTTGAGTTCCACCACGAGGCATTTGTCGTCGGGAATGGTAAACTTCGCCATCGTGAATACCGTGCGCTCGCTCTTCTTTCCCGGCACGAGTGTGGCGTAATTCTGCGCACGGAGCGGCAGGATGATCTGCTCCTGCACGGCGGTACGCTTCGCCACCTTCTTGTCCACGATTTTCCATGTGATGTAGTCCACATCGAAAGGCACGTTGCTCTGGTTCTTTATCTCCGTGTGGAAATAGAGTAACCCGTTATGCGTATAGATACCTTTCAGCAGGTACTGGATGCCGAATCGCTTGCAGCCGATATGCTTCACCTCGCGCTTGTTCTGCCCCAGGATGGACTTCATGATAAGGCGCACCAGCATTGGGCTTTCGCTGCCCAGCTCCTTCAGGTAGATTTCCTGCGCGTTGTTCGGGCGGTTCACCTTCTCGCCATCATGGATGAAGTCACACATCTCCACGTTGAGCAGCAGCGGTTCATCGGCATATTTCACGTTGAAGGTATAGAAACTCCCGTCCTCCGTTATCACGGACATATTGGTTTCGTTCGGGAAGTTCCTCACGGTCGCTTTCACGCGGATGACGTTCTCCGCTCCGTCGGCTTTACCCGCAATCAGGTCGGGCGAGCCTAAATCGACGTAGCGCACCTCCGAGGGGAAAATGACGTGGACGGTCTTGTCGTAGGTCACTTCCAAGCCGTGCGGGGGAACCATGCGGTCGAAGGTCAGCTTCTTTGTCAGCCCGTGATACAGATCGCCGTCCGCCTCCTTCTGCGGATAGACCTCCTTTGTCAAGGTCGGTTGTTCACTTCCGTTGTCCGTTACAACGGTTACGTTCTCCTGCGCGTTGGCAGTTGCGATGCCCATAGCGAGGGCAAGCATGATGATTACTTTTTTCATTCTACTTTGGATTTTAGTGGTAAATAAAAATTTGGTTGTTGTTTTTTAGTCGTTGATTGTTATTGTTTTCAATCTCTGTCCTGATATAGCATGACCTTGTATCCGGATTTCAGATGCACCTTGACGGTACGCATCTTCTTGGCGATATACTGGCTCGTGCCTTGTATCAGCCCCTTGCCCAAGTCGGAGGCGAGCTGCGCCCCTGCGTTGGTGGAGATATTAATGCTGCTGCCCAGCGAGCCGCCCATGTTGGCGGCAACCTCCCTGACGGCGTTCATCTCCATCGAGTTTGGAATGAAGATGCCGGGCTGTCCGTCCGTGTCATACACCGCCAGTTCTACCGGGATAATCGTACCTGCGTACTCCAGCGAAGTAATTTCAATATCGAGTCGTTCGCCCTGAATCTTTGCCGTGCCTACCACCACTGCATTGCGGGGTATGATTTTGTCCGCCACTGCCATCGGCTCCAGCAGCCGTAATCTTACCACCTGCCCGTCAGTCACACTCTGCGCCCCATAGACACACGCCGATATGGTGTTCCTGTCCGATACAGTCGTGACACCCACCGCCGTATTGAAACTGCGGTTGTGCTCCTGCGAGAAGGAGGCGACAAACTCAGCGTTGCTCATCGGCTGTGAGAGCGAAGATACCACCTGATGCGTTACCTGCCTGACAGGTGCAGCAGTGTTCTTTCCGGCTTTCTGCACGGGGTAAGGCTCTGCCGCCTGTCCGACAGGTGGTTGTGTGCCGTTCTGCCCGCCCATGTACTTCGCCGCCAGTTCATAGGACTTCTCCATGAGTGCCACTTGGTCATCCATAGCGGATGCCTTGCCTTTCTCGGTTTCCAGTTCCGATTCCAGCGAGGCGATACGCTCTAACAGTTCGTCCATATCCGCATTGTCGTTCTTTGGCTGCTCGTAGAAGTTGCCGAGCGTGGCATTGAGGTCGCGGTAGGCGGCTGCGGATGATTGGATGGTCTTCGGGGCGGACTTCACATTCTCTTCCATGCCTCCGGGATTGGCAAGGTCGAAGTCCCTGCCGCTATCCGTTTCCGCCACTTCGCGGTCGAACATATCGCCCAGCTCCTGCATGGTGCGGCTGCGGTTCTCCTGCCGTTCCTCCATCGCCCCCTGTTCGTAGGCTTTCACCTTGTCGCCGATGATCTGACGGTTCGCCTTGTCAGCGTCGGGCATTTCGATATTGTAACCACCCGTTCCCGGTTGCTGCTCCTTGTCGGAAGACGGGGCGAATATCAGCCACATAGCACCGATGAATACCAGCACCATAGCGGGCAGCACTATCATTTTCTGACGTTTCAGCCTTTGGGCTTCGGTCAGCGGCTTGCGCTCCTTCTTCGGTTTCCCATTGTCGGGAGCCGCCTTATTCTCGTTTTTAGGTTCATTCTTCGTCTGTTCCATATAAATAAGGTATTACGTTGTGATTGTTTTACGGCTTTACGGACAGTCCCACCTGTCCGGCATGGTCTGTTACTATCCGGCTGCCGCCATTCCTGCCGATGTCATAGACGGCTTTGCCGAAGGTGTAGATGGCAAGCACCGCGAAGGCGGCGAGCATCGCCAGCACGATGCGCCTGCGTGTCTTCGGGGGCAAACCGTCCAGATAGCCTTTGAGCCTTGCCACCAGCATTTTCTTTTTGTCGTGGAGCTTCCAGTACGCACGCCAAAATGATTTCCTGATTTTCTTCATGTCCGTTACCTTTTGATGGTTTGTAAATCCTTGTTCTCGATAATGGTGAATCCCTCAATGGTGAAACCGTTGGGATTGTTGTCCGAACGGGACGAGTTCAAGAGGCGGCACGTGGTCACGAGGCTGCGTTCGGTGACGTTGCTTTGCCGGATGATTTTCTGCGTGGCATAGGTCACGGCACGGTAGGGATAGCCGTTGAAGTCGCACACCACGCTGTCCACCTTCAGCACTTGGTTGATGTTCCCGGAGATGATGCGGTTGTAGTACCCCTTCTCGGCAAAGTCCGAATAGTAGTTGTACACGCTTTTGTCCGCCAATAGCAGGGCGCGTTTCACGTTATGCTCTATCGCACTCTTTTCGGGCGAGAGCGTGAAGAATAGCTCGTGGAAGCGGCGCACGTGTTCCCTTGCCTCCGCCGGACGGTTCTGCGACAAGTCCTGCGAGAGAGCCAGCATCAGCGACTTGCCGTTGTCCAGCACGTAAATCTTTTCCCGTTGCCGCTCCGCGAAGCGGTAGGAACTCCACACGCTCCATACCGTTATCACGGCGCACAGCGAGAGGAAGACGATACCGAACAGGCGTATCTGCCTGAACGATGATTCGATGTTTTTGAGTGACTTAAATTCCATTGTTGTTTATTCGTTTTTAATTGTCAGTTGATTATTTCAGCAGTTTCCCGGCACGTCCGACCACGTTTCCTGCGGCTGCACCCGCCACGCTGCCCGCCATGCTTCCGGCTCGTCCCGCCGTCTGGTTCACGTTGCGGCCGTAGCTTCCCATGCCTCCGGCTTGGATAATCCAGCCTGCCACCGTTGGAATGGTGAAGTAGCCGATGATGCCGATTATCATGAATATGATATACACCCCGTCACTCGAATCCAGCGAGAAGTTCGGATCAGCCTGCATCCGTTCGATGTCGCTTTGCAGCATCAGCACCTGTATCTTCGCCAGTATGGTACTGAACATATCCGATACGGGCAGCCACAGATAGACCTGTATGTAGCGGCATATCCACTGCGTGAGCGTGCTTTGGAAGCCGTCCCACACCGATATGGCAAAGGCTATCGGACCGAGTATCGCCAGCACCACGAGGAAGAACGTGCGGATGGTGTCTATCACGAGGGCGGCGGCTTGGAACATCAGTTCCAGTATCTCGCGGAAGAAGTCGCGGATGCCCTTCTTCATGTTGTACATCCCACGCTCAATATACATCCCCGCCATCGTCACCATGTCGCCGGGCGACCAGCCCAGTTCCTCCAGCTGTTTGTCAAACTCCTCGTTCGACACGAGGTAGGCGGTTTCGGGGTTGCGCATCATCGCCTCGTATTCCAGTTTGTCCTTCTGCTCACGGTATCGGTTCATGTCCAGCGTTTCCGCCTCCAGCATCTTTGCCGTACCCTGCACGACGGGCGACATGATGCTGTTTATCGTACCCAATACCACCGTCGGAAAGAACATGATGCACAAGCCTATCGCGAAAGGGCGGAGCATAGGGAACACGTCTATCGGTTCGGCTCTCGCCAGCGACTGCCATACCCGGTAGGCCACATAAAAGAGTGCGCCCAGCCCGGCGATGCCTTTCGCCACGCCCGCCATGTCCCCGCATAGCGGCACCATCTGTTCGTAGAGCGAGCGCAGAATTTGGTGAAGGTTGTCGAAATTCATAGGCTACCAATATCTTTCGTTCATGTTCCCGTACAGCCCCATGATGCGGTCAAGGTCGTTTTTCTTCTTCGCACGCAGGTAACTCACGCTAATGTTCTTGTTGGTGTAGTAGCTCACGAGGTTGCGGTAACGCTTCATTTTGGAGTAGCAGCGTTCCACCACGTCCATGCGCTCCTTGTCCGTCATGGAGAGCGTGGTGATATTCACCACATTCTTCAGTTCCGTCAGCACATCGTTGGATTCCTCCAATAACTTGGTGTAGCCAAAGGCGATGGCTCCCAGTTCCTCCACCGTGAAGTTGTCGTCACGCATCATCTTCTGGAAACTGGTCACATAGGTGTCGGTGATGTCACCCACCATCAGGATGGTCTGCTGCACCTTCCGGGCGTCCTTTACCAGATTGTTCACGGATTTGAGTGCGTCGTAATACTTCTTGCCCTGTTCGTAAATCTTCACGGTCTCTTGAAAATTTTTTATCATATTTTGGGCGGTCGTGGAAGTGTGTACCACGTTCTTCGAGGTGTTCACGATGCTCTGCGCGATGTTGGACGGGTCTATCACCGCCCACTGTGCGCTTGCCCTGCCGACTGCAAACAGGCACAGGCAGATAATAAGTGTTATTCTTGTTCTCATGTTACTTTGGATTTTAGTGGATTTCATTATTTATTGCTCGCCTATCGGATGGTCCGGTTTCGGGTTCACACGCACGTAGTCCCCGTTCGGCGAGAAGGTCAGGATGTCCGTCGCCTCGTTGTAGGACACGTCGATGCGGAATCCGGTGTTCATGAACAGATTGCCGTTCTCCTCCTGCAAGAGATAGGTTTCCGGCTTCAGCTTGCGGCGGATGCCGCTCCGCTTGAATACCGTCACCTTATAGGCTTCGCCCTCCTTGTAGATAAGCACGTCGGGCTTGCCCTCCACACTCTCCCAGTTTCCGCAAAGCAGGTCGCGTCGGTTGTCCGTTATGTCGCAGGATTGCAGCACCATGACCGCCAGCCCGATTAAACACTTGCTGATTTGCAGCATTTTCGTTCTTGATATACTCATACGCATTTTCTTTTTTAGTTGATGAATCTGTTTCTATTTATTCCTTTTTTCTCCGCCTTTCGGCAAGCTGCCGGATGACGGCTTCAATGTCGCCGCCCAACTGTTCCGCCAGACGGTAAACCTCTACTTTTTCCGTTTCTTCGGTGGTGTACGCCAGATACTCTTCAGCACTAACTTCGGTGGCATAGACTGCCGACTGCGTACCGCCCAGTCCTATCCACACTTCCTTGTAGAGCCTTGACGGGTTGTTCGCCATGTTGATGGAGAGTATCTGCGACTTCTCTTTCTCCGTCAGACCCAACAGGGACTGTATGGCATCAAACTTGTTCATGTACTTCCGCTGGTCAAGGAGTATCTTGCAGTCGGAGTTGTTGATGATGCTCTCCTTGACGACGGGCGAGGAAATGATGTCGTCCACCTCCTGCGTCACCACGATTGCCTCCCCGTAATACTTGCGCACGGTCTTGTACATATAGCGCAGGTACTCAGCCATGTTCGCCGAAGATAGAGCCTTCCAAGCCTCTTCCACTATCAACTGTTTCCTTACGCCTTTCAATCGGCGCATCTTGTTGATGAAGGCTTCCATGATGATGATGGTCACCACAGGGAAAAGCTCGCGATTTTCCTTTATACTGTCAATCTCGAAGACGATGAACCGCTTGCCGAGCAGGTCGATGTTCTCCGTGGAGTTGAGCAGGAAGTCGTAGCGTCCGTCCCGGTAATACTGCCGCATGGTGGTGAGCATATTGTCGATGTTGAAGTCGGACTTCTCCACCTTTATCTCACGTTCCGCCAGTTCGCGGCGGTAGTCGTCGCGCATATACTCGTAGAAGGTGTTGAACGAGGGGACGATGCTCCGGTCAGCCCTGATACGCTCGATATAGGCGTTCACCGCACTGCCCAGTTCGCCGCTCTCCGTCTTCGTCACTTTGTCGTCCTCCGACTTCCAGAGCGTCAGCAGCAATGTCTTGATGCTGTCCTTTTTCTCCACGTCGAACACGTAATCATCGGTGTAGAACGGGTTGAACGAAATCGGTTTCTCCTCCGTGTAGGTGAAGTACACGCCGTCCGCCCCGTTTGTCTTGCACCGGATCATCTCGCACAAGCCCTGATAGGAGTTTCCCGTGTCCACCAGCACCACGTGCGTACCCTGCTCGTAGTATTGCCTCACGAGGTGGTTCATAAAAAAGGATTTGCCGCTGCCCGAAGGACCCAACACGAACTTGTTGCGGTTGGTCGTGATACCCCGCTTCATCGGCAGGTCGCTGATGTCGAGGTGCAACGGTTTTCCCGTAAGCCTGTCCACCATCTTGATGCCAAAGGGCGAGAGCGAACTGCGGTAGTTGGTTTCCTCCGTGAAGAGGCACACCGCCTGCTCGATGAATGTATGGAAACTCTCTTCCGCCGGGAAGTCCGCCGCGTTGCCGGGCATCGCCGCCCAGTAGAGCGTCGGGCAGTCGATGGTATTGTGGCGCGGCACGCACTCCATGCTTGCCAGCTGGCTGCCCACATCGTTCTTGATATGCTTCAGTTCCTCCGCGTCATCGCTCCACGCCATGACGTTGAAGTGCGCCCGTACCGAGGTCAGCCCGTAGGAATGGGCTTCGTTCAGGTACTGGTCTATCCACTCGCGGTTGATGCTGTTGCTCCGGCTGTATCGGGATAGCGACTGCATATTCCTTGCGGACTTCTCGAACTTCTGCAAATTTTCCTCGCTGTTGTCGATAATCACATACTGGTTATAGATGTGGTTGCAGGAAAGCAGCAGCCCCACGGGGGAGGCGAAGGAGAGGCGACAGTCCGAGCGGTCGGTGGAGAGTTTCTCGTAGCGGATGTCGGTAGCCACCTTTCCGGGCATATCCTCCGCGTCGGAGAGGGTGTGCAGGCACAGGCGTTTGTCACCGATACGCATTTCTTTTGCCGAGAGGTCGATGTCCTGCAAGGTCGTGTCGCCTTCGGGCATGAGCGAGAAGTAACGCTCTATCAGCCCGGCGGACTTCTCCGTCCCGACAATCTCGTCGGTGGAGAGGCGGCGCAGCCTCACAAAGCCGCTGTCGTTCATGATGCGCTCGAACTGTTCGGCGGCCTCCATGAACTTCCCGGCGGTTTCCTTGTCCAGCTCCTTCGGGATGATATGTCCCCGGCACAGCGTACTGAAGTTGCTCTGCATACGGTTACGTTCTTTCGTCGTCTTGGTCAAGTAGAGATAGCAGGAGTGTTTCAGGTACGGACGCTCGTTGAAGTGGCGTTCAAAGGAACGGCTCAAGAAACTCATGTCGTCCTTCTGTAACTCCGGCATATATTTCTCCTTGATGAACCAATCCTGCTTATGCACGACGCAGAAGTACGGCAGCACCTTGATAGCCTTGCACCAGCAGCCGTGTATCGCCTCGTACTCTGCGCCCGTCACGGTGTAAAGCTCCGGCAGTTCCACCTCAAAAGCCACCGTGATGTCGGCGTCTTTGGAGATGATGCAGCCATGCTCCACCGCCAGCAGGGGGAACTTGTTTTCCAGTGTTGTCATTTTGGATGTATTTCTCATGTCGTTTCTTCCTTTCGTTGCCGTTTGAGTAATCGGGTGATCCGCCGTCGGTTGATAAGGTATCGGGGATGGCTCCTTGCCGCTCCCAATTTCATCAGCCCGTGTTCGCCGTACCGGGCGTTCAGCGCGAAGGTCTGCCATACGAGGACGGAAGACGATGCCGCGCCGAAGCCGATACATATCCACTGGTCGATGCCGACCATATAGAGGATGACGAACAGGACGAAGAGAGCCAGCAGACCTCCGCAGAAGATGAAGAGGTACTGAGCCTTCAAACCCTTGAACTCGACCGGACGACCGATACCCTTGTTTATCGGGTATTCAGCCATACATTGTTTATTAAAGGAAGAATGAGCGCAGGATAGTGGCGGCGACAATCAAGAAGATACAAGCCCCGAACCACGAGGCGGCGGTCTTCGAGGTGTCCGGGTCTCCGGACGAGAATTTTCCGTACACTTTCACGCCACCGATAAGCCCGACTACCGCGCCGATGGCGTAGATTAATTTCGTGCCGGGGTCGAAATACGAACTCACCATAGAGGTGGCTTCGTTGATGCCAGCCAGACCGTTTCCCTGTGCGAAAGCGGAGGCGGTTGCGGCAATCATAAGTGCCGCAGCGATGATTAACTTTTGTCTGATGTTCTTGTTCATAAACTGTTCTTTTTTGTGCCGTTCAAAGGGTGGATAGTCCTTTTTCGGGCGGTTGATACTTGATTACTTTACTTTGGTTTTAGTGGTTGCCCGTTTGTTTCTACGGACTTGGGGCTGTCCGTTGCGGGTTGGCTGTACCTTGTACCGCCGTGCGCGTGGGTGTCGTCATTTTACGTTTTCATTTCCATTCTTTTTTAGTTGTTATACATAGTTTCGGAAGTCGAACTCCTCGATGTTGTCGGGAATCACGAACACCTTTTCCTTTTGTTGTGTCACGGTCATGTTCACCGTGTCCACGAAAACTGCCATCGCCTTTGCAATCCTCTCGCTCATTGCTTCATCGGTCAGGCGTTCCGTTATTCTTGTGAAAAGCTCTGTCCCGTCCAGTTCCGTCATGACCTTTCCGGCGTGTCGCATTTCCTCATCGGATGGTGATTCCTTCCGTATGGTGTGTACTGCCATGTCAATATCCTCGAAGCTACTTCCCGAAGCCTGCTTTTTGTCTGGTTCTTCATCCTCCGGTTCATCTTCTCCGTACTCCAGTTCCGAGGGCGGGATGCTCGTGAAGGTTTCATCGAGTTTGTCCTCCGGTACTTGTGTCGGGCGTGAGACGGTTTCCGTGTTTCCGTCGTCAAAAGTAGCCTCTTCCTCCGACAGCTCAATGCCTTTTTCCGAAGTGGCGGCTTCTTGCGTCGGTATGGCAGCGGTTGTCCGGGTCGATGCCATCTTGAAACGGCTCTTGCCAATGATGTCCGAGGTGTCTGCGTGAGGTATTTCCTTATCCTTTCCTTGCTCTGCCACCGTACTGTCCAATGACCGCCACAGCCCGGCAATATGTCTGAAGAAACGGATGAGCTTCGTGTCCATGATGCGGTCATAGAACAGCAGAAACAGAAACCACACGTTGCAAGCAACCGATACGATTAAAAACGCCTTTGTCATAATCTTACTTTTTGGGCGTTTTCAATCTGTTCCATGTACTGCTGCCCGTATTGTCGGAAATGGTCGCGGAGGATGTTATCCACAAACTTGCCGATGCTCAAACCGTTTCCCATCCGACTGGTAACGATAGCGACTTTCTCATGAATTTCTCGGCTGATGTATATACATTGCCGCGTTTTGATTTCCGATGCTTGCAGGAAAGTCGAGAGCGGTTTGTCTCTGCCTTTATCCTTGCGGAAGTCAACGCCGGTATTTTCCTGATCGTAGTCGGTTGTACACTTTGCTGCACTGGCAGCGGTTCTTTCACTCTTTCCTGTTTGCAGGCAGTCTGCCTGTCGGTTCTTCTTTGTTCTTTTCATACTCCTTTGTTGTTTATTGTTTCTATAGATTATAGGATTCCATGTGCCGTTTGAACGATTCGGCTATCTCGTCTTGGAACAGCATGAAATGGTGTGTCAGCACGTTGTCAAGAAAAGCCGCAATAGTCACCTCGTTGCCTCCGATTACATGGAGCATTTTCTGTATGCGGTCGTGGTACTCCTTGCGGATATATACCTGCTTGCCGAGCCTTGCCGTGACATTGGATCCACACATGAATACCGTGTCATAATCCTGCTTTTCCGGCTTGCCATTCCTGCGCTTGCGTTCCGGTTCCTCTTTGGGACGGGAAGCAGGCGATGTAATCACCGTCTGTAATTCTTCTTTCGGAGGTGGAGAAGGTGCGTTTCCGCCCGTACTTCTCGCTTCCGGTGGAATGCTTGTATCGTCCAGCCGAAACGAGTTGATTACGGCTTCGCTGTCGATGTCCTCGATTCTTGTTTTCTTTGCCATGACATTCAGTTTTTGATGATGCCGAGAATCTCATCCGCGAGTTTGTCAAGGTTGCTGCCGCGTATCAGCGTTTTGTCCGCAGGGAATGCCGTGGAACGGAATACAGCCTTGCGTTCTGCCGCTGTCTCCTTGCGGAAACGCTTGCTGTCCGGCAGGTATGTTTCCAGAATGGGCAGGGCGAACTCGGCACAGACTTTGTCGTATGCCTTGTATAGTTCTGTCTTTTCGCGTCCGTCCACCATGTTCCACACGAGATAAATCCCTTTGATGCCGGACTTGCCCGTGCTTATCATCTGTTCGTTGATGACAGTGGCGAACTTGATGGAACTCTCCATCACCACACGGTCGGCGATGATGGGCGTGAAGATATAGTCCATTTTGGAAATGGTCTGTACCACGTCGGCGTTGTTGATGGTTCCCGGCAGGTCGAAGAACACGAAATCGAGGTCGGGCTGCGCTTCTACCAGATTTTCTGCGGTTCTTATCGCGTCTTCCGCACGGCTGCATCTGATTGGGTACGGATTTTTCTTCAGCCGCTTGAGTTGCTCATACGCCAGCACTTTGTAATGCCCGTCCTCCATGACGGCTTTCATGTCACGCTTGCGCATATCATGGATACTGTACTGCGGAAAATCGCAGTCCACCACGGCTACGTTATAGCCTTTCACATAGTGCAGGTAGCTTGCCACAAGCACTGTCAGGGTTGTCTTACCCGCTCCACCTTTCTGCGTGGAGATTGCCACATAAGTTGCTTCTTTCATTTGTCTGATAATTTATTTGGTTATACATCTGTCCGGTGGCGGTAGCGTATTGCCATTCATACATACGCACGCGCTTCCATTTATTCCGCCATTCCTTAATACGGCTGTGCCTGCGGGCATTCATCGGTCTGTCCAATCACCCACGCCTTTATCCGTCCGTATGGACGTGTGCTTGGAAAACCGGCTGAATATGTACACCCGTGTTCAGCCGGTTGGATTGATGTCCGGATTGCTGTCCGAACATCCGGCGGAAGGAGTGTATTTTCAGTCCCACATCCGAATCACACTGCAAATAAACAAGGATATTTTGGAACTTGTATCACTTCTCCGGCAAGTGGCAGCACGTTGCGCCGGTTGACACTGATTGTCCGGGTCAAGCCTCTGTCCGATACTGCGTTAAGGGCGTAACTTTGCACCCGAACGGCAGGGTTCGCCGTAGGTGGCGCAGCCCGGAGTTTGAAAGGCATTCCCCCCAATCCGTCCCCGACGGATTTTTATGTTCACCTGAACATAGCAAGGTATGTTTTCAGCCGCTCAAAATATTTTGAGCATCCCGGAAAACGCCTTGCCCTTGCAGGGGGCGGGCTTTCCCTCCGAAGTCGGGAAGCCTTTCAAAACTGCGGTGCTGTAATCCGAAGCGGCGGCTTATGCCGTCAATCCGCTAAATCCAAAGTAATATGAAAGAGAAAAGGAAAAGCAAATCAGGGAGAAATCCCAAACTTGATCCGGCGGTGTACCGTTACACCGTCCGTTTCAATGAGGAGGAACACAACCGTTTCCTCGCCATGTTCGGAAAATCGGGTGTCTATGCACGGTCGGTTTTCCTCAAGGCGCACTTCTTCGGACAGCCGTTCAAGGTGCTTAAGGTGGACAAGACGCTGGTGGACTATTACACCAAACTGTCGGATTTTCATGCACAGTTCCGTGCCGTGGGTACGAATTACAACCAAGTCGTGAAGGAACTGAGGCTGCATTTTTCAGAGAAAAAGGCGATGGCGTTGCTCTACAAATTAGAGCAACACACCGTCGAACTCGTGAAACTGAGCCGCCGGATTGTGGAACTTTCAAGGGAAATGGAGGCGAAATGGTCGCAAAAATCAGTGTAGGAAACTCGTTGTACGGCGCGATTGCCTATAACGGGGAGAAGATTAACGAGGCGCAGGGGCGGTTGCTTACGACCAACCGCATCTACAATGACGGTTCGGGAAAGGTGGACATCAACAAGGCGATGGAGGGTTTTCTCACCTTCATGCCGCCACAGATGAAGGTGGAGAAGCCGGTGGTGCATATTTCGCTCAACCCGCATCCGGAGGATGCGTTGACCGATGCGGAATTGCAGGATATAGCCCGCGAGTATCTGGAAAAACTCGGTTTCGGCAACCAGCCTTATCTTGTTTTCAAGCACGAGGACATCGACCGCCACCACCTGCACATCGTGACGGTTCGGGTGGACGAGAACGGGAAATGTATCAGCGACAAGAACAACTACTATCGTAGCAAACAAATCACCCGTGAGCTGGAGAAGAAATACGGGCTGCACGATGCGGAGCGCAGGAACCGCCGTCTTGACACGCCGCTAAGCAAGGTGGACGCATCGGCAGGCGATGTGAAGAAACAGGTAGGCAACACCGTGAAAGCTCTGAACGGGCAGTACCGTTTCCAGACGATGGGCGAATACCGTGCGCTCCTTTCCATCTATAACCTGACGGTGGAGGAAGCGAGGGGTAACGTGCGCGGACGGGAATATCACGGGCTGGTCTATTCCGTCACGGACGGCAGGGGCAACAAGGTGGGCAACCCGTTCAAGTCCTCGCTCTTCGGGAAGTCCGCAGGCTATGAAGCCATGCAGAAGAAGTTTGTACGTTCCAGATCGGAGATTAAGGACAGGAAACTGGCAGACATGACGAAACGTACCGTTCTTTCCGTGCTGCAAGGCACTTATGACAAGGATAGGTTTGTTTCCCAACTTAAAGAGAAGGGCATCGACACCGTACTGCGCTACACGGAGGAAGGGCGCATCTACGGGGCTACCTTCATCGACCACCGCACGGGGAGTGTGCTGAACGGTTCGCGCATGGGCAAGGAGCTTTCGGCGAATGCCTTGCAGGAACACTTCACCCTGCCATACGCCGGACAACCGCCGATACCGTTATCCATCCCTATGGATGCTGCGGACAAGGCACACGGACAGACCGCATACGACCGTGAAGACGTATCGGGCGGAATGGGCTTGCTCACTCCCGAAGGTCCGGCGGTAGATGCCGAGGAAGAGGCTTTCATCCGGGCGATGAAGCGCAAAAAGAAGAAAAAGCGCAAGGGCTTGGGTTTGTAATCGGAGTATCAACAATTAAAAAATCAATGTATGTCACAACAAGAAGACGATTTGAGGGCATTGGCGAAAATCATGGATTTTCTGCGTGCCGTGAGTATCATTTTAGTGGTCATGAACGTGTACTGGTTCTGCTACGAAGCCATCCGGCTATGGGGCGTGAACATCGGTGTGGTGGACAAAATCCTTCTGAACTTCGACCGCACGGCGGGGCTGTTCCATTCCATTCTGTACACGAAACTGTTTGCCGTCCTGCTGCTTGCCCTGTCCTGTCTGGGTACGAAAGGGGTCAAGGGCGAGAAAATCACTTGGGGAAGAATATGGACGGCACTCGCCGCCGGATTCGTGCTGTTTTTCCTCAACTGGTGGATACTGGCTCTGCCGCTGCCGGTTGAAGCGGTGACGGGCTTGTATATCCTTACCATCGGCACGGGCTATGTCTGTCTTTTGATGGGCGGGCTGTGGATGAGCCGCCTGTTGAAACACAATCTGATGGAGGATGTTTTCAACAACGAGAATGAGAGTTTCATGCAGGAAACGAGGCTCATCGAAAGCGAGTATTCGGTCAATCTGCCCACACGCTTCTATTACAAAAAGCGTTGGAACAATGGCTGGATCAATGTGGTGAATCCCTTCCGTGCGTCCATCGTGTTGGGTACGCCGGGCAGCGGCAAGTCATACGCCGTGGTAAACAATTTTATCAAGCAACAGATTGAAAAGGGCTTCTCGATGTATGTATATGACTTCAAATTCAGTGACTTGTCCACCATAGCCTACAACCATTTGCTGAACCACCCGGAGGGCTACAAGGTGAAGCCGAAATTCTATGTGATCAATTTCGACGACCCGCGACGCTCACACCGTTGCAATCCCATACACCCGGATTTCATGGAGGATATTACGGACGCTTACGAGAGTGCCTACACGATAATGCTTAACCTCAATAAAACTTGGGTGTGACCTGTAAAGTCACGTAATTGATTGTTAGACAGTGATATTAATTGCATGATTTAACCCGCTGTTCCGTCAGCGGTAGCCTACTATAAGGTGCATCTCCAGTGATGGGTTGTGCCAAGCTTATAGGACAAAGTACACTTTCCGAAAGGACAAGACTGAACCGTGAGGGAATGTCAAGGACGGTTAGTATCATACCGTTGAGTGGCGAGGCTGGATAGCATGGTTAACGTAAGTGAACTGACTTTAGCCGTCGTAAGGTTTGAAGGAGCGCAAGATACTTTAGCTCTCACCAAAAGGTAAGCAGTCGGATAACCCTTGCCCATGTTGGGGTTACACGGACACAGCACTGCCGGCGGACTTGGCAGAACCTAAACTATCCGTTTGTCAATTACGTGGAACAGGGCAAGCCTGTATCTCTCTCGTAAGAATGCGAGTAAGCGAACCGCAAGGCAAGCCGAATGGGGTGCAGGTATGAGATAACGGAAAAAGCGAATGCCACCCTGTAATGGGGTGGATACGGATTGAATCAACATCACGGGTTGTTATTGGTGACATCATCCGACACGAAAGTGGGCAGACTTCCGTATATGGTAACTCTTTACAAGATAACTTTTAGAACTTTCAAAAGGAGGAAAGCAAATGAACGAAACTAAAACATCGTGTGCGCCTGCTGATAGTAGGAATCTAACTTGGGACGGCATGGACTGGTCCAAGTGTGAAGCCTATGTCCGAAAGCTACAAGCGCGTATTGTAAAGGCTCAAAAGGAAGGCAGACATAACAAGGTGAAAGCCTTGCAGTGGATGCTGACCCACTCTTTTTACGCCAAGGCATTGGCGGTAAAGAGGGTTACTTCCAACAAAGGGAAGAAAACGTCTGGAGTAGATAAACAGCTTTGGGATTCTCCCAAGCGCAAGTACAAAGCAATCGGTGAACTGAAACGTCGTGGTTACAATCCGCAGCCGCTTCGTAGGGTTCACATCAAGAAAAAGAACGGTAAACTCCGACCGTTGGGAATACCGACAATGAAAGACAGGGCGATGCAGGCATTATATCTCATGGCATTGGAACCGATAGCCGAAACGACAGGCGACCGCTTTTCTTATGGTTTCCGCAAGAAACGCAGGACAATGGACGCTATCCGTCAGATTGATACGGTTCTAAACCGCCAGCATTCCCCCGAATGGATTTTGGAGGGAGACATTAAAGGCTGCTTCGACCATATCAGCCACGACTGGCTTCTTAATCATATCCCTATGGATAAGACGATACTCAGAAAATGGCTGAAATGTGGAGCTGTATTCAATGGCAAACTATTCCCGACAGAAGAGGGTACACCACAAGGAGGTATCATATCACCGACACTTGCAAATATAGCACTTGACGGACTTCAACCACTCTTGGCTGAAAGATTCAAAAGATTATGGCGCAACAATAAGACATTCCACTACAAGGTAAACCTTATTCGTTATGCGGATGACTTTATAATCACAGGTCGAGATAAGGAGCTATTGGAAAACGAAGTCAAACCTATCGTGATAGAATTTCTCAAAGAAAGAGGGCTGACCTTATCCGAAGAGAAAACTACCATTACGAACATATACGACGGTTTTGATTTCTTAGGTTTCAATGTGAGGAAGTTTGGCAAAAGGCTATACACATCCCCGTCCAAAGATGCACAGAAACGCTTCAGGGCAAAAATCGGTGACATCGTTAAAGGACATAAAATGTGTAAGCAGGAATCGCTGATACGAATGCTTAATCCTGTAATCACAGGTTGGGGCAACTATTACCGATATGGTGCATCAACCGATGCTTTTCATGGTTGTGACAATCACATTTACAATCTCACGAAGAAATGGGCTTTACGTCGCCATCCAAAGAAACGCAAGTCTTGGGTTGCAGACAAATATTGGCATGAAATTCGGGGGCGTAAATGGACGTTTGCATGGAAATATGAAACCAAGAGCAAGAAAGTGAACTACCTGACCCTTAAAAGGTTGTCGGATATACATTATACCCCGTACAAGCAAATCAAAGGTGAGGCAAACCCTTTCGACCCGGAATACGATGATTATTTCTTTCAGCGAAAGGAGCAACAAATGCTGGAATCTCTCAAGGGACGTAAGTCTCTCTTATATTTATGGAACAAGCAGAACCGGATTTGTCCGTTATGTGGCAAGGAAATAGATTGTACAAAAGCATGGAACGTCAACGAAATATCTGTTGGTGGTTCGATTGTACGGCAACTTGTCCACAACAACTGCTACAAGCGAAATAAACGAAAATGTTGAAAGTATGAGCCGATTTCTAACAACAAATAGAAATATTGAGTTGCTTGAGCCGTATGAGGGGAAACTCTCATGTACGGTTCTTAGGGGAGAAGGGGGCAGCAATGCCCTTGACTTACCCGATGTGCAAAAGCAGGGCGACTTCTTCGTGGAGTCACCTATCATTTTGTTTGCCAGCATTATCTGGTATCTCAAAATCTATCAGAACGGGAAGTATTGCACGTTTCCCCATGCCATCGAGTTTTTGAACCGCCGCTACGAGGATATTTTCCCGATACTGACCTCTTACCCGGAGCTGGAAAACTACCTTTCCCCGTTCATGGATGCTTGGCTCGGAGGGGCTGCGGAGCAGCTCATGGGGCAGATAGCGTCGGCGAAAATCCCGCTTTCGAGGATGATTTCCCCGCAGCTCTATTGGGTGATGTCGGACAGCGAGTTTACGCTGGACATCAACAATCCCGAAGAGCCGAAAATCCTATGCGTGGGCAACAATCCCGACCGTCAGAACATCTACGGGGCGGCTCTCGGATTGTATAACTCCCGTATCGTGAAACTCATCAACAAGAAGGGAATGCTGAAGTCATCGGTCATCATCGACGAGCTGCCCACGATATACTTCAAGGGGTTGGACAACCTTATAGCCACCGCCCGAAGCAACAAGGTTGCCGTGTGTCTGGGATTTCAGGATTTCAGCCAGCTGGTGCGCGACTACGGTGATAAGGAGGCGAAAGTGGTGATGAATACGGTCGGTAACATTTTCTCCGGGCAGGTGGTAGGTGAAACGGCAAAGACACTATCGGAACGGTTCGGTAAGGTGTTGCAGAAACGGCAGTCTATCTCCATCAACCGGCAGGATGTTTCCACCTCCATCAACACGCAGATGGATGCGCTCATTCCGCCGAGCAAGATTTCCGGTCTGACGCAGGGAATGTTTGTCGGTTCGGTGTCCGACAACTTCAACGAACGTATCGAACAGAAAATTTTTCACTGCGAGATTGTGGTGGATGCCGAGAAGGTGAAGCGGGAGGAACGTGCCTACAAGAAAATTCCGGTCATTACCGATTTCACGGACGAGGACGGCAACGACCGCATGAAAGAAACGGTGCAGGCGAACTACCGGCGTATCAAGGAAGAGGTGAAGCAGATTGTGCAGGAGGAACTGGAGCGCATCGCGGGCGATGATAACCTGAAATATCTGTTGCAGCAGAAGTAAATAAAAAAATGAAGAAAGGCTTACCATAAACCTTTCTTCATTTTTTTAGAACTTAAGCATTATCCATACTTACTAAGATTCCGTTTTCCAAAATTTTTTGCAATGGAATTTTCTTTAAGATTTCTTGATAAGTGCTATAGAAGTCATTATCAAGTCCTATATAAACAATATTGTCATGTAATTCTTCTATAACACTAATATGTGAATGCAATTTGCACTTTTTATCAGAACAATCTGATACGATACTTTTAATTCGTTCCAACTTATTTAATAAATCATCATATTGAGATAACCCTTTTGTAGTTGGTTGTATTTGATAATTAGTTTTCTTTGCCGGTTGTATATTATGTTCAGGATCTAATAATACTATGTGAAATATAGAAGAATCCCGATCAAAATAACCTACAATACGCCCCGTACTTTTTGTTATCGAAAATTGCATTATTGGAAAATCTGTCTCATTGTCCAATATTTCTTTTGGTAGCCAATCTAAATCTTTTCGTTGAATAGGAATGTTTTTAGCACTCCAATCTATTGGATGACATCTTAATGCAATACTACCTCTATTTTCTTCTAATACTTCTTGCGGTGTCATAGTACCCAAAGCACCTAATCTTTCAAGAAGCCCAATATGCCATCCCTTAGAACACTCTCCAATCTGAAAATTAGGTATCTGCTTAAAGTAAGAGAAGGAAAAAGTTATCTTCCTTCTCTTTAACTCATTTTCTTGTTCTTTGGTAACTAATGATTTGTTTCCGTATTTAGGAGAATCTGAATTAAGATTTAATAGTTTCCCATTTTTTCCCATAATACTCAATCATTAGTTCTGGAGTAATAACCTTGTCACAACGCTCATTTACATTTAAATCTCCACGTGTTTCAATCCAAGGCATCTCATTGTGGGACAATCGTTCTAATTCAGCACCGCTATATTTAAGATAATTCTCCAATATAAAGTCAATGAATTCAGCGTCTTCTGATGATAAACTCACATTGTGATTCATGCAATCATCAATATTGATTTCTGAATAGAGATATTTTGTAGAATTAAATCGATTGTAGATTTCTCGATTTACCGGACCATGAATCCATGCTTCAAACTCGCCGTCAAACATAGGTTTTTTATTGATACCATAAGACCATGCTTGAACATAATACAATAACTTCTGCAACTTTAAATTTATTAAAGACGCAAATCTATCTTCCGATTTTACTCGTAAGATAATGTAGTCTGTTATATCGTGTATTGAGTTCATCTGAATTATGACTATATCAATTTCAATGCAAAGTTAATATCTTTTTCTAATATAACAAAATAATGAATTGAATTGATGTGATTTATTCTAATGAATTTGTTTTTTATCTCCTCATACGATCCAACTCATCATCGCGCAGCATCCTCTCGTTCAATTTCTCCTGCATTCTGTCAAGGAAGTAGGTGCGGCTTTCGTTCTTCCGGCGTTTGATATCGGTGTAGAAACGGTAGCAGTCCTTCGACTCAACCCCGAATATCTTGTAAAGGAGCGGGGCAAGCTGTTTGAGCGGCATGTTGCCGTTGTTGATGCAGCCCATCTCGTCGATGCCGTAGATAAGTTCCACGAGGTCGATGGCATTGCCCGTCCATTGCAGGAGGCTGGTGGCGGTTTCTGTTGTGTTGTTGGCGGATATCAGTGGCGGCACTTGGGGCGTGGCAAGGAATTTCTGCATCTTCCTCACGAAAGACAGGGCCTTGCTGACATAGGCGGCAATCTCTCTCTTTTCTTCTGACAGGTTGCGCACGGGATGGTGCTGCAACTCGATTTCGATGTAGGCAAGCGCGATGACGGTAAGGTTCGCGTCCATGCTACCGTTACACAGTTCGATCACTTGGGTGGCAAAAGCCGTGTATGCCGTTTCCATATTGCAGTCACCGGCTTCGTTTATCAGGCGGAAAAAGTCGGTTTCCGCCAGCAAGAAATAATTCATGGTTCTGTCAATTTTGAAAATTACACTTTGTTTTCTGCGTGCGCACATGAATATAATTGGCAAAAAACGCGGCAGAAAATAAAAAATCCAACACTCAATTTTACAAAGTACTGGATTTCAGAGGTATAAAATTCAATATTTTTTCACAAGGACAAATTATCTCCGACTTAAATTGTTTGTAATCAGAACATTTATTCTATTCCTGAAAATAGAAATGTATGCTTGCCGCACATTTTGGCTATCTTGCTTTTTTATCAAGGATATAGATAATGCGACATACACCGTTGGAATAGCTTTTCAAGGAGGAAAGCGTCCAGTGTTGCTCTGGCAGAGCCGACTTAAAAAAATGTCGTCCGCTTCCGGATATGAAAGGAACGGTGTATAGTATGATTTCATCCACAGCGTGCATACGCAGTAGTCCGTTTATATAATCTGCCGTATCCAGTGTGGCTTCCGCGAGGTAACGGATGTTTGTGCCGTCTTTTCTCCATTCGTGCAGCATTGAAATGGAATAGTCCGGTGTCACACGGTAAAGGGCTTTCTTCCTGATTTCATCAAGACCGCAACGGTCAAGGCACAAATCCTGATGTGCTTTATCATATAACTCTGAAGAAAGACATCCGTCCATCGTCAGTACGGCGAGAATCTGAACTTTACCCATAATCGTTTCCTTTCGTTAGGCAAGGGTAAAAAAGTAGCGTGCAATTCACACTACCTTCAAGCGATGGCTCTGGTAAAGCCTTTACGGAGAGTACGTGAATGCACGCTATGCGTAAGCATAGCATAAGCATCACGCAATCGTCTCCGTAGTTCCAATTTACCAGATTTTCGCTTGAAACGCCTTGCGGTCTTATCCTATATGTTGGCGGCGAAAAGCTCCTGCCAATCGCCGTTTTTCTCAAATGTTATGCAAAGATAGCCAAATTCAGTGAATTACGGGCTATGATTGCTTGAATTTATATTTAAGTCCATACTCTTCAAGTTTGCTGTATAGTGTTGTCCTGCCTATGCCGAGCAGTTCTGCGGCGACACTCCGGTTGCCGTTTGCCTGTTTCAACGCACGCAATATCCGCTCCTTATCCTCCGCGTCATTGCGCAAGGCGAAGCTGACAGTAGAGGTCGGTTTCGTCACGGCAAGTTCCAGATGCTCTTTCATGACAACACCTTCCTGCGCCTGCAATACAGCACCCATAACTTTCTGCCGAAGTTCCCGCACGTTGCCCGGCCATGCGTGTGTCAGCAACGCTTTACGTGCTTCGGAACTGAACCCGCTCACGCTACACTCCAGCTCTCTGTTTGCCATATCACGGAAGAACTCTGCCAGCGGCATGATGTCTTCCTGACAGTCACGCAACGGAGGAACGGTTATCCCGAAGTCGTGCAGGCGGTACAGAAGATCCTGCCGAAAACGCTTTTCATTCACCGCTACTTCCAAATCTTCATTGGTAGCAGCGATGATGCGGACATTGAAATTCCGGTCTGCCTTGTCTCCGACCGGGCGATACCGCCTCTCCTGTATGGCGCGGAGCAACATCTGTTGGGTTTCCAACGCGAGGTTTCCTACCTCGTCCAGAAAAAGCGTGCCGCCTTCCGCCTCATGGAAATATCCTTTCTTGGCATTGTCCGCACCTGTAAACGCTCCCTTGACGTGTCCGAAGAAAGCCGACGGTGCAAGCTCTTTGGAGAGTGAACCGCAGTCCACCGCCACAAATGGCTTGCCTGCACGTTTGCTCTTGTCATGCAACAGATGGGCAATATGCTCCTTACCCGTGCCGTTCTCACCAAATATCATCACGCTCATGTCGGTGGCGGCTACCAGCCTTATCCGGTGCATGATTTTCTGAAAAGCGGAACCTTCACGGGCGAATACAGGCATACGGCGTTGTCCTGCCTGACGTTCTTTCAGTATGGAACGGATCAGGGGGACAAGTTTATCCTCCACAAGCTGTTTGGGAATATAGTCTATCGAGCCGAGTTTCATGCTTTCCACGGCGGTATTAACTTCGGCGTAGTCGGTCATAATGATGAAGGGCTGCATCTTTCCCTCCTTTCGCATCCAGCACAAAAGGTCTATGCCACTGCCGTCAGGCAGACGCAGGTCGGCAACCACGATATCATTATCTGTTGCCTGTTGCAGATGTTTCTTCGCGGTTGAGAGGTGGTAAGCCTTCATATTGCGGTAGCCCTCCCGTGACAGCATATTGCAGACATATTCGCAATACACGATGTTGTCTTCCACCACAATTATTTTTGTCTTATCCATCTTCGTATTTTCTCCTTTCCTCTTCTGCCAACCGTATTATTTCCACTCCCTTATCCAGCACAGCAGTCACGGCATGGCTTAACGCTTCACCATCCGGGAGAGCATCGCCACGAAGCAATCCGTAAAGTACATTCAGCGGTTGGTCGGCACGGAGCACCTCCCACGAACTGCGCAGGTGGTGGATCAGGGAATCCAGCTTTTGCAGGTCTTTTTCTTTTGCTGCATCCCGTACCGCCTGCATTTCCTTTTCTGTTTCAGTTATCAACTTTTCCAGCATGACGGCTTCATTGCCATAGGACAATAAGGCGGAAAAGTCCGGTTTCCCGTCCGGTGTCGCTTTTATGGCACACCTGTCGGAAACCTCCATCAGTTCCGATATGGAGAACGGCTTGAACAGGCATCCGGCAAAGCCTTTTGCCAATAGTTCCCCTTTGTTACAACTGCCCGAAGCGGTTGCCACAACCACCGGGATTGTTGGTGAATTGCCCACGTTGGACGAACGCAACAGTTCCAGCAATTCGAAACCGTTTATACCAGGCATATTCAAGTCTGTCAGCAACAGGCTGTATTCTTTCTGGCGTATCATTTCCATCAGTGCCGCAGCATCGGTGCAAGTGTCGCAGTGTATTCCTTCTTGGGAATACATCTCTTTCAGCATTAGAAGTAATACCTCATCATTGTCAATGGCGACAACATCATGGAATTTATTGTTATGATAAACAGGTGTATTGCTTGTATATCCAAGCTGTTCTTCAGCTTCCTGCATAGAAATTTCAACTGTGAAACGACTGCCTTTCCCTTTCTTGCTGTCCAAACGGATTGTTCCGCCAAGCATCGACACAATATTACGCATTATGGCAAGCCCAAGCCCGAAACCCTCCTTTGCAGCGGCATTTGATAGACGTTCAAACGCACCGAACGCTTGTTTCTGTTCCTCTTCTGTCATGCCTGTACCTGTATCTTCAATGACCAGTGTCAGAACTCCATTATCATATTCAGTAATCAAAGAAACACCGCCTTCTTCTGTGAACTTGACAGCGTTTGACAGCAGGTTATTCCCGATTTGTATTATTCGCTCTTTGTCGGTCAATACAATGGCATCGTGTCCAGTCTTCACGGACAAGGACAACCCTTTGTTCACGGCAACAGGCATGAACTCCGTTTCAAGTGTGTGCGTGATTGCAGAAATCCGGCAGGGTGACAGACGGGGCTGTTCCTTGCCGTTGTCCAGGCGGAAGAAGTCAAGCAAAGTGTTGAGCATATCCCGCATACGGTCGGAGGATTGCAGTATATTTTGGATATATTGCCCATTATTACCGCTATTGCATTCTTTCCGCAAAAGTTCGGTATAGCCGGTTATTGCCGTCAGTGGTGTACGCAACTCATGGGTAATAGTATATACCGCTTTCTTTCGGGAGGTTATGAGTATCTCATTTTGTTGCACGGACTGTTCCAATTGCTCGATCAAATCCGTTGTCTTGCGTTTGTATCGTTTAATGTTCTTTGCATCACGGTGTATGATGATATAGGAAATGACCAACAGCAAAAGAACAAATCCCATCAAGCCGCCTATCTGCATAAATGATTTTTTACGCATGGCTGTTATCTCGCTTTCTCTATTTTGTAAATCAGATTGCACCTTCTTTTCGATTTGGCAAATCAATCCTTGCAGTTGTCTGTTAAGTTCTGCATTACGGGCAGCAAGACTATCGGCTTGTTCTGACAATCGACGGCTCTGCGCATTCTGTTCGTTGACCATGTTTCTATTGGATGAACGGAGCGTAGTCGTTGTTGTCGTTGGCTTCGTTCCCTCTTTTTTGCCGAAGATGCTCAAGAAACCTTTTCGTTTTGGCTTTTTGGACTGTTCCTGCACACTTTTCTGCACAATAACCGGAATTTGATTGGCTATCTTCTTGTTAATAGATTGTTGTTCATCCATTAACCGGACTATCTGGAACATCTGTCGTTCCTTATCCTCTAAAAGACTGCGCACACTATCGATGCGCTCTGCTGGATAGGTGGCCTTGAAACGGCAAAGCATACTGTCCATTGCCATACGCCGTGCATGGTAATGCTCGATATCTTTATCGTTCCATTCCAGTATTGTTTCACCCAATAGAGAAAATTTTATCATTTGAATATTGATATTGTTTATTTCTTTTCGGAGCTCGTCTATTTTTTTATTGCCAAGTTCTAATGCTTCTATCTCCTGCCATTCATAGAGGCTATTATATGCCATACATCCGATAAGAATGGAGATAAGTATATATCCCAACTGTATTGCCTTATAGAAATTTCCTGACCGCTCCATTATTTTGATGACATTGATTTTTGGAACATGAATAAAAGTTTATCTTTTTCGTTCATGCGGATATTATCAGAATAACCGCCTTTTGTTATTTGATACCCGCATGGCTTAACCATAAAAATGCCTAAGCCCTTAGTGTATGAACTTACTTCTGATGCATAGTCTTTACTTGTATTTAATGGAACTTTCCCTTTAATATGACACCACTCATTATTGCAACTGATGTCTTCAATCTCAGACATCATTTTTTGCAAATCTGTAATAGCTTTGGAACTTGCCGCTTGGGGTATCTGCAACTCAAAATAGAGCATCGGTTCGAGAATGTCCACACCTGACTGTTGCAAGGCCAGCCTGAAGACATAAGGGGTCAGCTGTCTGAAATCAGCAGGTGTACTTACCGGGCTATAATACTCGGCTTGAGTAAAAGTTACTTTCAGATCAGTCACTTCCCATCCATGTAACCCGGATTGGCAAGACATACGAATCCCTTCAAAAACGGCATTTTGAAAAGAATGGTTCAGATAACCATAGGAGATGTCACTTTCGATTTGCAACCCTGTCCCTAACGGTAAGGGTTCAAGAGTCAGCCCTATTGTGGCCCAATAAGGGTTGGGCGGCACTTCGATCTGAATAATCTTATTGACCTTTTTTACAGGTCGTTCTTTGTATATAGTCTTGATCTCATCAAAATGGACCTTTACGGAAAATCGTTCTTCCAGCAATGTCTGTATGATTTCCTTTTGGGTTAAACCATATAACGAGATTTCCAATTCATCACTATATGAGTTTATGGAAAAGGACAAAGACGGGTCTTCAATCCACAATGTATTCAGAGCGGATATCACCTTGCTTCTCTCTTCGGGCCTGTCTGGCCGGACGGAGGATTTGAGAGCGGGATGCTGATGCGATAATCCTTGAATCAAACAAGGTTCAGCACCTAAATAATTTCCGATTCGAAAATCATCCATATCCTCTACAATCGCGATATCATTGGCGCCCACTTCATCAACATTTATCTCTCTGCCCTGATTGATAGTTTTTAGATTTTTAATCTTGATGAATTTTTCCGAATCGTTGATTCTTACAACGTCTCGAAGTCTCAGACTTCCGTCAATTATTTTTAGAAAACTTCTTTTATGTCCTTTGGGGTCATGCTCTATCTTATAAAGATAAGATGAAAGTCTGTTTGAGACCGATGCCGGAGGAAGTATAAAAGAAGTGATGGCGTCCAACAACTCATTGATACCGATATTGAACATTGCTGATCCATGTAGCACCGGATAGACTTTGGCTTTTGCCACAAGAGCGATTATCGTATTCCAATAATCAGCCGGTGAAATTTCGCTATCCGCCAAATATCGTTCTAATATATTGTCGTCATGGTTGCATACAAATTCTTTGTATTCTTCCTTTATATATGTTTGGGAGCAAACCGGATAAACCGATCCATCGACAACATTTTGCATAAACAGGACATCTTGAGACAGATTTGCTTTTATATCCAGATACAAACGCTCCAAATTCACACCGGCTCGGTCAATCTTATTGATAAATATAATTGTCGGGATTTGCAGCTTCTGTAAAGTATTGAACAGCAACTTTGTCTGCGCTTGTATGCCTTCCTTTGCGGATAAGATGAGGACTGCTCCATCAAGCATTTTGAATGTCCGCTCCACTTCCGCAATAAAATCCATGTGTCCCGGAGTGTCAATGATATTGCATTTCACACCATTCCAGATAATAGATGTCGTAGAAGCCCGAACAGTAATTCCTCTACGTTTCTCTATATCCATAGAGTCCGTTATGGTGTCACCATTATCCACACAGCCGCACTTTTCCGTTGCTCCACTGGCAAACAGCAGATTCTCGGTTACGGAAGTTTTTCCTGCATCAATGTGAGCAAGAATTCCTAAATTTATAATATTCATTTGGATTAAGCAATAATATACTACAATAGATGCATTGTCGAAACGCACCTTTTAATACCTCCTCGTAGCATATGAGAACTACAGGATTCCTAACTCGTATTAATATGTATATTATTACTGCCGCATAACGATTACAAAATTACACAAAAAAATATATCTAACAAAAGTAGGAGGATTTTTTAACTTTTTACCATAGACATTTTATTAGGGAAACGTAGGTTCAACTGGTAAGTACAAATAAGTAGAAATGTTTGAACAACACTGTTTTAGGAAGTTGAAAAATCAAGTTTCTCTCTCGGTATAGCGTTTATTTTGGCCAATATCTTCTTTAGTTTGGCATTTGAGTATTTCCCATTCGTGTTCTATTTAGCTCCTTATTATGAGTATGTAGCAAGTTGCTTATCAAATTCAGCCTCTTTGAGGGTCAAATATGGTTTTGCAAATGGTGACTGACAAGACATAAACAAGGTCAGCAGGATTTTTTACATAAATGGACATGAATGTATATAACCTAAAATAAGAATAAATTTTAATAAGGGCTGCCCAAAAAGAAAAAAATGCAGTTGCCATCCTACAGATACTTGCAGAAAGGATAAAATTTACTTTTAGACCTTTTGGGATAGCCCTTATTAATACTTCAGATAAAATTCCTAAGGTTATATTTTCAATCCTTTGAACCGGGTTTCCTCCTTGGCATACAGTCCCGGACGCCCGATTATGACATGGTTGGCAACGATACTATCCGCCGGACTGCGTATCTGCGGCGGTGCATTTTCGGGATATTGCGCCTGCCTGTTCCTCACATCTTCCGCTTCCGGCTTGACCTGTTGCCCTTCTTTCTCCTTTTCGGCGACTTCGGGCGTGGGCGGCGCAAGTTCCAGCTGTATTTTTCGGTCAAGGGCGGCAAGTTCGGATTTCAGCTGCTTCAGCTCGTCCTCCTTCTTCCACACCTTGCCCGCTATCTCCTGCAACTGCGGTATCTCCCTCTCCAGCACCTCGTTCTTCGCCTTGTACTGGTCGATAATGGAGGGTATCCTCTCCATCGCGTTCAGGAAGTTTCGGGCGGCAGCCATCGGATCAGCCATTGCCAGATGTCCGTTGTTATAGGTGTACTTGTAGTTCCCCTCTACCACGAAGCGGTTGTCGGTAAACTCCAATCCCTCTTTGAGTATCCTCTCGCTCACCACCTTTATCGGAAAACCGTACAGTTCTCCGACCTGTGTGTAAAGCCCGCCCGTAGTGGCGTTTTTCGCTATCTCCTGCAAACGCTTTCCGATAACCTTCTCATCGGCGGAATCCACACCGTCCACCTTTATTATATTAAGGCGGTTGCCCTCCCTGTCGGTCTGCGCCACCGAAAGGAAGCGGTTCCAGTCCTCCGTCATGGCATCTATGAAAGCCGTGTTGTTACGCAACTCGCCCGTCTTCGACTCTAACTTGAACTCCGAATCACGCTTGCCCTTGTTAAACGACTTGCGTTCCCCTTCGAGCGAGGCGATGCGCTTTTCAAGTTTCGCCTTGTCCAGCAGGTCGGTGTTGCCGGATAGCAACGCCATATATTCCGAAAAGTTCATGCCCGATTTCTCGTCCACTGCCCCCTCGTCGATGGTACGCGCCCCCATAGCACCGCTTTTGAGCTGGCTGATGAAAGTCTGCTTGCAGTGCAGGAGGTTGAACTTGTAGCTGTCCAGTGACTTCTCCACCGCGTAGATGATTACGTCCACGTTGTTCCCGGCGAAATGCTTGGCAATTTCGTTTCCGGCTCTAACTCCGCGTCCGTCACGCTGTTGCAGGTCGGACGGTCGCCACGGCGTATCGAGATGATGAATTGCCACACACCTTTTCTGTGCGTTCACACCCGTTCCGAGCATGGAGGTGGAGCCGAACAGAACACGCACCGTTCCGGCATTCATGGCGTCTATCACCGCCTTCCGAGCCTTGTCGGTCTTGCACTCCTGAATGAAGCGCACCTCGCTTGGCGGTATGCCGTAATCCTCCGTCAGCTTGCGCTTGATTTCCGAATAGACGTTCCACCCGTCGCCCGGCTGATATGTCCCCAAGTCCGAGAAAACGAACTGCGTGCCTTTCTGCGCGTCGTATTTTTGGTAATACTCCGCGATCATCTTGGCACAGTGGCTCGCCTTGTTATCGGGGTGGTCTTCATAATGCGGGTCTATCATGCGCATGTCGAGTGCCATCTTGCGGGCGTAGTCGGTGGCGATAAGCATCTTCGCCTTTTCCTCCGTTTCCGAAAGCGGCAGCCTGCCCAGAAGTGTGGCATCGCCAGTCTTGGCGAACTGCATCAGCTTCTGTATGAAGTCCTCCTGCTCCGGCGTGGGCGGTATGTGGTGCAGTATCTCATTCTTGTTGGGACGATCTACGCCCACGTCCTCTGCCGTGCGGTAGTCCGTGATTTCATTATAGAAGGCGGCAAGTTCCGGCACCTTGATGAAGTAGCGGAAACGCTCCTTTTGAACCACGTTGTTCGTCACGTTAAATTCAAAATCCGTCGTCTTCTTGGCGAATATCGCCGCCCAAGCGTCGAAACATCGGATGTCCTGCCGTTCCAGCTCCTTCGGACGCAAATACTTGAACAGCAGATACAACTCCGTCAGCGAGTTGCTGATGGTAGTACCCGAAAGGAAGGTCGCTCCCAAGTCTCTGCCCGTGCGCTCCTGTATGGTGCGTATGGCAAAGAGCATGTTCAGTGCCTTCTGGCTTCCCTCGCTGTTGCCCAGTCCCGCCACACGGTCATGGCGCGTGTTGAACGTCAGATTTTTGAACTGGTGGCTCTCATCTATGAAGATGTGGTCGATGCCCATCTGCTTGAAATCCACCACGTCGTCCGTGCGTGACTTTATGGCATGTTCCACCTTCTCCAGCTTCGCTTCAAGGTTGTGTTTGCGCTTCTCCAGACCTTTCAGCATAGCCCGCGACACGTTCTTTCCCTGCTGCCGCAGCACTTCGAGGTTTTCCTCCACCGTGTCAAGCTCCGCTTGCAGGATGCGCTGCTGCAACTCCGGCGACTGCGGTATCTTGCCGAACTGGTCGTGCGACATGATGACACAATCGTAGTCGTTGTTCTTTATATTATTGAAGAAGCGCACACGGTTGGCGGTCGAAAAGTCCTTCTCCGAAGCGTACAGAATACGTGCGTTGGGATATGCCGCCTGATAGGTGGCGGCAATCTCCGCAACGTTGGCTTTCAGCCCGATAATCATCGGCTTATGTGCCAATTTCAGACGCTTCATCTCATGCGCGGCGATGCACATTATCAGCGTCTTGCCGGTTCCCACCTCGTGGTCGCAAATTCCGCCGCCGTTCTGTTTCAGCATCCAGACGCAATCCATCTGCGAGGGATAGACGCTCTTGATACCCCGGCTTGCCAAGCCTTTCAGATTGAGGTCGGGGAAGGTCTGGTGCGAGCCGTCATACTTCGGGCGCACGAAACAGTTGAACTTGCGGTTATACATTGTCGTCAGCCGTTCCTTGAACTGCGGCGACTGTTCTTCGAGCCATTCGGAGAAACCGTTGCGGATTTCATCAATCTTGGCGTTGGCGAGCTGTATGCCCTCGCTGTCGCGCACCTTGATGTCGTTGCCATGCTCGTCCTTGCCGATGGACTTCATCATGTCGGGGCAGGTGTTGTGCAGGGCGTGTTTCAAGAGGTGCATACCGTCATAGTTCCGGTAATACCCCTTTACCAGAAACTCGTCCGTGATTTTCATGGTGCGGTAGCCGCACGCAACCGAAAACTCGTCCATGCTTGCGGAATAGGCGATTTTCACCTCCGTGTCGAACAGCCGGCTCATGTAGGCGGCATAGACACCCGTCGGAATCCAGCGTTCCCCGAAATTGAAGTCCAGATCCTCGAAGGCGATACGCGGCGGTTCGGCATCTTTCAGAGCCTCCAACGCCTGTTTCACTTCCGGCATACGCTCACTTTCGGGGTTTTCGCCCATCCAAGCCTCTATGCGTTCCGCCTTCTCTATCACGTTCCCGGCTATGAAGCGGTCTTTGATTTCGTAACCGGTCACGAGCGGATTGTAATAGATGCGTCCTTGCAGGGCTGTGAGCAACTCCTCCGCCGTGCTGTCGGTTATCTCCCGCATATAGTCGAGATTGACCGTGCCATATTTGTTGAGCGACGCGGACAGGGCTTCTTCGGGAGAGCCTACGTTGGCATGGCTCTCCACGGAGAAGGAAACGGGATGCTCGAAGATGTCCGCCTTGACGAACTTTCCGTTCTCCACCCGTTCCAGCGAAAGGATGTCACGCCCGCCCGCGTCCATCATCACTAACTTCACGTTCTGCTTGGCGTTGAGGTTGCCGTAGCGCATGACAAACTCATCGTAACAGGTATTCAGATGCTCTCGCCACGGAACATTTGCCTCGCGCCGGAGCGATTCATAACGGTACAGACGCTCGTAGGCGTCACGCAGCGACACATACAACAACGCCTTTTCCTTCTGGTATCCTTTCAGGTCGAGCGGCTGGAATGTAGCCCCGTATGGCGTGATGTCCTTCAGATAGCCGATGTTATGACGCCCCCGGTCAGCCACCAGCGAGCCTTCGCGCAGGTGCATCTCCGGCGTGCGATGGTAGGCACGCGGCGTAAGGTCCGCGACTTCCTCCTTCGGCTTTTCCGGTTCGATGTCGGGAAAAAGGGAAGTAGCCACCGTTTCCGGTGGAGCATCGGTAACAGCAGGTGCGGCGACTGCTTCCGGCTGTGTTTCCTCCTGCCGGGGTTGTTCACGTGGTACTTCCGGCGTGATCGTCGCAACCGTTCTGTTTTCATGTTTTTCATTATGCTGCCTTGCCAGCTCCCGAAGTTCCTTCCTGCGCTCCGGCGTGAGTTCCATCATCATCTCGTAGAAGCCGTTGATGGGAGGATTGGTTTCCCAGTCCAGCTTTGCATAGATGTCGTCCGGGTCGGCAGGCTTGGCGGTGTTCTCCGCTTTCACCTCCTTATTCTCCATAGCGGGTTTTGCAGTTGGAGCTGTCGGTGTAACCGTGACTTTCGGTTTGGGCGGAGTGGACTTTGCCGTAACTGCCTTTTTCACCGTCTTTTTCTTTTTGGAGGTTTTCGGTTGGCTGACCTCTTCCGTCATCCCCCAGAGGTTGAGCAAGGAGAGCTGCACCCCGTCAGAATATTTCGGACGTGGCTCTATCTCCGGTTTTTCCTCAACGGGTTGCGGTTTTTCCGTCGGAGTTTCCACCGTCTGCGCCGAAGATACCGTTTCCAATTTTATAGCAGGACGCTCCGCCTCCTTTTGAACGGTAACCTTTTCTTCCGTTCCCGACTGCCAGATTGTTCCCGAATACAGACGCATGGCGAGCCTGTAATGGAAATCCTCGTTGAGCATCCGGCGCAAGTCCCCGGCGATACCTGCGGTCTTGCCCTCGTGCAGATAAACCATAGCGGGCTTCCCGTAGGGGTCAGTGTCAAGTTTCGACGTCGTATGCACGATGCGTTCCGGGTGGTGGATGAAATAGGCGTTGTCGGTCAGGTCGGTTTTCGTGTCCGTCTGTATCACGGTCATCAGCCGCTCGTCCTGCGACATTTCCTTCTTGCTGAGGTTCTTTTGCAGGACAATCAGGTCGCTGCCCACCTCCGTCCCCGCGTTGTCCGTGAACAGGTTGTTGGGCAGGCGTATCGCGGATACCAGATTGGCCTGACTGAACAGCTCGTTACGCACGGAGGTCTTGGTGCTATTCAATACCCCTTGCGAGGTGATGAACGCCACGATACCGCCGTCACGCACGGCATCCAGTCCTTTGAGAAAGAAATAGTTGTGGATGGTTTTCTGGGCGGAGCGTCTGCCGAAAGAGTCGCTCCGCTGAAACTCCGCGTCGAACACGGCAATGTCACCGAACGGAATGTTGGACACCGCCAAGTCGAAATAATTGTTGAACGGTCTTTCGATTTTCTCAAAACCGCAGGTGCGCATTTTCTGGTCGGGATAGAGATGCCTCAAGATTGTACCCGTGAGCAGATCCTTCTCGAAAGCCATCACATCCGCATTGGGGCTGTGCCGTAGCATGGAATCCACGAACACGCCGACACCTGCCGACGGTTCGAGCATACGGGCGGGGCGGACGCTGTAATCTGCCAGCACGTCCGCGATGGTGTCGGTTATCTCTTTGGGGGTGTAGAAAGCGGTCAGCACGGACGCTTTCAGCGAATCCACAAACCGCTTGTACTCTGTTTCGTCCTTGCTGTTCTCACGGATAAGCCTGTGCAGCTCCACCGTCGGGGCGAACAGTTCGAGGTCGGATTTCGCCCACCGGACGGCATCCGTCAGTTCCTTTGCAGGGTTGAGGATACATTTCAGACCGCCGAAACCGCAGTACCTTTGAAGTATGGCACGCTCTTCGGTTGTCGCTGTCCTGTTTTCCCTGTCAAGGATGAATGCCGTCCGTATCGCCTCGATGTTGTCCCGCAGTTTCTGTTTGCGGTTAAACGCCATATTCGTCTAAGTAAAGGACGGTTGCTCCCGTCAGCTCCGTGTAGAGCAGGTCGTAATCGGAAGACAGGGCGAAATTGTCATCCGAGAGGTCATAGACGGAGAACACGTTGCCGACAAGCGGCAGCAGTTTCAGGACAAAGGCTTCACGCTTCTCTTCCGGCACTTCATCGGCAAACTCGTTTTCCACGACTTCGCGGAGGATGGCGTAACGGGAATAATGCAGCCCGCGCAGCAGCGTGTCCATCGCCAGTTCCTGCGCACCATCGGCGGGATAGCCTTCAAGCCGTGCCCTCTCATACGTTTCGGCGGCACGGTCGGCCCGTTCCCGTATGAAAGCGGTGTCGTCAGCCTGTTCAAACTTGTTCGTGCGGAGATAGTCCAGCAGGTACAGACCGTAATAGGAAAAGTCGGTCTGACCCTCGTTTTTCTTCTTGTTGTTCATTACTTTGGATTTAGCGGATTGATAATTAACGGGATAATCGGTTGGAAAAAGGAAGAAAAAGGCACTCGGTATCCCTCCGAGTGCCACCACTAAATCCAAAGTATGAGTGTAATCCGGTATCGAAGAACAATTCATTACTCTGAACAAGTGGCAAAGTTAATACTATTTCTTCCGTCCTGAAAATTTCTTGCCCTTTTTAGCCTCCGGGAACACAAAAGTCGTGTTATATTCCCCGTCAAAGGCGACAACAGCATCGAAACTCTTGCCCTGTTTGCTCTTGAACCCTTTGAGCAGCTTGGTATGCCCTTCGGTGAGCAGGTCTTTGATTTCATCGTCGGACAGGGTGCGTCCCGCTTTCAGCCGGAACACGGGCAGTCCGCACTCCGTGTTGTCGCAGCGTACCACCTTGCCGTAGAACCGCATCCTGCCCGTGCCACACTTGGGACACGCGCAGCCGGAGTCACGGCTGCCGAAGAGCTTGTCGCACGAGAGCAGTTCGGAGGTTATCTCACGTGTGTACGCCTCTATCTCCTTGCGGAAGGTGTCGGCGGACAGTTCCCCGCGCTCGATACGCGCCAGCTCCTTTTCCCATTCGCCCGTCATGGCAACATCGGCGATGCGCATCGTCTTGACGACGGAATTGAGGGCAAGTCCTTTTTCGGTGGGAACAAGCGACTTCTTGCAGCGTTCCATGTAACCGCGCTTGAAAAGCGTTTCGATGATGGAGGCGCGTGTGGCGGGAGTACCGATGCCACAGTCCTTCATCGCCTGCCGCAGTGCGTCGTCCTCAATTTCCTTGCCCGCCGTTTCCATTGCCGAGAGCAGGGTGGCTTCGGTATGCAGCGGCTTGGGTTTGGTCTTTCCTTCGGTAATGGACGAGCCTTTCGGTGTCAGCGTGTCGCCTTCCTGCCAGCCGGGGATGGTAATTTCCTCTTTTTCCTCGCCATAGACGGCACGCCATCCGGTTTGCTTCACGACGCTGCCTTTTACGGTAAACTCCACTCCGGCACATTCCGCCGTGACAGTGGTCACATCCTTGACGCATTTCTCAGAGAATGCCTCGACCATGCGCCCGGCAATCATCTGATAGATGGTATTGTCCTCTTTGGAGAGGAAGAGCGGTTTCTCACCCGTGACGAGCAGGGCATGGTGGTCTGTCACCTTGCCGTCGTCCACGCTGCGGCGTGTCGGGGCGGCTTTTGCCCGCACCTTGTCTTTCCATTCGGGCTGTGTGCCGATGAAAGCGAGCAGTTTGGGAATTTCGGCAAACACGTCTTCGGGGATGTAGCGGCTTCCCGTTCTCGGATAGGTTATCAACTTCTTTTCGTAGAGTTTCTGCGCGATTTCAAGCGTCTGTTCCGCCGTGAAGCCGTGCTTGGCGTTGGCTTCTTTCTGGAGCGTGGTCAGGTCGTAGAGCAAGGGAGTTTCCTCCGTCTTCTCCTTGCGCTCGGCTTTCGTGACAGTGGCGCAACCTGCCGCCTTTACCTTATTATATAGTTCCATCGCCGGTTCTTTCTCTTTCCATTTCTCGGAGGATGAGAATTTCACGACTTCGCCGTCGCAACCGTCCGTTGCGATATGGAGCAGCCAGAATGCTTCGGACGTAAAGCGGCGGTTCTCCCAGTAGCGTTCACATACCATAGCCAACGTTGGTGTCTGCACCCGCCCCACGGAATACGTGCCGTGTCCGGCGGCGATGGATAACGCCTGTGTGCCGTTGATGCCCACGAGCCAGTCGGATTCGCTCCGCGCTTTGGCGGCGAGGTAGAGGTTGTCGTATTTGCTGCCGTCTTCGAGTTTCCGCAGTCCCTCACGGATAGCTTTGTCGGTGAGAGAGCTGATCCACAGGCGCACGAAAGGAGTGGTGCAACCCGTATAGTGGTAGAGGTAGCGGAAGATAAGCTCTCCCTCGCGTCCGGCATCGGTCGCCACGATGATATGTTCGCTTGTGTCGAACAGTCTTTTGATGACTTTTATCTGCGACACCACGCCGCTGTCGGGCTTGTAACCTTTCTCCGTCCTGACCTGACGGGGGACGAGCGTGAATGTGTCGGGAATAATCGGGAGGTTGTCACGGACAAATCCGCGCACGCCGTAGCCGTCGGGCATGGCAAGCTGAACGAGGTGTCCGAATGCCCATGTCACGGCATAGCCGCCTCCCTCGAAATATCCTTCCTCTCTCTTTGTCGCGCCCACGATGCGGGCGATTTCACGTGCCACGGAGGGCTTTTCTGCAATGATTGTCTTCATGTTTTCTTGCTTTTTTGTTGATACTTTGGATTTTATTTTGGATTCAGTGGCGGACACGGGATTACATTTTCATGCCTTTGTTGTTCTTCTTTTTCGGCTTCTCCTGCTGCTGTTGCTGGCGGTCGTCCTTCGGGGCGGTCTGACCTTTCTGCAAAGGCTCTTTCAGGTTCTTTGTCGCCTCGTTGGTTTTGCCCTCGTTGTTCACCGCCACCTGTGTGCGGCTCTCGTTGGACGGGGCGACCTGCTGGGCGTTGTCGGGGTTCGTTTCGTAGCGGTACGGGCGGCCCTTCTCCGGGTTGAACTTGATATACATCGTGGCATGGAAGCCCTGCTTGTCGGTCACGTTCTCCAGTTTCACGGCTTTACCCGCCACGTAGTCGGCTTTCTGCTTGTCGGTGAAGTTCACGCCGCTCCATTTGCTGATGGGGCGGATGCTGCCGTCCTCGTTCATCCACGTGTTGCGGCGTTGCTCCTTCTTGGTCTGTGCGGCATTTTCCCCGCCTTGCGCCTGACTTTTCGAGGTGTCACCTTTGGCTTCCTGCGTCTGTGCGGTACGGGGCGACCTTCCGGTTCCCGGCACGAACTCCACGCCGCGCTGCTCCACGTTCACTTGAAGGGTGGTGACGAACTTCCTGCCGTCGTTGCGCTCGATGAGCTTGTCGCGCACGGGCAGTCCGGCGCGGAGCATGTCCTGCTCCTGTTTGGTGATTTCCGTCTTGCCGATGCGCTCCGGGATGCGCACCTTGTTTGCCGGAATGTCCGTGATTTCATTCGTCTTGCGGTCGATGCTGATGTAGGAGGGGATGATTTCGCCCGTTTCCCTGTCCTCAATGTCCACGACCCTGCCGAGGTTGCCCGTTTCGCGCAGGTTCTTCCGGTCATCGTCGGAGAATTTGTGTTCCTTGTACTCATCTAACTTCTGCTCCTTGCGGATGAAGTGCGGCACGAGGCTGACATTTCCCTCACCGTCCTTCTTGAAGGAGAGGCGGGCGTCCAGCTCGAATGATTCGCCGCCGAAGGTGGGCTTGACCTTTACCAAGTCGGACTTGCCGTAGTGGAGCATCTTCGTAAGGTCTCCGGACTTTTCAAGGTCGTCACGCTTCACGCCCCATCTGTCCTCCAGCTCCTGCCAGTTGATTTTGCTCTCGTTGATGGGTTGGTAGCCCTGTCTGCCCTGCGTCTGTTGCGGGCTTTCCTGCTGTTCTTTCTGTTGTTCCATGTTTTCCTGTTTTTGAGGTTCTTGTTTCTCTGTCTTTTGTGCCGCCATCTCTTCCTGCACCTGCTGTTGATAAGGGAAGGTGTCGATTTTGTGCGGTGCAAGGATTTGTTTGTTCTGGTACGGATGCTGAAGCAGGTCTTTCATCACGCCAAGCATGGAATCCACTTGGTCTGCCGCGATGCGGTAGAAACCGAAGCGGCTGGGTTCCTTGCACTGCCGGAAGAAGTTCTTGAAGAAGTTGTCCAGCACGTCGCCTTGTCGGTCGAATTGCAGGAAACTCTGCGCGTTCTCAGCTTTCGCAGGGGTACGCTTGGGTGTGCCGTCTGCATTCAGCCCGGCTACCACGCTGATCTCGCCCGTCTTCTCATCACGGACTACCAGCACGTCCTTTTCGTCTTTTTTCTTTGCCATTTGAAAAATGTTTTAATGGGTTATTTATGAAAGAAATTATGGATACGAGCCTTGTAGAAGGCTATATCTTCTTTTTTGAAGTCCTTGATATGGTTGGAAAGGAATGTCAGCACATCCTCCTCGCTGTAATAGGTTTTCTTGCCCAGTGTCTTGTAGGGCAATGCGCCGACACTGCGGTAGCGTTGCAGTGTGCGCTTGCTTATCTGGAGCAGCATGCACAAATCCTGATTGTCGAAAAGGCGGATGCTTTCCGTGATAGTAGGCTGTTTCCCCTCAGCCTTCATCGCCAGCAGCAGTTCGTCCTGACGGTCGAGCCGTTCCATCAGCTTCTGCATCCAGCCCTCGAAGTTGTTTCGTGTGAGCAGTTCCATGACCTATGTCCTCCTTCCTTTTGGTTTGCCGCCAGTGCGCAGCGTGTGGTTGCGTTTCAATTCCTGCGGTGTCGCCGCGTCCTCGTTGACGGCACACGCTTCAAGCAGGCGGTCTATTTCCGACTGCCGGTAGCGGCATTTACCGCGAAGCACGACATAACCGATGCGTTGCTCGCTGCGCATACGCTGGAGGGTGCGGGTACTCACGTTAAGCAGGTGCGCCGCCTCGCGTGTGGTGAGCAACCTGTCGGGCGATGCCGCTTTCTTGTCGCCGGAGGCGGCACGGACGTGTGCCGCAATCTCCGCTATCTGTTCCGTCAATGACCGGAAGGCGGAACTTTCCATCGTTATCACTTTCATATTCAGTCCTTTCTTTTTGTTTCTGCAGCAAAAATCGGCAATAAACAAAAGGGGCTTTAACAACTCACTACGTGACTCACGTAAGATTTTTACGGAAGATGGCTCCGTAACCCGGTCAAACGGCGCAACAGGCAGCCTTTCAGCGGAAAACGGCACGTGTTCAGGACCGTACCGTTACCTTTGCGGGCAAACCGATAATTGCATGAATATGGAAATAGTATCTATCGAGAAAAAGACTTTCGAGATGATGGTGGCGGCATTCGGCGCACTCTCGGAGAAGGTCGCCGCCCTGAGGCGCAAAAGCGACACGAGGCGCATGGAAAGATGGCTCACGGGCGAGGAAGTCTGTAGGCAGTTGAGAATAAGTTCGCGCACGTTGCAGACGCTGCGCGACAGGCGGCTTATCGGCTACTCGCAGATAAACCGCAGGTTTTATTACAAGCCGGAGGAGGTGAAGCGGCTGATACCGCTTATCGGCACGCTCTATCCGCACGGCAGATGATTTGATTTATTCACCCACTGAATCCGAAGTTATGATGAACGAGAACAACGATGTTTTTACGATGGAAGACGAGCCGATAGCCTCTGTGGTGCAGGATATGCGCAAAGGCTCGAAATGGCTGTCCGCCTTTCTGGAAAGTTACCGTCCTCTGCTGGACGGGGAACGTTACCTGACGGACGGCGAGGTGGCGGAACTGCTCCGCGTAAGCCGACGCACATTGCAGGAATACCGCAACAACCGCGTGTTGCCCTTCATACTTTTGGGAGGGAAGGTGCTTTACCCGGAAACGGGGCTGCGTGAAGTGCTGGAAGCAAATTACCGCAAGCCGCTGGAGTGAGCGCGGTTGGCAAGAAAAAAGGAAACGGGCGACACTTTTTGTGGTGCTGCCCGTTTCCTTGTCTTATGTGGTATGCGCAATCAGCAGTACCCGGCTTTTCCGTTCTGTATGAACATCACGTATGCCTGCCGTTTCTCTTTGGCGAGAGCTTTTCCCACCAGCCATGTGCGGAACAGGTGGGTGTTGTAGGTGTTCAGCCGGAAGGCGACGGGGATGATGATTTCAAGCGCGTACACATCTGCGTACAGTCCGTTTTCAAGTTGCATGTAGCGGCACACCTCGTAGTCGTTAAGCACGTCCGACTTGCGGATGGCTTTGATGGCGGCGTTCACTGCCGGGACGGTCGTATGGAACAGTCCGGCGATTTCGGTGGCGGTCATCCACACGTCGTTACCGGTTACGCTGACCGCCTTGTCCTCTATGATGATTATGTCACGTTTCATGGCTTCTCTTTTTTAGATGGTGCAACCTGCAAATTCCTCAACACTGTTCAACCTTGCGGCAAGGTTCTTCATGTCCTGATTGAGTTTTTCTTTGGTTATCTTCGCGTAAATCTGCGTCGTCTTTATGCTCTTGTGTCCGAGCATGGAGCTGACGGTTTCGATAGGTACGCCATTAGAGAGAAATACCGTCGTGGCTGCCGTGTGGCGGCTCTGATGCCACGTGATATGCTTGGTGATGCCGCAACGCTTGGCGACGGCACGGATACCGGCAAGGCACGTGTTATAATGCGGGACGGGGAATATCTTGCCGTTCTCGCACAGCCCACGGTATTTGCCGATTATGCGGTTGGCGATGTCAAGCAGGCGGATGTTGGACACCACGCCCGTTTTCTGGCGGTTGATGTTTATCCACTCGTGTTCGTCGAAGTAGGTGCGGATATTCTCTTCCGTGAGGTTGCGCATATCCGAGAACGACAACCCGGTGAAAGCGCAGAACAGGTAGAGGTCACGGTACAGTTCCTGTTTGGCGTTTTTCAGTTTCCCGTCCATCAGCAGGCGTATTTCCTCTTTGGTCAGAAAACTGCGTGTTGTTTCCTCCTTCTTGATTTCATACTCGCGGAACGGGTCGCGTGTCAGCCACTCGTTGTTGATGGCGATGAACACCATCGTCCGTAGCGGGCAGACGTACAGCCACACGGTATTGGTGCAGCAGTGTTTGTCCGTGCGCAGGAACATCTCGAAGTCGGAGATGAAAGCGGGGGTAAGCTCTTTCAGTGCGATGTCCTTCACATGGTAGCGGATGTCGAGGAACTCTTGCAGGTGCTTGTAAACGATACGGTACTTTTCCAGTGTACCTTTTGCTTTCATGCCTGCTTCCACCTGTTTCTCATAGTCCTCATTGTGACGACGGTACACCTGCATCAGCGTGTGGTAGCGGTGTTCCAGTCCGAGAAAAGCGTTCTTCACCTTCTCAGCCGTGACGAAGTTGTCACGTTCCATGATTTCCTGATAGTGCCTATTGATGCGCACCCGCATCTTGTCAAGCATACGGTTCGTTTCGAGTGCCGCCGCGCTTCTGCCTGTGACACGTCCACCTTTGGTGTCCCACAGTTTCGGATCGACTGTCAGCTTGCAGCTGAACTGCGTCTGGCTGCCGTCCACCGTGATGCGTCCCATGACGGGTACTGTCCCGTCCTTTTTCACTACCTGACGCTTGAGGTAATAGATTACTGAAAATGTACTCTTCATCGTCCTTAATTTTTTGGTTTCAAAATTAGTTGGTGAAGAGTCCGGTGTCGGTACGCAAAACGGGGAGGAACGGAGCAATCTTTTTCCGTAACCGAAATTTTTGCGTGAGTTATCGGTAACTCACTATTCCTTAACGTATTGTTTCGCTATCCGTACCCGTTTGTCGCATTTTCGGGCATGGTTACGAACAAGTAACGTTGCGGCGTCAGGATTTGGCTTCGGCAGGGATTGTAATGGCTTCACGAATTATCGCCACTTCAACTAAAACCCTTGTAACTCAATTCTATCACTATAACTTTCCGCATTTCACTTTTTTGTAGTAACTTTGTATGATTTTAATACGAAAAAGATGAAATTCGACGAACTCGGCCTGCACGAGGGCATCATGGAAGGAATCGAAACGATGAACTTCAAAGAGATGACCCCCGTTCAGGAACAAACTATTCCCATTATTCTCGAAGGAAAAGATCTGATCGCTTGCGCTCAAACCGGCACCGGCAAAACGGCCGCCTATACGCTTCCGTTGTTGGACCGTTTGCTGCACGAGGGCAATCCGGACAATGTGGTGAAATCGCTGATCGTAGTTCCCACGCGCGAGCTGGCGCAGCAGATCGATATCCAGTTTCAGGGTTTTTCCTACTTTTTACCCCTTTCGACGACGGTCGTTTACGGCGGTGGCGACGGTATCGGCTGGAGTCAGCAGAAACAGGGGATGATCATGGGCTCCGACATCGTGATCGCTACGCCCGGACGCCTGCTGGCCCATATTCAGAACAGCGGGGTGGATCTGTCGCACGTGCGCTATTTCGTGCTCGACGAGGCCGATCGGATGCTCGATATGGGATTCTTCGACGATATTATGAAGATCGTCGCCGAGTTGCCCGCCCAGCGGCAGACCGTGATGTTCTCGGCGACGCTTCCTCCGAAAATCAGGCAGTTGGCCAAACAAATCCTGCGCGATCCGTCCGAGGTGAACATCGCCATATCCAAACCCAACGAGGCGATCAGCCAAGTGGCTTACGTATGTTACGAAAACCAGAAAATCGGAATTATCCGCGAATTGTTCGCCCGGCCTTCGGGGACGAAAACGATTATTTTCTCGTCGTCGAAGCTGAAGACCAAAGAGCTGGCGCGCACGCTGAAGCAAATGAAGCTGAACGTCGGCGCAATGCATTCCGATCTGGAACAGGAGCAGCGAGAAGCGGTGATGCTCGATTTCCGCAACGGTAAGATCGATATCCTCGTGGCTACGGACATCGTGGCGCGCGGAATCGACATCGAGGATATCGGTACGGTGATCAATTACGACGTGCCGCACGACCCGGAAGATTACATCCACCGGATCGGTCGTACGGCCCGTGCGAGTGCGACCGGTACCGGGATCACGTTCGTCAGCGAACAGGAACAGGATAAATTCCAGCGGATCGAGAAGTTTATCGAGCGGGAGATCGAAAAGCTGCCGATTCCCGAACGGCTCGGCAAAGGGCCGAAATACGATCCGGCGGCTTGCGATCGGCGGGGGAGCCGTCGCAATTTCCATGGTCGGGGGCCGCGTAAAGGGAGCGGAAGTTCCGGTAAGCCGGGCGGCCGTTACGGACGCCGGCAGGGAAGCGGCAAACGTCCCCGCGAAGCCGGCAGCGGCGGAGGTAATTAACGGTTCGGCCGATCGTCCGGATTCCGGATATTCGGATTCCGGGATTTTGCGTTATATTTGTTTGACTCTTACCGGAAACGAGATCCGGTCGTGCGTAAGCCTCCGTTCCGTGAAAGTCCCGGATAGGGAAAGGCTGTCGATTGCAAACGATGAAGAAATTACCGCTATATATCACGATCCTGATCGGAATGGCGCTCGGAACCGTGCTCGGTTTCGCTGCTGTTTCCGGCGGATGCGGGCATTTGGTGACCGATTGGGTCAAGCCGTGGGGAACCATTTTCATCCGGATGTTGCGCCTGGTGGCGGTTCCGCTGGTGGTCGTATCGCTGATCAGCGGCATTACGAACTTGAGCGATGTAAAACACCTGTCCCGGCTCGGATTGAAAACGCTCGGAGTTTACCTGACTACCACTGTGTTCGCTATTTTTATCGGGCTGATCGTCGTCAATGCGATTCAGCCCGGTAACGTTTTTCCGCGCGAAAAGACCGAGGAGTTCCGGAGTCATTACGAGCAGGCTGTCGAACAGAGACGCGCCGATGCGCAGGAGGTGAAAAGTTCCGGTCCGTTGCAATTCGTCGTGGACGTGATCCCCGAAAACGTCGTGCAGGCGGCCGGCGACAACACAGCCATGTTGCAGTTGATCCTGCTGTCGATCGTATTTGGCGTGGCGATGGTGGCTGTCGGAAAGGAGAAATCCGCGCCGGTGAAAAACCTGATCGAATCGCTGAACGGGATTATTCTGAAGATCATCGGTTACGTGATGAAGTTCGCCCCGCTGGGGGTGTTCGCGCTGATGGCCGATCTGGTCGTCAGCTTTGCCGGCGATTCGGATTTGTTGCTGGCGCTCGGGTATTACGCCCTTACGGTAGTGATCGGATTGGTTTTCATCCTGTTGGTATGCTATCCGCTGATCGTTCGCTTTTTTTCCCGGACCAAGCTCGGTGATTACATGCGCGCGGTGCTGCCGGTGCAGTTGTTGGCTTTTACGTCGTGTTCCAGCGCAGCCTGCCTGCCTGTGAATATGGAACAGATGCGGAAACTGGGCTTGCCGCACAACGTGATTTCCTTCGTGCTGCCGACCGGGATCACGATCAATATGAACGGGACGAGCTGCTACCACGCCATCGCGACCGTTTTCGTCGCGCAGGTCATGGGGATCGACCTGACCCTGACGCAGATGCTTTCGATCGTCGTGCTGACGACGGTTTCGTCGATCGGTACGCCGGGGATTCCCAGCGGCGGAATGGCCATCCTGATGCTGGTGCTCGTGTCGGTAGGGATTCCGGCCGAGGGGATCGCGCTGATCATTGCGATGGATCGTCCGCTGGATATGCTGATTACGGCGGTGAATGTTTCGGGCGATGCGATGGCGGCTTGCGTGGTGAGCGCGGGCGAGACCGATCGGCGGCAGGCGTGACCCGTTGCTGTTTGGCCGACCGGCGGCTGTGTTTCGTACGATAGTTGTTTTTAACTGAAAATATCCGGAAAATGAAACGATCCGATTTTTGTATCCGTTCTGCCCGTCAAAGGGTTTTCGTCCGTTTGCTGGCCGCCTTTTTTGCGTGCGTAGTCGTTGCGGTGTTGTTCGTGCGCGCAACGTGTCCGGGGCCGGTGGTCTACCTGCGTTCGGCGGAGGTGGCCGATGCGTCGGCTCGGCGCGGGATAACGCCCGAAATGACCGAACAGGCGTTGAAACAGGGATTGGATCTGGCTTCTTTTTTTACGGCGGCGAGTTTGCGCGGAGCCTTCGCAGAAGAGGGCGGCCGTGTGACGGACGCGAAGTCGTTTGCCGAAAAACGCCTTTCGCTCGACGGCCGGGGAGACTACGGATTGCATACGGGACGATGGAGAAATGTCGAACGCCGCGTTCGGAAAATTTTCGGTTGCAAGGATATCGACCTTAGCCTGTCGGTCGACGGAGGCGATACGGTACGCTTGGGTTATGTGGCGTTACGAGGCGGTGATACGCTTGCATCCGGTACGGTAACGGGTTTTATGACGTTGCCCGATACCGTGTCGGACGCATTGCGAGGGCGTGCAGGGCTGGAAATGGCAGGCTTGGAGATGGCAGGCGAATTTTATGCATGGACGAATCCGCTGGCGGATCTGTTATACCGCGATTGTTTCCGGATTCAGGAGGGGTTGCACACTCCGTTGCAGGATAAGATCCGAGACGTCTATCTGTGCGAGCGGGCGGAAATCCGCTGGCCGGAGATTCGGGATTTTATCCGGCGCGGAAATTATGCCCGCAAGGCGTGGTGCAATCAGGCGTTGGGACATTTATACGCGAATGCGGGTTTCGGGATGGAGGATCTCGCGGCGCTGCAACGCGCCCGGTCGTTTTACGAAGAGGCTCGGAAATACGATGCGCAGGCAAGGGAGGCCGTCGATCGCCGGATCGCACGGATCGACGATTATATCGGGGATTGCCGCAAAACGGACAGCAATGGCGAGCTGATCGGTCGTTTCCTCGATGCGAACGTGCAATTGCCGGACAGTTGCCGACAGTTGATCCTGGTTTATAACGACCGGCCGGATTCGGTGCTGTGCGCGTTCCGCCGTTTCGACAAGCAGGACGACGGGCGGTGGGCGGAAACCTTTCCGGCGATCCATGCCAACGTAGGCCGCCGCGGAATCGCGCCTTACGGCGAGAAACTCGAAGGCGACCAGCGGACTCCGACGGGAGCCTACCCGATGGGATTCGCGTTCGGTTACCGGGACGACATCGACCTGCGATGGCCGTTCCTGGTGGTTACCAAGCAACATTACTGGATCAGCGATTCGGAAGACCCGATGTATAACCGGATGACCACCGAGACGCCCGCGACGGACAATTTCGAATACCTGCGCCGCGACGACGACGCTTACAAGTACGCCGCCGTAGTCGAATACAACACGCGCCCGATCGAAAAATACAAAGGGAGCGCAATTTTCTTCCACCTCGAAAGCGGTTATAACCGCGGCAGCGCCGGTTGCATAACCGTTACCGAGTCGAAGGTGATCGAAACGCTGCAATGGCTCGATCCGCACCGGTCGCCTTACATGCTGATCGCAACACAGCGCCGGTGATCTGTTTTGTTAACGGAAATAGTTTTTTTGTTATAAAATCGTTGCCTTTGTGCACGAAAACGAATTCAATATCTATTAACACAGATTGCATGCATTTCCCCGTCAATGTGCTGGTAAATAAGACTAAAGTCCAAGACGGATACAAAACATATCGCGTGGAAGATTTTATTTTTATTATTCTTACGTTATGATATTGTTCTTCATAATCTCGTTCAAAAGACTGGCGTAAAAGTCTCTTTTGTAAATTCTCCCTCCAGATCAAGAGGTACCCATATTCCTCCCCGAATTTTTTCGTACGTTTTGCATAAATCAACGATTTTATTCCGGGTTCCAAAACAAACTTTTTTTAATTCGTGTTCTGTCAGGCTTTCATAATAATTGCGTGTATAGCCGAATGTCGATATCATCAATCCTTTTTCCCGATTTTCATTAACGACAATTTGTGTAAATCGTTTTACACTATTTTTGTTGACCTTTGTTTTTGATCTCCAGTGTTTTATTTCGATAATATATGATTTAGTGCTGTTGCCTATTTTGTATTCGAGAATAATATCTTTCCCTCCGTCTTTACTGCAACGGGTTAGAGTAACGTTGAACCCGATCCCTTCGAATAATTCGGCGATTACCCGTTCCGTATCTCTCCATTCAAGATTGTATAATTGCTCAGGAGCACATGCGATACAACGGATGATACTTTTGTTGAATTTCCGTAAATGGATTAATATATCGTATGGATTCTCTGACTGATCCGAGGACGATTGTTCTAACCGCTCGATCCAGTTATGTATTTCATCGATGTCTATTATTTCGATGTTCGATGATGATCCATGATGTGAAAAATGATTATTAACGTTTTTTATATGATCCGAGACCAATAAAAATTTATCATAAGAATCTGTTTTTTGTAGTCTGGCGAACATATCGGACACATAGCTGAAAAAATTTCCGTAGATATGATTACTGCCTTTCACTTCTACGGCGATCTTATATTTTTGGTCTATTGAACTGATGACGAAATCTGGAGTGTATGTATGTCCTCTTTGTCGTTGAGGAATACATACATCGTATCCCATTTGAGGAAACAGGGTGTGGAATTTATCGTAGATCGCTCTTTCCAGATGTGACATTAAGGGATGATTTTGTGTTTTGTGATTAATAAACTTTATACTATTTGATATTGTTGCCATATTAATTATCGATAGTGATTGAATCTATTTTTCTTTGGCGGATTGCCGTTGAGATGTTGATTCTGGTATATATAATTGCTATTACTATGAATCATATTTAAATAATTCGGATCCGCCTTAGTTACAAATATAGCGAAACTCGACTGATGAACGAAACGGATTATCCGGAAAGTTCCTGACTAATATTTGCCGATCTTGTTTTGCCTCCGTATAGCGGCTTCCAGCAGTTCGTCGTCCGAATAGTCTCTGTGAATCCCGTCCCGTTCTATCCGGCGGACGAGTTCCGTCAGCTCAGAGAAAAGCCGTCCGATATCGTCGCATACGGTGCGGTAGACCGGGCAGAGTTCCCGGACAGCAAGCATGAATCTGGTCGTGTCTTTCAATGTCAGTTTTTTAGTGAAGCGATACTTCGTAGTTCATCAAATTGTCGCCGAATGTCTTCAGTCTGATTATAATGTAGTTGTATGCATTAAGAAACATTGTGCAGTCATTGTAGATCCGCACGTATTCCGTGGTGATCTCAAAACGACGCCCTTGATCGGAGAGCGCCGCAGGCACTCTTGTCTTGTCATTTGCTAATAGTTTTCGAGTGATTTTATTCCGTAATTGTTGGCCTATACGGAGCATGACGTTCGTACCCACTTCGACCTTTTCGACAATACGGTCGATAACGTCGGCCGCTTGTTCCGTCACGTCGTAGTTATGTTCACGCATCTGCTCTACGGTCAGGAACTCGACAACGTAGCGGCATCCGTTTCCCTTGATCTGTGCTCAGCCCATCGAGCAATCGGCGCTGTTCGGACGTAATGTTTGTCATAGGGGTTTCCAGATGGTCGCGCTTTTGAATTGACACAACAGTCCGATACGGTTAATACCAATTAATTACATTGACCGTATTTCATTATCGGTGGTACGGACAATATGCTTGATTACCCTGCGAACGGTGCTCCATTTCGGGAAGATGGCAAATGGATGCACCGTGCCATAGCTTATAAGAATGATCAGCAATGACACCAATGCTGCAAGCAGCAACCAGCCATATATTTCTTTCATGGAGATTACGAGAGCCTGTGTCTGTACCATGCCGTAAAGTCGAGTTAGTGGAATATGCAGGGCATCGGTATTGGCATTGATTATATTGGAACTCAGCAAAGCTGCATTTTTAGCCATCGTATGTTGTAGGAATTCGCCTATCAGCGCCGGACCAAGCGTAGCGCCCATTACCGCTCCGGTGAAGCCGTTGATCGTCAGAGCTTGCGGAAATACCTGAAACGGCAGGCCGCTCTGTACTATCGAAGTCAGAAACACGATGGAGATTATCACTGAAGCCGCTCCCCTGAAAAAGAGCGGAATAAAAAGCATTTCTTTCTCAATACCGTAGTCTATGACAAAATAGAAATATGCCAGATAAGCGGCCGCAAGGGCGAAACCTATGGCCGTCATGGTCTTATACCTCCATTTACGCCGGGCGAATGTAAGGTATGTGAACGCGCATCCGGCAACGATCCCGGCAAGGACATACCAATTGAGGTCTATGAGATTGGTATCGTCGAAACCGAGAATGTTGGCTGCATAGTTATGCTCAAACACATGCTCGGTAGCAATCAGCGTGAAGAAAACGAGGTAAATGCCCGTAGCCCGTATCACGTTGCGGTTTTTCATCGCCCGAAATGAGATATAGGGGTGATGTAAAAAAGAGGCTCTCCACAGGTTTATGCCGATACAGACGATGCCGATCAATGTTGCTTCGCATACCTCGGCAGCGTCCCACCAGTCATAGAAGTTGCCGTAAACGCAGACGAATGCGAAGCAAAGCATGAATATCGCCCACAAAACCGCACCGATCCAGTCGATGCCGAGCAAAGGAATGAACATCGGTCCGCGCACAGGCTTTACAAGGATCATCACCATGAGCATCATCAAGGCGAGCATCCCCGTCATAATCCAGTGCATGTATTCCCATTGGGAGAAAAACGCAGTGTATATCGTGGCTATGCCGCTGAGTTGTATGACACTGTCGACTATGATATAGACATAGCAGAAAAATATCGCCATGTCGCGCACGGGAGTCAACCATAGTTGTATGGTAGAGTTACATGCGAATGTCGCCTGCATCCTGAACCATCCCGCCACGAAGCAAGTTCCGACGAGCAGAGGTACGCTTGCGGTATAGGCGCATATCACGTTTGCTGCGATCAGTACCATGCCAGAGACGAGCAATTGGTTTCGGGTGGAGAAACGGAACTTGATGCGAAACATCATGGCGAAGTTGATAGCCATGCCGATGAGCGAGGCGTAACCGGCCATGAGAATATCTTCCTGCATCACTGCTTTTGTGCCCACCATATCGGAAGCGGCTGCGAGATACACGCCTCCCGAGAATTGGATTATCAGGACAAAAAAGATGAACAGATACGGCTTGAGTCGCCGCGGGATGAAGTCGGGAACGTCCGGTATGTCGAACGGTCCCTGTTGAACATGCCAGTCTGCCATATCAGTATTTCACGCGACATTCCACATTCATGCCCGCGCGGAGCCGGGCCATATCCTCCGGTTTATTATCGGGCGCGAATTCGATTCTTACGGGTATGCGCTGACGCACTTTTACGAAATTGCCGGCAGAATTGTCCTGGGGAATAAGGGAAAGAGATGCCCCCGTTGCCGTTGAGATGGCACTCACTTCGCCGTTGAAAACCACTCCGGGAATGGCATCGACCGTTACTTCGACTTTGCTGCCGGGGGTAATGTGCCGAAGCTGGGTTTCCTTGTAATTTGCCGTAACCCAGATATCGCCGGAATCGACGACATCGAGAAGGGTCTGCCCCGGTTGTACGAGCTGACCGACCTGTATCTCCTTATGCGAAGTGTAGCCGTCGCACGGGGCGATAATGACGGTGTAGCTGAGGTTGAGCTCAGCAGTTTCAAGAAGAGCTTTGGCAAGTTTGATCCCCGCTTCTGACTGAGACATGCGCTGACGATTGACATCGACTACCGACGACGTTGCCGAACATTGTCGGACAAGCATTTCATAACGAGCTCTTTTTGCCTCATAATCCGTCTTGGCTCCATCATACTGTTGATGGGTAACGGCGTCTTGAGCCAGTAGTTTTTCGTATCGTGTCAGATCAGTCGCCGCATTCTCCATCAGCACTTTTGCTTCGGCGATAGATGCCTCGCTGACCGCTACGTTTGCCGAGGCCGAAGCAACCGATCGATCGGCGACACTGCGTCCGGCAAGGGCATTCTGGTAATCGGCGTTTGCACGGGCTACATTGAGCCGCATGTCGGCATCGTCGATTATGACAAGTGTGTCGCCTTTCTTAACCTTTGCGTACTCCCTGAAACGAATTTCTTTGATATAGCCTTGCACTCGGCTGTTTACAGGCACTATCTGCTGACGTACCTGTGCATTATCGGTAAATTCAATATTGCCGAGATGGATGAACTTGTTGCCGACCCATAATGCTGCGACAGCGATTACCGCCGTGGTAATAATGTAAGAAAGTATCTTTTTGTTATGGTGTTTCATATTTTTCCTGTAGCAAATAAAAGTTTGTAATAATAGTAGATGATGTCGATACGGGCATTTACGAGCTGCCGTTCCGCATCGAGTTTTGCGTTGGCCGCATCGAGCATGTCGGTGATCAATGCCATATCCGCCGAATATCGCGTGGAAGTCGTGCGGTAATTGCGTTGGGCAAGCTCTACGCTTTTCTCTTGGGTCTTCAGCGTCTCGTAAGCTTCGAGATAGCGTATATGGTCGGCCCTCACGGTGAGCGATACGTTCTCGTGTGCGGCGTTCAGTTCTTCTATGGCCCGTTGCGTCGCAATGCGTTTCTTTGTCAAAGACCTGTTGCTTTTATACAGTGAAGAGATATTGTAGCTGATTCCGATTCCGACATACCAATAGCTTAAATTGCGGTTGATTGGCGGAACTTCCACAAGAATGGGTCCGTCGAGAGTCCAGCCTGCCTGAAGTCCTATTTTGGGCAATCGCTCGGAACGGACGATAGCCTCCGCCTTACGATTTATGTCGACAGCGGAACGTGCAAGGCTTAATGATGGAGAATTCTCCATCGCCTCCTGTTGCCATCTGTGCTCTTCCCCCATCGGCAAGGAGCGGGCGAGAATGGTAGAATCCGGAACGATGACGGTTCCGTCGGACAATCCCGCCGTTGTCACGAGATTGGTATTGAGAATATTGAGCGTATTGTTTATCCTGACAAGTTGCAACTCAAGGTTTGACATCAAGAGTTCATAACGTGTGATGTCATTTTGAAGAGCCGTTCCCTGCTCATAACGTGCCCGCATTTCTTCCAATACCTTTCGTGCTGCGAATATGTTGCTTTCTATAACCCGACGCAGATTGGTATATTTATAGATGTCGAGATAAAATCCTGTCAATTGGAAACGAATATTGTTGCGCTGAAAATCGGTCGCATATCGTGCCGCCGTTGATTTCAGTTCGGCAAGCTCTATGGCATACGTTTGGGCTCCACCGGTATAGACTGGCTGAGTGACATTCAGCGACAATCCGTTTCCGAAATGCGGTATGGGAGCTTTCTGATAATCGCTGAAACTGCGCTCGGTTGTGAAGCCGTTTCCTATATAGCTCAGCGACAGCGATGCGTTGATGTCGGGCAGACGGCCTGCGCGTGCGACGCTTATTTCACGTTCGGCTTCGGTCTGCGCAGTAAATGAAGGTCGAAGTTGTGCACTGTTGGTTTCGGCAGCCTCGAAAATCTCCTCCAAGGTAATTATCGACTGACCGTAAGAGCACACCCCGCCGCTCAACAAGGCTACAGGAAGCAGCCCTGCGAGCAATCGAAGATTGTTCATAAAGGATTGATTATTTTATGTGATGGGAATTGATCGTTTTGTCAGTCCGAATATATGACTGAACTCAGCTCGTGATTTACGAGCCACAAACCGAAGCTGTGCTTTTCCAGTTCTCCAGATAGCCCCAATTTCTTACAGGGATACAGATTGTTACAATGCTCTTACTCTTTATGATCATATAGGCGCCACTCTTTGTGAGTCGCATGGCAAATTTACGAAAAACGTTGGAAATGCCGAATAAAACAGGCGGAAAAATTGCTAAAGGTGAAAGTAAAAAACATCATGGCCCGCGGAGTAGGTCTGCTGTGCCGGTTACGCAGCAAATTGAAAGTCGGACGATGTATTTCCTGTGGTTTATTCGGATACTATGTATAATGCGACAGAAGTTGCAAGTTGGTGGTTGGTAAATTCATTTTTGACATCAAACGGATTGCCATCTACAATGCCTTTCCCCGATTTATTGTATTGGTACAAGGCATTCTTATTTAAAGACATTGCAGAATATAGTATTGAAAAGGAGTGGCGGTTTATATGTAAATGCGAAGCAAAATCAAACGATCCATTTTTAGAAATATCTTGCGGCAACAGGTTAAAAGCCATTTATTACGGGCCATATATCGAGGCAGACATAAAAGACCATTTACGCACATGGGCTTATAGCCACAAAATTGAAGAATACGATGTTTCACTTGACAATAAAAGTGACAAGTTTGATTTACTCGTACATCCATTGAAATAACATACACATGTATGTTCTTAACGAATAAGATATCCCATACGGCGGTCTGCGGGCGGGTGTTTCTCTATCCCGAAGCGGGAATGCGTGAAGTGCTGAAACAGAACTACCGATCAAACAAGGATCGGTAAACAAAAGAAACGGCGGACTGAAAAGTCCGCCGTTTCCTATTTCGTTCTAATCTCTTTGAAAAAATCCTCAAAAGAAATCTGATAGAATTTACACAACTCGGATAAAGAACTCATCGTAATATTAGAATTTCCCGATTCTATGCGTCCTATATGAATCTTGGTTTGTCGGTAAACTTCTACTTGCGTCAATTTTTTCGCACTTCGCAACTCTTTCAGCTTTTTCGCGATCATCCCGAGTAATATGTCATTGCGTCTTTGCTTTCTCATATAACAAAGAACCTGAATAATGACATATCCTGCTTTCGTGTATTTGTCATTGAAATTTATTTTATATATATTTGCTTTTGATAACGGTGTAGGTCTGCGATAACAGACTTCATAATATACAATTAGGAACGGAAATAAACACTCCTGCCCCTTAATTGTTTTTCTTTATTCGTATTCTATTCCGTCTGCGGTTCTTTCCGCCCGACATCGAAACTCACGGTCAGTTCGGTCTGCTGTCCGAAATTATCCCGGACGATGAACCGTACCTCGGCGTTTTTGTCCGACAGGCTGCGATATCACAGGGTAAACACCTGCCGCATCGGATCGCTCCGGTCGATCCCGGCATATCGTCCAGCGCATGGAACTCGCGGTTTACCAGCAGCGTATGGAAGCGGGCGACGGACGATCCGCTCTCTTAGCGTCAGCAACTATATAGTACCTGTTGTTTTCGATGACACGATTTGCATTTGTAGCGTTGCCTGCCGTTGCTCTGCGTTCCGTCTTTTACACATACTCCTCCGCAATATTTACATTCTATTTTTACTATTCCCTAGTTTGAAACATGAAGGTCAAAAATCCACTCGGAGAATTCATTTTCGAAGGATTTAAGGGTGCAAAAATAATAAAAGCGACTGAAATAGTTGCTTTTAATTTGTTGAAACGATGAAGATAATTCTTGGTAATCAATGTTTTAATCATTTGATTTTATCAATCCCCTAATTTGAAACATTACCCGCCCATAAAACAGTCGGGATTGTGTTGACCGACACTGCGAAGTTAACCGGAATTTGTGTAACGACAAATCAGCTTCGCGTTTTTGATATAATCTAATTCCCATATTTGATAAAATGATCCGGAATTAACAGCAAATGCCCTTCAAATGCAAATTTAGGCGAGGTTTAAGCCAGCTACGCAGTTTCGTCTACCCGTAATCCTCCCATTACCAAGATTCAGTCTATAAAATCTTCATTATATCGTCATCGAAAGTATCTTCGTTTACGGCCCGGCCCCGGGCCTTGCTCCTGTAGTTATACACCGATTGGAGCGTAATGCGGAAAAAGGAGGCGATCTGTTTGTTATCGGCAACGCCCAGTCTTACCAGCGCCAATATACGTAACTCGGTATTCAATTTATTGGCCGAATTCTGATCGTACGTATATAACTGATTCGGCTTGAGCAGTTTATTGACCTCGTCGGCAAAATGGGGAAAAAGGTCGGTGATCGATTTGTCAAAATCGGCCAATAGGCTATTATAATCCTCGTTCATATCGAACATAGAGGATATATCCTGCTTTATTTTTTCGCAAGACGTACTGCCGTTTAGCATTTTCAATAGCTGTTTTTTGTATTTTTCTGCCTTTTCTATCTGTACTAAATTTCGGTTGATGAATAATTTAAGATATGCCTCCATCCTCAATGCGGAATCCTGCAGGCGGGCATTCGTTACCGACAATTTTTTACGGTTGTTTTTGTTTTCTTTGTTGCTGCGCAGCAACAAAAACAGAAAGAACCCCAGCGTCACTAAAAAGATGGAAACGACAACAGCGACTATTTCTAACGTTTTTTTGCGCGCTTCAGCTCTCTCCAGATTGATCTGCAATGTGTAATAATAGGTGGATTTGATAAGATCCGCTCTATAACTGTCTCCGAAAATAACCGCATCTTCGACGGCAACATTTATGTATTCATCGGCCATGTATGCGTAAGGATTGTCAGAATTGATCAGCAATCTGCCTACATATAAAAGTGACAGCAAATTTGTCATAGCCAACTCATTGGAAATTATCGCGCTTCTTATGAATGCTTCGAGAGACACACGCTTATAGCTATCCCCCAGTTCGAGATAAACCAACCCCAGATAATACAGATATTCGGCACTCATATAAGGCTTGACGTCATCCCTTTTCTGCAGGGTTTTAATGGTATTGATGGCTTGTTGGTAATTTTTTTCCAAATAAAATTTGTAAGCCTGGACACTTAAATATTCCGATTCGTCGCCTCTTTCCAAGGCTAGGTATGAATCCGCATTCCGAAGCGCCAGCTCTATGTATTTATCCCTGTAGTGAGAGTCATTCTGAAGCTTGGTGTAACTGTGGCATACGTGCATATACACTTTATAATACGTTTTCCGTAATTCAACGGGCAGCTTATCGGGATCAATTGATTCCAGGATGGAGAGGGACTCGTGTGTAAGCCCTGAAAAGCGCAGGTAGTTTGCCCGGCGCAGGAGAGATTCCGTAATGAGGTTCCGGTCGCCCAATTGCCTGGCTATCTCCAGACATTGGTCGGCATAATATAATGTGGGGGCGTTTTCATAATTGCTGTATTGAGAGACCAATTCTTTGGAAAGCTCATATTTCTGTTCCAGCGAAGCAGCATTGAGCAACCGGTTTTTGAGCTCGATCAATGTATCGTTCTTTTGCTCTATGTAAAACGAACGGTTAGCGATCGACGCATCCAACCTGATGAAAAGCGAGTCTGGCGCCAATGATTCTCCGGACGCCACGCGGCACCCCAAGAGACATAATATCAAAATTATAGTCTGTTTCATAATTTCCGTCACAAAAACAACAATCCCTTAAACATGTTGACAACTGCCGTTCATTCGTGAAAGTTACACGCGGCTATATGAATTTGAATTGTATGCCAAAAGTATGCATTTTCCGTGCAACTAATCCCCATACCCTTTCTCAATCTGCATTTACCTTCAATCAATCGAATTAGAGACCTACTATACTACATAACATATACATAACATTATATAATTGTAAATCATATGTATGTCGCTGATAATTAATCGTTTTTCTGATTCATGGCACTTAACCAAAATACTAATATTACAGCTAATTACCACAAAATCAGGCATAACAAAGTCTAATTTTACAGCGTTTTTCACTAAATCAAAGATGACAAAATTTAAAGAGTTTATCCGCAACCAGTTATGGCATTCTCTGTACTCCTGAAACTGATTGAACACGAATATATTTCTTTGTAATTATCAGCACCACATTAATAAAAAAATGAACAGATTGAACAGACATATATTATGGCGCACGCTCATGTTGTCCTGGATATCACTGTTTTTGGGGGCGACAAACTACAGCTATGCCGCGTCTCCCGGGTATCGGCAGGATACATTGACTGCGGTATTTTATTTTGCCAACAACAGTTCGCTTCTGATGCGGGAGTACTGCACCAACCAGGCCGAATTGAATAAACTGGAAGAAATATTCCGGGATATAACGGTTAGATCCGCATTGGATTCCATTGTCATTCAAGGAAGCTCTTCCCTTATCGGATCGTTCCGGACCAATTCACGCTTATCGTACGAACGTGCCATGGCGGTAAGAAGTCATATACGATGGAAATTCCCCGATGTGGAGTTGAATGAACAGAAAATATTTATAAAACCGTCGGTTATCAATTGGAGCTACCTTTTCGAACAGGTCCGACTTGACAGGATGGTTCCATACAGGGATGATCTTCTGCGCATACTTTCGATGCCGCTTGATGAAGAATCGAAGTTCATTAAGATGAAGCGTCTGGGCGGCGGCGCAACAGAGAATTACCTGACACGCAACTTTGCCAGGCTTATGCGGTCGGGAACAAGCGTTGTTTTCTATTTAAAGGAAGAAAACCCTGAAAAGGCGCAGCAACGGGAAGAGATTGTCACGGTACCCGTCCCGTCAGACAGTCCCGCGATAGAAACGACTATTGATTTTCCCGGGCAGGTGGTGGGGCCGGAGGCTGGCAATGACTCGGTAAACGATCCGAGCGACACCTTGTCAATTCCATCGTTGCCGACAATGGCACGCAAACCGCTTTTTGCGATGAAAACCAACCTTCTGTACGATTTAGGATCTGCGGTCAATGCCGGTATCGAAATCCCCATGAGGGAGCGCTGGTCATTGGCTATGGAATGGGTGTTCCCGTGGTGGCTTTTTGAAAAAAAACAACACGCCCTGGAAGTGCTGAACGGGAACATGGAATTGCGTTACTGGTGGGGCGAGCGTACAGGACGCAATCAAATGACGGGATGGTTTACGGGCCTATATGCGGGCGGCGGTTATTATGATGTGGAATGGAAGACAAAAGGATATCAGGGCGAGTTTGTTTCAGCGGGTATTACCGGAGGTTTTGCCCACAGCATCAGCAAAAACTGGCGGATGGAGTATTCGCTCGGTTTAGGATATATGGGAAGCAAGTACAGGGAATACGCTGCCGAAAAATGCGGAGAGGACGATCAGTGGCACCTTATTCTCAAGAGCCGGGGGAACTTCCACTGGGTTGGTCCGACCCAATTGAAGGTATCCCTGGTATGGATGATTAACCGCGGTTACCGCAAGTAAGAATAAGAAAGCGAATAATGAAACGCATATACAATGAATATACAGTATTGATACTGGCCGTCGCGCTGCTTTTCAGCAGTTGCCGCCGCCCTATTGAAGAAGTGGTGGATCTGCGTGCCGTTATCCCCATGGGAACGCTGTGGGAGAAAGCCGGTATAGTCCCGCAAAACGTAACCGCATTGTTTTACAGTAAAAATGACGGCAAATTGGTTCTGGAACACCGTTTTGAAAACAGCGCCAACCGGATACAGACCTATGCCTATGTGCCCGAAGGGGGCTACACGGTTGTCGTTTTCAATGAGATCCGGGGACAGCTATATGGGGTCGGTATACGCGGATATGAGAATCTGTCGACACTCGAATCGTACGCCACGATCAATTCCAACCCCACCGTACCGTTAAGGTTGGGCGATGTTCCGTACGTTTACGAACCAGATATCCTGGCTTCGGTTACGGTACGTGATTTCGAAGTGAGTTGTGCAATGGTCAGGTATACCCAGAATCCAGAAGGGCAGACGCCTTCTCCGGGGATGCAGGAATCCATCGAAGCCCTGGTAGGATTGATACCCGAACGTAAGGTGCACGAATTGAATGTCACTGTCCATGTGGAGGGTTTGAATAATGCCCGTATGCCGGCATTGATCGATTTGAACGGGATGGCGGGGGCTTATAATTTCAGCGGGGACAGGAGTACACTGCAGGCCGTTAGCCAGCAGTTCACCATAAACAACAGAACCTATAACCCCGGCTCGACCACGGCGGGTACGATTTCAACCACTGTCCGCACGTTCGGGATCCCGGGCCAACAGCCCTCGTCGCTTACTCCCCAGCCCGACCGTCAGATCGCAATGGACTTTTTCTTCATCTTAAAGGACAGAGACCGGACCGTTGTGCACCTGCGGGCGAATGTTACCGGGCTGATCCGGTATCTGCCGGGGCAGCATGGGGCGACGACTCTCGAAGTGGAGGTGGACTTGCCCGAGCGGCTGCCCGATGTGGAGCCCGAGGAAGGAGGTTCCGGTTTTGACTCGGAGCTTATCGATTGGGATGTGATAGATGTACCCTTAACCTCGAAATAAGATATTGGTTATCAATAAATAATATTGTTTAAAGACGTGATAAAGTAAAAAAAAAGCGATTACCGACCGGACAGGGGAACACTCCTAATTTTCACCTTTGCAAGGCGAAAGTGAAAATAAAGAAAACAAAATTTTAAAAGATTAACGAACGACGCATAATTCGAATCAAAATGAAAAAAATCTTAATGGCTCTGGCAGCGGCGGCCATATTAGCAGGCTGTTCGAAAAACGAACAGGAAAACGTTGACGGATTCACTCCGAAGCAGATCAAATTTACCAACCTGAACGACAAATTGACCCGTGCCGCAAACGATGGGAATGATCCTTACCGGGTTTATGCGGCTTGGAGTGGTGGGACAGGCTGGTTTATCAACGATCAGGTAAGTGCAAGCGATGTCCCCAGCGGCGGCCCTTACTACTGGCCCGCTTCCGGTAGTGTGGATTTTTACGCATGGGCTCCGGCAGACGTTGCGGCGACCGGAACTTATCCGACTCTCTCAATCGCCTATGAAGTTCCAGCAAATGCCAACAAGGATTTTACCATTGCCGCTCCTCAACTGGGCCTGACTTCCGGCACTGTTGGTTTGGCTTTTTCCCATATGTTGGCCAAAATCACCGTTACAGCCCAATTGCATGATGACTTGTCAGATGCTGGCTACCAACTCAGCACAATAGGGCTTACTGCCAGCCTGGATGTTCAATCGACAGGAGGAACAATTGATCCGACGGCCACTACTCCTGCATGGGCCTCTCCTAATTCAACGTCTGCAACCTATGCAGGAGCAGCGTCTTACATGATTATACCGCAAAGTTCGGCTGGATGTAAAGTGAAGATTACAGCCGGCATAACGATAACGAAAAACGGAACCACAATCTACAGTGGCGATCTGCAGCAGTATACGATTGCGACTGGCAATATCCCCGCCGATGAGTTCGAAAAAGGCAAGCATTATTTGTTGAAGATGATTATTGACGCCGATTCGCACGGCGGCGGAACGGATCCGATTTTCAATATAATCGAATTCGAGTCTTCCATTGCTGAAGATTGGACTGCTGTGACGCCCGATCCCGAACTTCCTCAGCCATAAATAAAGGAGACGTTTTGGTAACACAGACCGGAAGAGGGTGATACCTCTTCCGGTCACTAAAGATTTAAAAATAGATACGGTTATGAATACTATCAGATTTATAATAATAAGCTTGACCGCAGCTGTTGCAGCTGTGTCCTGTACTAAAAACGAAATGGAAGGTTGCGGGTACGGTGACGGCAGGATCGGTTTCATTGGTAACCCGGGTGATGCCTTCACCCGCGGAATGCCGGTGGAATCGGTAGCGGACATCCCGAATATGGGAGTATTTGCATATTATACCGGCAACGGAACATCCAATAACTGGGCGGCGAACGGAGCGACAGCGACCCCTGATTTTATGAATAACGTGAAGGTTTCCCACAACAGCGGCTCCTGGACCTACGACAATCCGGCCTACTGGCCTCAGGCCGCGGATGCGAATATCAGCTTTTTCGCCTATTCGCCCCACGCTACCGCTACTAACGGGATAACTCCAAATGTTACTACCGGCATTCCGACCATCAGCTATACCGTTCCCACGAACTGCTCCGACCAGCCTGACCTAATGGTTGCGGCTCTTGTGGCAGACCGCAACAAAACCAATAACGGCTCTGCACCTGTCAATTTCCAGATGAGACACGCTCTGACATGCATCGGATTCAAGGCTTCCGGCAATGGACAGCAAATCACTAAGCTTGAAATACAGGGGGTTAAGACCAACGGCATCTTGACAACCAATGCAGACGGAACATTCTCATGGAATATCGCTTCCTCCTCCACAGGAAATTTCGAAGCCACGGTGGATACGGATGTATACTTGGATCCTTCGTCGCAGCTGGTCAATACCGGCGGCGGTTACTTGATGATGATTCCGCAGACTCTCCCGGCCGGCGCCAGGCTGATCGTGGGTGTCGATGACGGGCGTCCGGATGTTGAATTCGACCTGAGCGGAATTACATGGTCGTCCGGGCAGCGTATCAATTACAGTTTATCCGTATCCCCCGATGCCATCATTATGCTTACCCCGGAAAGAATCGTTCTTCCGCCTATGGGAGGGTTCTCGCAGTTCAACGTGATCGTGCAAAACGAGTCTCCCAAGACCTGGACCATATCGGGCACCAATTTCTATATCTGTGACAACTTCGCCGACCTGCAGGGCTGGGCGGCCGGAACGCTCACTGCCGCCAATGTGAAAAATCTGGATGGAACCATTCCGGTCATTGGCTCTTACAGCGGATCGGGAACGACGACGCTCTATGCATGGAAACCCACCTCTAACAACAGTACGACGAATGAAATAACCGGGACTATTGTTAACACGGACGATACGGACATAAAAATCAACCTTGTGCAACTGCCCGACTATGCGTCATCAGTGATACACGCCAGCTATATCCACGATCAATACGTCGGAGCATACTGGAAAAACAATCAGAAAGGGGAGCGTATCATACGCATACCTGTCAGTTCATCATTGCTTGCGGGAAGCTGGGATGCATCGGTGTTCTGGCTGGGCGACGGATGGAGCCCGGGTGATATTGTATTCAGTACGGAGGATTCCGACGATGCGGGCATAACTTATAACCGCAGTACTGAAACTCCGGTCGATATGCTTTTGCCGGCCAATGACGCCACTTTTAGCGTTTCCGGGCATTTGTCTTCGGCCTCAGGAAGCGTTGTCAGCGGAGCCGGCAACTATATTTCTTTCCGCATAGGCCTGACCTCCACCTATACGCCTACCACTTCTGTCCCAGTCCGCTATGCTTTGGTGTTGCTGCGTTACGGGTCTCCCCAAAAATATCATGTAATATTTATACGGCAAGGGGAAGAGGCCGACTACCTGATGTACCCTGGCGATGGCGGTCGCGGTTTATCGGCTGTGCGTTTTTCTGCCTACAATGCCACGGCATCAGATATGGCCAATTCCAGTATTTATACCGATATCCTGGGAAATCTGTCGAATGCCGCGTTCACGGATTATCCTTCACAGGCCGGCGCTCTCTTCCAATGGGCACCTCTCTCTTATCCGCGACGCACTTATAATGCCGACATTACGACGGTACCGACAGGGTGGTTGTCTCAAGCAAACCCAAACTTTTGGGAAAGTATAAAAAACACATATGAAACTTGCCCCCCGGGGTACCGCCGGCCGAATGACGGTTTGACTTCTGCAGTCGCGTTGAATAACTCGGCATCAAATATATCCAATTCGGAAATCAGGCAGTCTTTGTACGCCGACCCTCCCATTGGGGGGAATCAATCAAACGGCAATATGAGATGGGGCTTTTATGCGGACGGTTTTTTTGACCGGAGAGCTCACAATAACCCCTATGTAGGGCCAGGCGTAAATGGGTATGATGTCAGGGAAGGCAATACGGCCGTGGCATGGGGTACCAAAGACATAGCCTATATAGGTACGCTGTTCTTCAACCCATCAACGAACAGTCCCCGCCGAAATGCGTCCATTTTTGTGCCGGGCGCCGGATACAAATATTCTTTCGACGGAGAACTTATAGAAGCTGGACAGTGCGCGGCCCTATTAACGGCCTCGGCTCCCGACACAGAGAATATGTGGTATCTGATAGGTACGGCTAATGCTCAACAACTTGAGAGTTCGAAAGCTTCCGCTATGAGTTTACGGTGCGTCAAGGCGGAATAAGAAGGGGTAAAATGGAGAGGATATTCGATTGTACAGGATAACGTAAAATCTGCGCAAACCAATATCTTGTTGCTAAGATAACCGATCTCTGTTTTTATACCCTCCTGCGTCAATCTTTTAAAAAGCTACATATTGTATCGCCTTAAAAAATTTAACCGCATTATAATCCCGACAGGTCCACTTTATAGTAGGCAGGAGCCGTATTCTCTTTTTCGAGGAACATCGCCATATAGACGGGAGCATAGACGATCTTACCCGCGACCCTCAGGTTGTCGTTATTGAATACGACAGCCTGCTGCAGGTCGTATTCCTTGCAATCCATAATGTTGGACAGGGCGCGGTGCGTTTCGTAGTCCTTGCCCGACTTTACCTCGATGGGCAGAACCTTACCGCCCAGTGCGATGACGAAATCCAACTCGCCCCGTTTCTTGTTGTTGTAATAATATGTGGCGATGCCGTGCACCGCCAACTTCTGCGCTACGGCGTTCTCATAAACCGAGTCGAAATTGATGTCCTTGTCTCCGTTGATAATGCGTAGCTGGATGTCCTCGGCATACTGGCTGGCCAACAGTCCCACGTCATTTTGGAAGAGTTTGAACAGGTTGCGCGAACGGGCCAGTAAAAGCGGGACTTTCGGTTCCTCCACGTTATAAACCGGCAACGCCGTTCCTGCGTTGGTCAGCCACAGAAAACTGCTTTCGACCCGATCGAACTTCGCATGTTCGTTCAGCCTCTTCAGAATGAAGCGTTTGTTTTTGGCATTCAGCTCGGGCGGAATCAGGTTGAAAATCTCCTCGATATAGAGTTTGTTGCCCGGGTCGTACCGGGCAATGTCCCGTTTGTACAGGCGGATGATGTCTTGCTGTACGGCCATTACCTCCTGAAGATTATTGCTCTCGATGTACCTGCTCACAGCGGCCGGCATACCGCCCACGATGAGATAGAGCCGGAACAGTTCCATGATCTTGCCGTGAACGAACTCATTGACGGCCTCGCGGCGCTTCCACGCTTCGCGCAGCGACCCGATCACGGCATCGCTGATACCCACCGCATGAAATGAACTCCTCGAAATCGAGCGGGTACATATCCTTGACACCAATATATCCGACCGGCTCCGAACGCAGGTCTTTCAACTCCCCCCCCCAACAGCGAACCGCTGAGGATATAACGGTACGAGCCTTCGTCCACAAGGAATTTGATCGCCGTAACGATCTCGGGACACTCCTGTACCTCGTCGAAAAAACGAGCGTTTCCCCCTTGATAAGCGGTACGGAAGTCAGGGCGGACAAGCGCAGCAGCATATCGCCGCTGCTCTTCGCCCCTTTGAACAGCTCCACCGCTTCGGGCATCTCGATGAAATTGATCTCGACGAAACTTTTGAACGATTTGCCGAACTGACGGATCGAATAAGTCTTGCCGATCTGCCGTGCGCCGGTAACGAGCAGTGCGTTACGGGTCGTTTCATAATAATTCCGGATGTAGTCGTCTGAGCATAACTGGCTTTTATTAAGGCTGTCTGCCGACCTATTTGGTACTGAATGCCGTTTTTCCAATGATAATTTCCGCGTATTCGCCTCTTTTCAAAGATAAACGTGTTCGTTATCATCGCGGCTTGCGATTTCTTCGGGCAAATGCCAGGAGGTCAGCCGGAAGGGATAAGCCTGCTTCACGTCGATTTTATCGTTGCAGGCCCAAAGTGCCAGCGCGGTCAGCAAGACCGTACAGCCGGCCGCTATCGTCTTTACCATAACGGTTCCCATTTTTTTCGTTTCTAATGAATCATAATCCTCAGCCCCGCGCCCAGCAGCGTATGAAAGCGGGCGACGGACGATCCGCCCGTTACCCGCTCTCTTAGCGTCAGCAACAGCGCCACCCGGTCGCAC